>NZ_JADNLF010000003.1:0-369192 GCF_015555825.1 Bacteroides clarus | reverse complement strand
GTCCCACCAGGTTGATTTTGTTGACATAATAATTGGGGTTAAGTTAAGTAAATACGCATAATCGGCTTATACTATCTGTTATTCGGAGCGAAGCAAAGAATCTCTTCTCTATGCATGCGAAAAAGGGAGTGGTTTCTTCGCAGGCTCCGAAGGACAGGTATTTTGGATATAAACTGATTTTCAGCATTTACTTATGGGTTATTTATAATAATGAAGATTGATTGAAATGTTATCGGGGGATAGGGGTACGGACGGGCAGACGGCCTTTCAATAACGGGATAAGGCTTGAAATCCGTTCCGCCTCGTCTTTTACCCTGTTTCAGCCCGGCGGGTTCTTAGCCCAACGGGTTCTCTTCTTCTCCGTCGTTTCCGCCACCGCCGCCATTGCCGCCCGACGAACCGTCCTCTTTGGGATTGTACAACTCGAACGCCACGTTGTTCGGCCCGCCTTTGGTCGTTGCTCCGGAATCATTTACCAGACGCAGGCCGCTGTCGGTGAGGAAACGGATATTCACCTTGTCGATATTCTTAACGGTGGAGTCTTCCGATTTCACGGTGCCTTTGCTGTGGAAAGTGGTGTAGAACACGCCGAGGCCGTCCAGCTTTACGCTGTCGCCGTCTGTCAGCTTGCGCTTGATGTTGCGTACAAGGGCGGTGACTACGTGCTCCACGTCTTCGGCGGACATACCGCCCAGTTCCTCAATCTCTTGCGCGATGCGCTTGGTGTCGTACAGGCGGGAGTTCTTGGCTTTCCGCTTCAAGTAATACAGTTGCGGGGAAGTCTTGTCCCCGACTTTCTGATAGCGTTGTACACGCTCTACGATAATTGCCATGATGAAATTAGGTTTTAATTGGTAATATTGATTATTGATTGCTGACGGTCAGAGGAGAAGTCTCCGCGGCGATATTCCTTACCTCGTTTCGTTGAAACAAAGATACGGCAGGCACAAGGCGGAAAATATGTTTCGGTAAGGTTGGGTAGTTTTGAGTAGGGATAAGTAAGGTTATGTAAGGATAAGTAAGATTGAGTTGTTTTGAGTAAGGATAAGTAATGTTATGTAAGGATAAGTAGGTTGAGCGGTTTTGCGTAAGGATAGGTAAGATTATGTAAGGATAAGTAAGCTTAAGTTGTTTTGCGTAAGGATAGGGCATGTTTAGTAAGCTTGGATAAGGATAAGTAAGCTTAGGCGACGCTCGGTACGTTTGAGTGCTGCTAAGTACGATTGGGTAACAATGACAGATAGTACAAACAGACTTTCTATTGTATTAAATTATAATAATCATGCAAATAATAGCAAAAAAGTGTTATCTTTGAGCATCCTTCTTTCCGCAAGGGGAGTAAGGTGCGTTTTTTTCGATGGGGCGTCCCCCCGACGTTTTTTTGTAAAGCAGATAAGATAACCCCTTACATAAACCAAAAAAAATAACAAACTAATGGATAAAAGTCCTGTATGTACCTGCCTGATGAAGCAGGATTTGGAAGAAGCCGCCGACCCTTATGAGTTTCTCGACGAAAACTACTCAATCTCCGGTATCCTCGACAATTTGGATAAACTCTCCCAGAAAGAATTGAAATGCGCCTGTTGCCTGTTTGGCGTGGCGTTGCAGAAAGGCTGCAAGAAGAAAAAAAGACGGTGGTAGAGGATGATATACCGTCCGATATAATTGCTTATCCCGCTGAAAATCACTATCTTTATATCTCCAACCATAATTAGGATTACCGTAAATTACCCCACATGGAACAGGCAGATGAAGATATTGTAGAGAAAGCGTTTGTCGTGCGCAGCTACGGCAAAGGCGAATTGGCGAGCATGTATATAGGCGGTGTGCAACAGCAGACGGCCGTCAAGCAGTTTAACGAATGGATACGCACCGCTCCCGGACTGGAACAGCAGTTGCAGGAAACGGGCATGACGCCTACCGCAAGACGGTACACGCCCGCGCAAGTGCGGCTTATAATAGGGGTGTTGGGGACGCCATGATTTCCACCTCACAGGATAAATCCATTCCGCCCGTAAGACGGATATTTCCGTTTCACGGGATGAATTTATTCCTCTCGCAGGATGATTTATTTCATCTCGTAAGAGGAATGAAAATGACTTGCACTTATTTTTTTTTACTTATATCTTCAATCATCTGCTGAATAATGGGAAGCATTGTGGGGATATCTTCTTTCAGAGTTTTGAATACAACTTCTGCATCCATTTCAAAATAGTGATGGGCTATTTTATCCCTCATTTTCATAACTCCGCTCCAGTATATTTCGGAGTAGTGGGGAAGCAGTTCTCCTTGAGTTATTTTATCAAGCCCCTTTACAGCTTCACCCAGTGCTATCAGATTCATACAGATAGCATCAAGACGCATCATTCCGTCCGGTGATAGTAGAAAGTCGTCCGGAGTATTGGCTACGGCAGCACGTTCGGTTATCATTTGCAGTGCATCTTGGATATTACACAGACTGTCGAGTGCTAAATCTTTGTCATACATAGATACTTTCTTTTAATATTCGTTGTTTCAGGCGGCTGTTCATACGTTCTCGTATCCTTATCAAGTCTACCGGGCTTCCCAACAGATTTTCTAATTCGTTTTGAAAACGTTCCAGCGTGAGGAGTGAAGGAGCATCTCCTTCGTAGCAGATGTCGACATCACTGTGCTCTGTCTGTTCACCACGGGCAACGGAGCCGAAAATACCAAGGCGTTTCACACCGTATTTGGCGGCGGAGTGTGCCTTGTAGGTACGAAGTAACTCTAATATTTCGGTAGTCGATTTCATGGGATTATGCTTTTATGTATTGCTATGTGATGCTTATACATTGTACACAAAGATACTAATAGTTTTTTAGAAACGGCTTTGTCTCGCGGCTTTTTTCTTTTTTTTGAGAAATGCGGGCAGGAGCGAGGTAAGGTACTTCTTTATCCGTTTCCAGCGGGATGCGGGGCGTTGGCGCAGCCGTATCAGTGCGTGGGCGTACAGGCAACAATCGCAGCGCAGGTGGGCGAGGGACGTGCCGTAAAGGTTGTCTAACGATTCGGGAAAGGTGCAGTAGGAGTGTAAAAGGTCGTAGAGGTCGGGAGTGGTTTTTAGTTCTTCCAACAGGGCGCAGTAGCGGTGGGGGCAGGGATGTTTCTCTGTCAGGTCGGGAAATGCCGTTGAGGGGGCTGTCGCCTTATCGGTGCTATCGGCAATCACCTCGTTTTTTTCTTCGCTTGTTTCTTGTTCCTTTTTCATGGCTTTTTTTTAATCGGGTTAATAGTGTGTTCCCCCGTCAGCCATAATAAAGAATGGCGTGGAAACTATTGATATTATTATCCTATCCCTGAGGCTCTGGTAAGACCATCCAAACGAATAATAATAAGCAATAGCTCCACGCCAAACTTTTATATAACAGAGTTATACGCAAGCCGGACGTGGAGAGTCTCACCTATTATTCGTGTTTGTGAAAATTTACCAGACTTTCAAAAAGGGATAACGAATAATAAAATGATTTTCTCCAAATCAAGAAAAACACATCTTCTCACAACGCCGGGAGAAGACCGGGACAAAGATAAACATTTTTCCGGTTGCCCGTACGAAATGGGGAGATATTGTTTGGGGTCATTTTTGGGGTCACTTCCTTATTGACCCTATTTCCCCCGCCTTTTATTCCTTTTTCTATACTTATCTCCTTGCTTTACAATGAGTTCCTGTTCCAATCCTTTCTTGAGAATACGCTTGGCGGTGGAGAGGGAAATGCCGAGATTTTGGGCGGCGAAGGTGAAGTCACTGTAAGAAAAAGAGCGTGGCAAGTCGGCCAGTATCTGGTCGAACTGGTGGAAGTGCCGCATGAGGACGGGCTGTCGTCCGGTGTCGGGCAGTGTGGTTCCCAGCAGCAGACTGTGTTCAAGGATTGTGGCTACAATCTGCATGGCGGCGTTGAAATCGGCATCGGTGCAGGCATACTCTTTGGCGTAGCGGTAATCGTCCCATTTGCGGAAAATGGTAAGGATGGATGCCAGGCGCATGGCAAGCAGCCCGTGACGGAATACAATGCTGCTGGGATATTCGCGTCCCTCTACCAAAGCGGATTTGAGCCACAGTGAGAACTGTTGCGTGTGGCGTTCCCACTGTTCGGGGGTAAAGGTGACGAGGGTGGGAGAGTCCAGCAACAACTTGTGCATATCGAACAGCTTCTGCCCCAGTGCGCGGAAGTGCGCGCGCAGGTCTACACGTCCTTCGCCGGGGGAGCAGGTTTCCCAATGCAGACTGAGCTGACGGGTGTAGATAAGGAAGCGGCTGTACAGACCGTTTTCGTGTGAATGGAAGAAGTTGATGAACTGCTCCTGTGTGCCCGATATGGCGAGTGCAAGGTGTGGATGAGGTACGACTATCGGGTCGCCGTCTGCCTTGTACGACTGCGAGATTTCTTCGTGGTGGGCGGCTTTGCAGAGGATGTCCTCGTATTTGCCGTAGTCTTGGGTGAGCGAAGAAATGAGGGTGTTGATTTCGGTAGACGCCATGTGGCAACCGAGTTCGCCATTGGTGGCAAGCTGTTCCAGCAGGCGGCTTTTACTGGTGGTGGCAGAGGTTTTCAGATACTTGCCTTTGGGTTCTTCCGGCTTCTTGTCGGTGTCGGGAGAGCGGTGCTCACGTTGGGCTTGATGCAGTTCGTTGTCCCAATCGGCCTGTGCTTTCTCGAAAGCTTTTTTCTGTTGGCGGCGTTCGTCGTCATAGTGCTCCTGAGTGGCGTCGAGCAGGCTGATGATAAAGGCCAGTACGCCTTTTCCCGCTCCGGCGGCGGCTATCAGGGCAAGGTAGAAATGAGGCGAATAGAGGGCGTTCTTATAGAAGAAGCTGACGTGGGGGAAGAGGGCTCCGCAACAGCTCAGGCAGCCCAGCAGTACGATGTCCCGTTCGCGCAGGTCGCCGGAGTACTTTACGCACTCTTTGAGCAGTGCGGGCAGTCCGTCGTAAACGCTGTCGGGAATGTAGGGAGAACTGGCACGCAGTTCGTTGTTTTTCTCCAACAAATCCGCGTCTTCGAGAGCTTCATCGGGCGGCTCGGAGGGGTCATATAGAACCTGACCCCTATTTTGAACCCTGTTGTGCTCTTCCGTTTTTTGCGGAAGTGATTCAATGAACTGATAACCAGCGTTTATACGTTGACGGATGTCCTCGGCTGTAAAATCGGTCGCAGAGTAGCGGCGGGTGAAGATACGGGTGATTTCTTCCAGCTCTTCTTTTGAAAATCCTTTACTACGTGCCACACGTCCGAGCTTCAGCGCAAGGTCGTTCCGTTCGCCTCGGCGGAAAGGGTTGCGATGCTCGAAGTCGTTGAGGAATTGGGCGAGGAAACCGGGAGCGGCATGAGGGTTGGAAGGAGTGGCGGAGTTAGAAGCAGTGTTGGAAGTAGTGTTGGAAGCAGTGTTGGAAACGGTGTTCGGGGCAGAGGCGGAAACTGAGGCGGAAGCTGCTGCCGTACCTGCGTCTGTTGTATCTGCGTTCGTACCTGTTCCTGCATTTGCAACTCCTGTTGTATCTGTTCCTGCTGTATCTGTTCCTGCTGTTACTCCTGTTCTTGTTTCCGATGTCCTTGTTTCTGTTCCTGTTCCCGAACTCCTATTTCCTACATTCCCGTTCCCTGCATTTTCATTCCCTGCAATCTCCTTTTCCGCAACTCTCCCTTCCGGGCCCGTCATTTCCTCTCCCCACTGCATCCGGAACGTTTCCGCACCGGGGTTGTAATACGCGTCGGCATCCCACGAGTAGAAGCTGGGCTGCGTCAGTATCTTGCACTTGGAGTCGTAATCGTGTCCGGCATGGCGGCTCACGGCTTCTCCTACGGCGGCGTACAACCGCTCATAGTTCCGTTCCACATCCCCGGCGGCCACGAGCGCGAATGCGCGTACCCCGTTGTGCGAGAAACTCATGTGCGCCACCACCACGTAAGGCAGTTGCCGCAACAGGCCGCACACTTCGGCGGTGCGCGCTCCGGTGTGGTCCATGTCTATTTGCAGCAGTCCGCTGTGCCTGACGAGGTTCTTTACCGCATGTCCGCCGCTGCACACGCCGGCGGGTACGATGCAGGGCATCCTGTCCTTTACGGCCTGCGCTTCGGCTTCATGTCCCGGCAGGGCTGCGAGGCGCATATACTCCTCTACGCGTGCCTTGAACATATCGCTGCGCACATTGTTTACATACTGTCGAAGGCTGATGATCCGTGATGTTTTACTTCGGACGGAGCCGAATTCGGAGATTTCTATCTCTCCCTCTGTACATGTAGTTACCATGTCTTTGTTTTATAGGATGAGTACTGATTGAAGCAGGCTGTCTCCGATGCATGCAAAGCGCGGTCGGAAGACAGCCTGTTCAACGTTTGTTACCACAAAGTTACTGAAAATAAAACGGACGCTTTTTCCTGCCTATACACTTTGCGCCACCTATTCCGGTGTGTCCCAACGCATTGCATTTGTGTAAATGTATAAACATACTTATGGGGGATATTTGTACTTTATTAACGGTTCAGCGCCCTTTCCCGTTCCTTTTCCCGCTGCGCCAGCTTTCTTTCGTAGGCCTTAATCAGTTTCTCACATCCCTTTACTATCCGCTTCAACGTGTGGTAGGCTTCATCGCTTACTTCGTAGTTTTCGTCGGTAACGATTTTAATACACTCCATGGCTTTTCTTACTCGATTCAGATGTGCCCATCCTTCTTTTTTTTAGTTTCCATAATGATTCATATAATGTTTTACCTTAAAAAATAAAGGCGGCAAAGATATTTTAAATTTCCTGAAAAATAATCATGCCGGCAGGCTTTTATATCGGGTATATATCCGTATCTTTGCATATAGAAAAGACGAACAAACAAAATGAAAATAAAGACAATAGCTGCCTTGCTGTCGTGCTGGATATTTTTGCTCTGCCTGCCGGGATGCGGGCGCAAGCCTTATGCCGGGCGGTATAAGATAGCTCTTGTCCACTCCTACGAAGCCGGGTATCCGGATGCCGGACGCACCCGGGAAATGCTGAGTGACGCGCTGGCCAGGCGCGGCATCTCCTGCGACTTCCGCGAATACTTCCTGGACTGCGACGACCTGCTGCCCGCTAAAGAAGAAGAGCGCTGCTCGGACTTCATCGACGACTTCACCCGCTGGGGCGCCCGCCTCGTGGCGGTGCTGGACGACCAGGCGCTCTACTCGCTCATGGCCTGCGGCAATCCCCGCCTGCACGACCTGCCCGTGGTGTTCGGCGGCGTAAACTATCCCAACCGCAAGCTGCTGGAACGCTATCCCAACGTGACGGGCTATGCCGACGCTCCCGACTACCTGAACACCGTACGCATGGTGGAGCGCATCATGGGCAAGTCCCGCGTGTGCGTGATAAACCGCAACAGCGTACTCGACCGCTTCATCTGGAACGACCTCACCGGGCAGCTCCGCGGGAAAGGCTACGAAATCTACTGCGGACAGATAAAAGAGCATGTCCGGTACCATCGCAAGTTGAGTTCCGCCCTGCCATCCGCCGCTCCAGGCCTGACGTGGCAGAACGAGCGTTTCGACACCACCGCCATCGTCCGGCTGAACGGCGACTCGCTCTCGCTCACCCAGATGGCGTGGACGGGGCACGGCCACCGTACGCTCTGCCTTTTCACCAGACGGGAATTCATAGCCGTGCACTCCGCCAACTTCTTCCACAACCCCTGCTTTGAAACTGTGAACGAAGGTTTCGGCACGTCGGACTACGCTCTGGGCGGCTACTTCGCTCCCCTCGAAACGCAACTGGACGACATGGCGCAGGGCATCGCCGAACGTCTCCGCGGCGCGACGCCCGACAGGCAGGTGCGGTATTGCGCCAAGCGGTACGTCGTAAACTGGCACGTGCTGCAACGCTACGGCATCCCCCTGAGCCGCATCCCCAAGGAGTACACCGTGATGTACATCCCCTTTACGGAACGCTATCATTACACCTTATTATATATAGCCGCCCTTTCGGGGCTTCTCCTGCTGCTGTTCATCGCCTTTCTTATCCGCAGCCTCTCCGTGGAGCGCAGGCGCAAGCGTGAGGCGCAGCACTCCCTGCATTACGAGCACGAAACGCTGACGCTTGCCATCAGCGGCAGCTCCACCTACGTGTGGCGCCTGGAAGGCGAGGGGATTATCTGCGACCCGCACTTCTACGACCTTATCCGCCACCCGCGCGAGCGCATCACGCTGGACGAGATAATACACTTCCTGCATCCCGACGACCGCGAGCGTTTCTACCGCAGCTACCGTGCCTCGGAGAACGTGCATACCCATAAAGGGCAGTACCGCTTCGACTTCACCGGCGGGGGCTACGAATGGTGGGAACTGCGTTACAGCACGCTGCAGGCCACCGTGTCGGGCGGCAGGTACATCATTACGGGACTGTTGCAGAACATCCAGGACGTCAAAGACCATGAAGAGGAACTGATACAGGCGCGCCGTCTGGCGGAGCGTGCCGAGCTGAAACAGTCGTTCCTGAACAACATGAGCCACGAGATACGCACGCCCCTCAACGCCATAGCGGGCTTCGCCAATCTGCTGGTGTACGACCCGGAGCTGTCCGAAACGGAGAAGCGGGAGTATGCCGGCATCATCGACACCAACACCAAACTGCTGCTGAAACTGGTGGACGACGTGCTGCAACTCTCGCGCATGGAAACCGCCAACATGTCTTTCGACCTGCGCCGCGAAAGCGTACGCCACCTGCTCGAAGCGGTTTACCGGACACACAGCGTACTGATAAAACCGCCGCTGGAGTTCATTGCGGATTTCCCGGCAGAGGACGCCTTCGTGCACGCAGACCGCATGCGCCTGACGCAGGTCGTCACGAACTTTCTGAACAACGCCGGCAAATTCACGTCCGAAGGCCATATCAGGCTGGGATACGTCCGCCTGCCCGCCACCCGCGAAGTGGGCATCTACGTGGAAGACACCGGGATAGGTATTCCGCAAGAGGAACGGGAGATGATTTTCACCCGCTTCTACAAGCGCAGCGAGTTTTCGCAAGGCGTGGGACTGGGGCTGCCCATCTGCAAAGTCATTGTGGAACGGCTGGGCGGACGCATCGAAGTAAAATCGCAAGTGGGGCGGGGAAGCCGGTTTACGGTGGTGCTGCCTTGCGCGGAATAGTCATATATACCTTTTTTCCGATGACATATACCGTATTTACATACCTGCTGACGCTATTCTTAAAAAATGTAGCAGAAATGTAATGCAAGTACATATTATTTTGCGTATCTTTGCCAATGTTTTCAGAAATATAACATTTTACGAAACTAATTAAAAACAATTATGTTAAAAAGAGTAAGACTTATTTTTACGCTGATGCTGGTTCTGGCAGCTGCGGGCGTAAATGCGCAGGTTACCACTTCCGCCATCAGCGGCAAGGTGACCGACGAACAGAATGAAACAGTGATCGGAGCGACGATTGTTGCTGTTCATGAGCCCTCTGGTACACAGTACGGCGCCATCACCAACGTGGACGGACGCTATACCATTCAGGGTATGCGTACGGGCGGCCCGTACAAGCTTACAGTGTCTTATGTAGGTTATCAGAGCGCGGCGTTTACCGGCATCATGCTGGAATTGGGTAACACTTACACACAGAACGTAAAACTGCACCCCAGCTCGGAGTTGCTGGATGAAGTGGTAGTCGTAGCCGACGCCAAGACCAAAAGCGGCGCTGCCACCAACTTCTCCGCAAACGCCATCGAGAATACCCCGACCGTAGACCGCAACATCTACGACATCGTGAAGAACAGCCCGCTGGCCATGACTTCCAAAAACGGTGGTATCACGTTTGTTGGCTCCAACAACCGCTACAACAGCTTCCAAATCGACGGTACGGTAGCCAACGACGTATTCGGCCTCTCTGCCGGCGGTACGAACGGCGCTCAGACAGGCGCCAATCCCATCTCCATGGACGCCATTCAGGAAATTCAGGTGGTGGTAGCCCCCTACGACGTCCGCCAGAGCGGATTTACGGGCGGCGGCATCAACGCCATCACCAAGCAGGGTACGAACGAAACTCACGGTTCGGCTTACACCTATTTCAACAACCAGAACATGTATGGCAAGTATAGCGCCGTACGCGGCTACGAGAAGTCGCCGATGTCTCAGCAGTTCGACCGTACTTACGGCGGTACGCTGGGCGGCGCCATCATCAAGAACAAACTGTTCTACTTCGTCAGCGCGGAAGGCAAGAAGAACAGCTATCCTTCAAGCACTTACCCGGGCTATACCTCTAACTATATCACCAGCGCCACCGCCAAGCAGATTGCCGACCAGTACAAGAATCTGACCGGCATCGAAGAGGCTTACGGCGAACGTGACATCGAACAGAAATCTTTCGGCCTCTTGGCGCGTGTGGACTGGAACATCAGCGAAAAGCATAAACTCGCCGTACGCTACCAGCACAACAACTCTTATAAAGATGTGTACGGAGCCAACTCCACCACTTACTACTTCGGCAACAGCGGTTACCGCATGAACAACAAGATGAATTCGGTAGTGGCCGAGTTGAACTCCCGCCTGAGCGATAACCTCTACAACGAGCTCCGTGCATCGGGCACGTTCGTTCGCGACTTCCGCGATACGGAATATGCAGGCCCTTGCGTGCAAATCAAGAATGTATTGGGCGGTGACGGTGAAACGAAGATTACAGCCAACATCGGTACGGAATTCTCTTCCGGCGCCAACAGACTGAATCAGGATGTATACAGCTTCGAGGACAACCTCTCCTGGTATCTCGGCAACCATACCCTGACTTTCGGTACCCACAACGAAATCTACAAAATCAGCAACTTGTTTATCCAGGCTTCGGAAGGCGCGTGGTACTACAACTCGCTTGATTTGTTTATGGCGGATAAACCTTATCAGTTTACTTATAAGTATAGCGATCCCGCTCTTACGGGTGGCGACTTGAAATACGCCCCTGTAATGAAAGCCGGACAGTTCGGCTTCTACGCTCAGGACAAGTGGGTGGTGTCGAGAGACTTCAACTTCACTTACGGTATCCGTTTCGATATTCCTTTGCTGTTCAATGATCCTACCGTAAACCCGGCTTTCAATGACTTTGCCGTAGAACGTAACCTCGGTGTACGTGTAGGCGAAACCCCGAGCGCCAAGCTGATGGTTTCACCGCGTGTAGGTTTCAGCTGGTATACAGACGAAGAGCATCGCACGCTTATCCGTGGCGGTGTGGGTATCTTTACCGGACGTGTACCGTTCGTATGGCTCAGCAACTCGTTCAACAATACGGGTATGGAACAGAAAGGTACTACCATCGCTCCCAAGGATGTCGATAAGAACTATACCAACGAAGCTCCTACTTTGACACAATATAAGGACAATCCTTTATCTGCCGCCACAACCAATGCCAAGCAGGATATTGTGACCGTAGCCAATGACTTTAAATATCCGCAAGTTTTGCGCGCTAACTTGGCATGGGAGCAATTCCTGCCGGGTAACGTGAAAATGACTCTTGAGGGTGTTTACTCCAAGACCATGAACAACGTGTTCTTTGAAAACCTCGCTTTGGTGGAAAACGGACAGGTGTACGCCGTTCCGGGTGTAGAGGCTTCCGCTTCTCCCGCTTATAAGGTGCAGGCCGGTGATTATTACTCCATCATCAACCTGAAGAATACGAACAAGGGTTACAGCTACGCTCTTTCAGCCTTGCTGGAGAAACACTTCGGATTCGGTCTCGACATGTCAGCTTCTTATACGTTCGGACACTCCAAGTCTGTGAACGACGGTACTTCTTCCGTAGCTTACTCCAACTGGAAGTACAACTACTCCCGTGATACCAACAGCGGCAACGAACTCGGTTTCTCCAAATTCGATATTCCGCACCGTGTAATGGCTCAGGTAGCTTACACCACTCCGAAATACTGGAACAACTGGATGAGTACTTCTATCTCTGTCATCTACAACGGATTCTCCGGAAACCGTTACAGCCTGACCATGAACGAATCTGCTGACTTCAACGGTGACGGTTTTAGCGGCAATTCCCTGCTGTACATCCCGACCGACGAAGAACTGAACAAGATGGAATTTGTGGATGCTACAAACAAGCAGGGAGAAGTGACCATGACCGCCGAAGAGAGCCGCCAGGCTTTCAAACAGTGGATTGAGGACGACGCTTACGCCAAGAACCACCGCGGACAGTATGCCGAACGTAACTCCAACCTCACCAAGTGGGAGCACGAAATCAATCTCCACCTGGCTCAAACCATCTATAATCCTAAGGGTTTGGGTAAGCTGGAATTTACTTTCGACATCATCAACTTCGCCAATATGCTGAATAAGAAGTGGGGAGCAACCTACGGCTCGCTCTACAACCTCTCACCGATTTCCGTTACGAAACTGACAACGGTAAACGGCCAGACCACTCCTAACTATATCTACAACAAGTCTGAAATCACCAAGAGCGATGTTTCTTCACGCTGGCACGCTCAGGTAGGTGTTCGCTTGACGTTCTAAGGATATTTTATTTTATGTTTATTTTTATGGTAGAGCTGTTCCGGGAAACCGGGGCGGCTCTATCTTTTTTTAGTTGTAGCGTCTTTTAATACTTCACCGTGAATATCACCGGATTGTGGTCGCTGCATAAATCCAGATCGGGAGAGTAGTAGTCGATGCATTCCAGTTCGGGTGAATGGAAGGCGTAGTCGATACGCAGCATGCGCTTGCCGTAGCGGTAGGTGTACATATAGCCGTGTCCGCCCGTCTTGAAGCCGTCTTCGAGGAATCCGGAGAGCCGGCGGTAGGTGTAGGATGAGGGTAGGGAGTTGAAGTCGCCGCACACCAGTACGGGGTGAGGGGCGGCAATGGCGAGGTGACAGATGCTGTCGGTTTGGGCGGCACGTTTCACGAAGTTTTCATGCAGGGTTTCCGCCGCGTCCTGTACGGCCTGCGCTTCACGGCGGGTATTGTCGGTGGTGAGTTCGCGTTCCCATTTTTTACGGTTCCGGCTGACGCCGGTAGTTTGCAGGTGGTTGTTCAGCAGACGGATGGTGTCCGTACCCGCAACGATGTCGCACAGCATGCTGCAATTGGAGCTGTGGGGGTAGGTGATGAAGCGTCCGCCGGTGAGCGGGTAGCGGCTGAATACGGCGATGGGGAGAAGGCCGCGGATGGAGTCGTCTGCGGGGATAAGAGCGTATTGCCAGTAGGAAAGGGCGCGACGCAGGCTGTCTACCGTGAAGTGTTCGTTGCCGCCGAATTCCTGAAAGCAGAGCACATCGACGTGCTGTTGCCGCATGTACCTGGCTATCTCTTTGCAGGAGTAGCCGGTGATTTCGTTTCCGAAGTTATGAACGTTGTAGGTGGCTACGGTGAGGTAACCGCCGGGTTTGCCCTGGCGGTTCGGTGCCGATGCCGTGGCGGGTATGTCACGGGCGGAACCGAACCGGATAACGGCCGTGAGGTACTCCCAATTGAAGAAGAAAGCTATCAGCGTGACGAACGCCCATTTCTTGCGTGCCACTGCCCAGCAGAGGGAGACAATCAGGCAGGAGACCAGCAATACCGGTACGGCAAGTCCCAGCAAGGGCATGACGGTGGAGCTTTCCGGATGGTAATGTCCGGAACGGGACGCGAGGACGGTGACGGCGGCCAGCACGAATGTGGCGGCTGTCAGTATCAGATGAAACAGGCTTTTGACGGCGGCTTTTCCCATGGTCGGCACCGGTGACTTATAAGGGCGTCGGAAGCTCCGGAGACGGGACTGCCGGAGCTTTGACGCTTACTCTTCTGTCGGTTATTTTATTACTGAATTAATCGTTTTTCCGTCTAAGAAGGCTTTTACATTGTCCAGCATGATTTGCATGAGGCGTTCGCGGGCGGCGGCGCTTGCCCAGGCGATGTGCGGGGTGATGTAACAGTTTCTGGCGGTGAGCAGCGGGTTGTCGGCACAGGGCGGCTCTTGCGAGAGTACGTCCAGCCCGGCGGCGAAGATGGTGCCGTTGTTCAGGGCATCGGCAAGGTCTTGCTCGTTGATAAGCGGGCCGCGTCCGGTGTTGATGAGAATCGCGTTGGGCTTCATCTGTTTCAGGCGGGCGGCGTTAATCAGTTCGCGGGTGGAGTCGGTGAGGGGGCAGTGCAGGCTGATGATGTCGCAGTTGGCAAAGAGTTCGTCGAGCTCCGTTTTCTTGATTTCGGGGGGAAGCTGGAAAGGCGATTTGGATGTGTACGCATGTACTTCCATGCCGAAGCCGATGGCGATGCGGGCGGTGTTGTAGCCGGTTTGTCCGAGGCCGATGATACCGATTTTCTTACCGCGCAGTTCGATGAGCGGAGTGTCCCAGAAGCAGAAATCGGGACTGTCGCTCCAACGGCCTTTGCGTATCTCGTCGGTGTAGTGCTGCACCTGCTGGGCGATGTTGAGGATGTGCGCGAAGACCATTTGCGCGACGGACGGGGTGCTGTATGCCGGGATATTGGTAACGATGATGCCCCGCTCTTTGGCAGCGGCGGTATCGACGATGTTGTATCCGGTGGCAAGTACGCCGATGTATTTCAGGTCGGGCAGGGATGCGATGGTCGCCGCATCGAGCACGACTTTGTTCGTCAGCAGGATATCTGCTCCGGCTGCACGTTCAAGTACTTCGGTGGGGGCGGTACGTTCGTAAATGGTACATTCGCCCAGGCTTTTCAGTTCGTCCCAGGAGAGGTCTCCGGGGTTGGCGGCGTAGCCGTCTAATGCTATTATTTTCATGGGGTTATAAGTTATGAGTTATGAGTTATGAGTTATGAGTTATGGGGGTGGGGGTGTCATTTCGCTTTCCCCACAAACTGTCCATCCTTTCCTTATGCTTCTGTTCGGCGGGATTGTCCTGAGGATGCCAGATGCGGCGGTCTTTCAGGTCGTCGGGCAGGAACTGCTGGCGGACGAAATTGCCGGGATAGTCGTGGGCGTATTTATAGTTGCCGCCGTAACCGAGCTGTTTCATCAGTTTGGTGGGGGCGTTGCGCAGGTGCAGGGGAACGGGCAGGTTGCCTGTCTGCCGCACCAGTTCGAGGGCGTCGTTGATGGCCATGTAGGCGGAGTTGCTCTTGGGACTGGTGGCGAGGTAGATGGTAGTCTCCGCCAACGGGATGCGCCCTTCAGGCCAGCCTACTTTCATGATGGTGTCGAAGCAGGCATTGGCCAGCAGCAGGGCGTTGGGGTTTGCCAGTCCGATGTCCTCGGAAGCGGAAATGACGAGACGGCGGGCTATGAAAGCGGGGTCTTCACCGCCCTCTACCATGCGTGCCAGCCAGTAGATGGCTCCGTCGGGGTCGCTGCCGCGGATGGACTTGATGAAGGCGGAGATGATGTCGTAGTGCATCTCTCCGTCTTTGTCGTAGGCGAGGGGATTCTGCTGAAGGCGCTCGGTCACCATCTCGTCGGTAATGACAACGGGGTCGCCGGCTTCGGACTGCACGACGAGGTCGAGGATATTAAGCAGTTTGCGGGCATCGCCGCCACTGTAACGGAGCATGGCGGTTGTCTCCTTGAGCTCTATCCGGCGCTCTTTCAGCTGGACATCCGTGGTTATGGCGCGCCGGAGCAGTTCCAACAGGTCGTCTTTCTCCAGTGATTTCAGTACGTAGAGCTGGCAACGGGAGAGCAGCGGACGGATTACCTCGAACGAGGGGTTCTCCGTGGTAGCGCCTATCAGCGTCACCGTTCCCTGTTCCACAGCGCCGAGCAGGGAGTCTTGCTGCGACTTGCTGAAACGGTGTATTTCATCGATGAACAGTATCGGGCTTGCCTGCGAGAAGAAGCGGTTGCTCTTGGCGCGGTCTATCACGTCGCGTACGTCCTTTACGCCGCTGGTCACAGCGCTGAGGGTGTAGAACGGAGTTTCCAGCTTGTTGGCTATAATCTGTGCAAGCGTCGTCTTGCCCACTCCCGGCGGGCCCCATAGGATGAACGAGGAGATGCGTCCCGCATCAATCATCTTGCGCAGTACCGCTCCTTGTCCTACCAAGTGTTTCTGACCGATGTACTCGTCTAATGTCTTTGGCCTAAGCCGTTCTGCTAATGGTTGCATGGTATGAGTTATGAGTTATAAGTTATGAGTTATGAGTTATTGGGTTGTGGGGGGGATGATGGGATTTCTTGGAAGTTATGATGGTAGAGGTTATCATTTTATGTAGTTCGTTGCAATCTTGGTATAAAGAGTCATATTGCTTCGGGTCGATATATTGGGTTCTTTTCAATAGTTCAAGCCAATATAGGGTTTCTGCACACTCTTTTTGGGCAATGGCATGTTTATGAATGAAATCGGCTGTGGACTCTGCATATATCCCTTCACTGATGTTTGCTCCAATAGAGGTGCCGCTCCGTAATATCTGTTTCGCCATAACCTTTTCCTGCTTTTTATCATTCAGAAAATGATATAGGTTGACAATGCGTATCGCAAAATCCATGGCTTTCTCTTTCAATATACTTTCCTTCATATCCCCCCAAATAACTCATAACTTATAACTCATAACTCCTAAAATATCATCAATATCATAAACCTCACTCCGCCTTTCTTCACGCCGGGGATGTCGGTGTAGGTGAGGCGGCGCACATATTCTATGTGCAGCAGCTTGAAGATGTTGTAGATACCTACGCTGGCTTCGACGTAGGGGGTATTGCTCATGATATGGCTGGTGGGCATGCCGTCGCGCATCGGGAAGAGGAAGAGGTCGGGGTTGCCGCTTTTGTACGGGTTGTTCTTGTCCGTCAGTGTGCCCCACATGCCTCGGATGCGGAACATCTCTCTCCACTTCAGCTTCTTGATGAGGGGGATGCGGTTGAAGAGCTTTCCGTTCATGTCGTAGCTGAGGGCGAGTGAGGCGTAGCGGTCGTTCAGGAACTCCATGTTGTTGATGAGGTTGAACGATTCGTTGTTCTGGGTGATGTACGAGAGGTTCGCCATCGGCAGGTTCAGCAACGGGAAGGGCACGGTGTTCCATTGCGCGCCGGCACGGGCGGTGACGTCCAGCTTACCCCACGAACCGAACCAGAAGCGTTTGCGGATGCTGGCTTCCGTAAGGTTGAAGTTGTATTCGCCCCCAAGCACGCCTTTCAGGCCGACGGTGTGAGAGAGGGTGAACGTGGGCGCATCCAGCGATACGGGTACACGGCGCTGCTTGGTGTTGACGAACGTCTCACCGGGGGCGTAACGCAGCGTCAGTCCCAGCTCGGTGGTGGTGACGTCGTGCACCAGGGTGTTCTTCTCGTCCCATTCGCCGGGGGTGGAGCCGTTGTTCTTCCAGTATTGCAGCATACCGGCGGGCTGGTCGTTGCGGTGGCGCGCCATTGCCTTGACGGAGAAGCCGGATTGGGTTTCGAGCTCGTAGGTCAGGGTGGCGTCGCGCATGTACGACATCTGGTCTACGGTAGTCCATTTCCAGCCGACGAACATATTGTCCTTGTCCGTGGCCAGGTACTTGTCCATGGGAGACATCACGTCGTAGGTGTACTGGAAGGCGAGGTAATGCTTGGGGAACTCCCAAAGGACGTACTCGCGCTTGTTGAAGGAGTAGGCGGCCTGTCCGGAGTAGAACCATTTCTTGTCGCGCGTACCGTAGGCTCCGTAACCGCTGAAGCTCCAGTGCGGATGCAGGTTGCCGGTGGTCATGCCGCTGAGACGGAAACGGGTGCCGTTCACGTAGTTGCTGGTAATCATGGTGTTGATGGGACCGAAGTCGAACTTGCTGGGATGCTTCTTGCTGCCCGTCTCCACGAAGTTCTCGATGAGCGCCTTTGCACCGAATATGACGTATTTGAAGCCCGGTATCTGTTCGATGCGGTTCATGAACACGTCCATGGAGCTTTCTTTCTTGGTGAGCGGCACCTGGCGTACTTTAGCCCAGTATTCGTCGCTCTTGGCAAGCATGTTGGCTTCTTTGATGACGTTTCCTTTCAGGCGGAACAGGCGGGGTTCTATCTCATCGAATTTGTAGTCGCTGTACTTGGTGGTGCGCTGCACTTCCAGGCCTTGTATGCCTTTCATCAGGGCGAGCTCCACGGTCATGTCGTCATCGGTGAGTACCCAGTTGCCGTCGGGCAGTTGCTCGAACTGCTGCACGATGTCGAGGTTCTCCACGAAGTTGACGCCTGTCTTCTTGGGCAGGTTCATGATGGCTTTCTTTACGGCGTAGGTGGAGTCTTTCACCACGTACAGGTGTCCGGTGAAGCCGAAGTCCTGCGAGTTCTGGGGTACGAAGGTGAGGTGCACGCATTCCTGCTTGTCCACCATGAGGGTGTCCATCAGGTAGAACTTATAGAAGCTGATGGCTCCGCGTCCGATAGGGCTGACGAAGCGGCGTTGCAGCAGGCGGATATCGTCGTCGTAGATGTTGACGTCGGAGAACACGTCGGTGAGGATGGTGCCCAGCATATCGCCCGTATTGAAGAATTCTTCGATACCGTTGGAGTTCATTCCCTCGATGATGGTTTTCTCGCTCTTGGGACTTTTGCGGTAGATGGTCTTGGAAGCCGTCTCCTTGATGGAGATGGGCAGAATCATCTTGTTGGTCTTGGGCGACACTTCCACCTGGTCTTTGAAGAAAGAGAATTTCTTGTAGATGCCTTTCTCCATTTTCTCCGGCGTGACGTCGTTGATGGACATCTTCATCTTCTCGTATTTCTGGTACTGGTAGTAGTCGTTCTCCTCGAGCTTCAGGGCTTTCTTGTTCTCGATGACCTTCTTCATGAACTCCACGGCGGGGTTGTTCTTGCGCGAGTACTTCTCTTTCTTGGGCTTGACGACGACTTCGGAAAGCATCACGTCGGCGGGTGTCAGCTTTACGTTGAGTACTTTCGTGCCGGGGGCGAACTTCACTTTCTTGGTGATGTAGCCTATGGCGGAGAAGGTCAGTTCATCCCAGCCTTTACGTGTCTCCACCTGGTATTCTCCGTCAGCGTTGGAGATGCCGCCTACGCCTTTTCCTTCGTATTGTACGGTGATATACATCAGCGGTTCGTGGGTGAGGGAGTCCGTTATAACGCCTCTTATCTGTGCTGATGCGCCGGCAGAGGCGAATAGTAAAAGCAAGAGGATGAGGGTAATGCTATATATTCGTTTCATACGTTTCATAATCAAGCCGCAAAGTTAACAATTTACTGTTAATCAAGAAGCAAATATATTTTAAAGAATGAGAGGGATGTTTAAGAGGGTGAGGCCGCCGTTCGGGCGTTTTCTCACTTTATTTCCCCCTCTTGTTTGTTAATATTGACAGAATAGAACGGGATTTGCGCAGGATAGTGACGATGGGGCGAATCGGCGTTTTGAGTTTTTTATACAATTGAATACATTTGTCTTATCAAATCACAAAATATATTGTATTATGAAAAAGTTATTTGTATTGGTTTTGGTTGCAATGGTGTCTACTGTAACCTTTGCGCAAATCTCTTGGAATGCGAAAGCAGGTATTAATATGAGTAAATTGACCGGTGGCGAGGGGGCCGACATGAAAGTGGGCTATCAGCTCGGTGTGGGCATGGAATATGCTTTTACCGATATGTGGTCTGTCCAGCCGTCGTTGATGATTGTGGGTAACGGAGCTAAATTTGATTACGGTGGCGGAGAGTCCGAAAAGTTCAAACCTACCTATTTGCAGATTCCTATCATGGCGGCAGGCCGTTTTCCGGTGACTGAAAGCATAAACATCGTCGGTAAGGTGGGTCCGTATCTGGGCTTTGGTCTGGGCGGCAAATGCGACGGCGAAAAGATTTTCAAATACGACGAGGATACCGGTGAAGGCTGGGACGCCAAACGCTTCGACTTCGGTTTGGGCTTCGGCGTGGGTGCCGAATTCGGCAAGTATCTGGTCGGCCTGGACTTCCTGTTCGGTCTGACGGAAGTGATGGATTGGGGCAAAGATTCTCCAAAGAATATGTCTATCGCTCTCTCGGTAGGTTACAAATTCTGATTACAGAAACATAATAACAGACTGACTTAAACTATTTTTCTTTTATTGTACTGTGTTTAGTGTGGGTATGGCAGCTAATGACCATACCCTTTTTTATATACCAAAAATCGCCTCGTAAAACGAGCGGATTCGTCTTACGGGGCGAAATAATCCGTCTTGCGGAATGGATAAATTCATCTCACGGGATGAGCCGGCTCATGTGGCGGGATGATTTTCCGGACGGTTTCTATATTTTCTCTCCGTTTATCAGCGTCTGTACGATGCGCTCGGCGGTACGTCCGTCCCAGCGGTCGGGTAGGGTGGTGTGCTTCCATTCGCCGTGCAGCAGCTTGTCGAGGGCGGCGGAGAGGGCGAAGGAGTTCTCGCCTACGAGTTCGTTGGTTCCGATGCGCCAGGTTTCGGGATGCTCGGCGTAGGTGTTGAGCGTGATGCAGGGCACGTCGAGGAAGGTGGCTTCTTCGGCTATGTTGCCGGAGTCGGTCACGATGCCTTTGGCCTGGTTGATGAGGAAGCCGAAGTGCAGGTAGCTCTGGGGCGGCAGGATGTGCAGCCGGGGCATGTCGAGCCCCAATGACTTGATGGCGCGCTCCACGTACGGATGCACGGGGGCTACGATGGGCATGTCGCCTGCTTTCCCGGCCAGCGTCTGCATCAGGGAGCCGAGCACGGCTTTCTTTTCCAGCAGGTCGTGACGGTTCAGGGTGAGCAGGAGATAGCCGCCCTTGCGCAGTCCGAGGCTGGAGAACCAGAGCGGCTGTACAAGGCGGTGGCGGTTGTAGCGGATGGTATCGATGAGGATATTGCCTACGTAATGGATGTATTCGGGTATCATGCCTTCTTGGTTGAGGTTGCGGTTGGCTACCATGCCGGCGGTGAAGAGATAGTCGGAGATGGCGTCTACAATCGTACGGTTGACCTCACGCGGCATATTCATGTCGAACGAGCGGGTGCCGGCTATGACGTGCGCCACTTTCAGCCCGCGCTTCTTGGCTACGATGGCGCAACTCATGGTGGCGGTCATGTCGTCCACCACGAGCACCACCCGGGCGGGGTGTTCGTTGAGCTCCTGCTCGAAGGCCAGCATGATGGCGGCCGCCACTTGGGAGTGGTCGCGTCCGCCGATGCCCAGGTAGGCGTCGGGCTTGCGCATGGCAAGGTCGGAGAAGAGCGAGGCGTCCAGGGTGGTGTCGTCCTGTGCTCCGGTGTACACTATGCGGTAGGAGATGTTCTTGCCTGCCTCTCTGGCTGCGTCGATGGCGCGGCAGAGGGGGGCGATCTTCATAAAATTGGGACGTGCGCCCGATACGATGGTTATTTTCATTGCCGATATAAATTGATGAGACAAAAATACACTTTCTTAGGGAAATTATTTGTTACTTTGCAGAAAAAGAAATGCCCTCATGCCAACATTTGTTCAGATACTCGACTTCATTGGTACGTTCGCTTTCGCCATCAGCGGCATACGGCTGGCTTCGGCGAAACGTTTCGACTGGTTCGGAGCCTATGTGGTGGGTTTCGTGACGGCCATCGGCGGCGGTACGATACGTGACCTGCTGCTGGATGTGACCCCCGGCTGGATGACCGACCCCATTTATCTGATATGTACCGGACTGGCGTTGCTGTGGGTCATCTTCTTCGGAAAGCATCTTATCCATCTGCACAATACGTTCTTTATATTCGACACAATCGGTCTGGCGCTGTTTACGGTGGTGGGCGTGGGCAAGAGCCTTGCGCTGGGCTATCCTTTTTGGGTGGCCATCATCATGGGCAGCATTACCGGAGCGGCGGGCGGCGTGATACGCGATGTCTTTATCAACGAGATACCGCTCATATTCCGTAAGGAGATTTATGCAATGGCGTGTGTGGTGGGCGGTACGGTGTATTGGCTTTGCGAACTTGCCGGCATGCAGTCTTACGGCTGTCAGGTGATAGGCGGAATATCCGTGTTCATCACCCGTATTCTGGCTGTGAAATATAAGATTTGCCTGCCCATACTGTCGGGCAACGATGGAGAGGAGCAAGGGAAAGAAAATTGACTTCGCCCGTTTTTCTCCGATAGATGTGTCTGCCTGTAATGATGTTCCGCTTTCATTACAGGCAGACACATTTTAATTATTCCCTCTGATGCGCCCTTTCCGTAGACATCTTTTTGTTTATCTTATGGTAATAATTGTCATAAATCAGCGGTGAAATTGTACTTCCTGCTGAATTTCAGCCGCTTCGCTTCACCCGAAAACTGTCAAAATAGGGGGTGAAATCTGTCAAATGATAGTTTTCACCCCAAAGAATACCCGTATTTCATCCCTCAAGACTTGGAAACTTCCGTATACTTGCAATCACTAAACCGAAACGAATATTAACCATTTAAAAAAATTAGCAAAGTATGAACACTTACAGTTTTAGAAAAGATTTACTTGCCGTGCAAGAAGAACTGCTTCGCTTTGCATACAAATTGACGGCCGATCGGGAAGAAGCGAATGATTTGTTGCAGGAGACCTCTCTTAAAGCCTTGGATAATGAGGATAAATATGAACCTGATACCAACTTTAAAGGTTGGATGTATACCATTATGCGTAACATCTTTATAAATAACTACCGGAAGATAGTTCGTGAACAGACTTTCGTAGACCAGACCGATAATCTGTATCATCTGAGCATGCCGCAGGATTCCGGCTTCGCCAGCACCGAAGGCGCCTACGACCTGAAAGAAATGCACCGCATCGTCAATTCATTGCCACGTGATTATAAAGTACCCTTCTCCATGCATGTCTCCGGATTTAAATACCGCGAAATAGCCGAACGCCTCGGACTCCCCCTCGGAACAGTAAAAAGCCGCATCTTCTTTACAAGACAGAAATTACAGGAAGAGTTGAAAGACTTCATTTAGTAAATTGAGAATTGAGAATTAAAAATTGAGAAATAGGCTGCGCGATGTTCGTTCCCTATTTCTCAATTTTTAATTCTCAATTCTCAATTTACCAAATGATATAAAACATATCTTTTGAGTGAATAATTATGGGGTTATTTTGACTATATGTCAGAATAATCCTTTATATTTGTATGTATCAAGTTAACCGAGTGACCAAATAGCTAATTACCTATTACAATGAAAAAAGAAATCAAATTCAGTCTTGTTTACCGCGATATGTGGCAGTCGTCCGGTAAATACCAGCCGCGAGTAGACCAGTTGGTACGTATCGCACCGTTGATAATCGAAATGGGCTGCTTTGCACGTGTCGAGACCAACGGCGGAGCTTTCGAGCAAGTGAACCTTCTCTATGGTGAGAACCCTAACAAGGCAGTCCGCGCCTTTACCAAACCTTTCAACGATGCGGGCATACAGACCCACATGCTCGACCGCGGACTGAATGCGCTGCGTATGTATCCCGTTCCCGCCGATGTGCGCCGGCTGATGTACAAGGTGAAGCATGCGCAAGGCGTGGATATCACCCGTATCTTCTGCGGACTGAATGAAACGCGCAACATCATCCCTTCCATCCGCTATGCGCTCGAAGCGGGCATGATACCGCAGGCAACGCTCTGTATCACTCATTCGCCCGTACATACGGTGGAGTACTACGCCAGCATAGCCGACAAACTTATCGAAGCGGGAGCGCCCGAAATCTGCTTGAAGGACATGGCGGGCATCGGCCGTCCGGGTATGCTGGGCGAACTGACGAAAGCCATCAAGGAGAAACATCCCGACGTGCTGATACAGTATCACGGCCATAGCGGACCGGGGCTTTCAATGGCTTCCATCCTCGAGGTATGCGAAAACGGAGCCGATATCATAGATGTGGCCATGGAACCCATGTCGTGGGGAAAGGTGCATCCGGACGTTATTTCCGTACAGGCCATGCTGCGCGACAAGGGTTTCCGGGTGCCCGACATCAATATGAAGGCCTATATGAAAGCGCGCGCCATGACGCAGGAGTTTATAGACGACTTCCTTGGTTACTTTATGGACCCCACCAACAAGCATATGTCGTCCCTGCTCTTGAAGTGCGGGCTTCCGGGCGGTATGATGGGCTCCATGATGGCGGACTTGAAAGGTGTACATTCCGGCATCAACATGATACTGAAAGGTAAGAACCAGCCCGAACTCAGCATAGACGACCTGCTGGTGATGCTTTTCGACGAAGTGGAATATGTATGGCCTAAGCTGGGCTATCCGCCTTTGGTAACTCCGTTCAGCCAGTACGTGAAGAACGTGGCGCTGATGAACGTAATGCAACTGGTGAAAGGAGAAGAACGCTGGACGATGATCGATAATCATACCTGGGACATGATTCTGGGCAAGAGCGGACGTCTGCCGGGTGAGCTGGCTCCCGAAATCATAGAGCTTGCCAAGTCCAAAGGTTACGAGTTTGTCGACACAGACCCGCAATCCAACTATCCGGACGCTTTGGACGAATACCGCAAGGAAATGGACGAGAACGGCTGGGAATATGGTGAGGATGATGAGGAGCTTTTTGAACTGGCTATGCACGACCGCCAATACCGCGATTATAAGTCGGGTGTTGCCAAGAAACGTTTCCGTGATGAGTTGGAGCGTGTAAAGGATGCTTCTATGGCAAAGAGCGGATACTCGGAAGAGGAGATAAAGAAGCTGAAACGCGCCAAAGCAGACCCCGTTATTGCGCCGTCCAAGGGGCAGGTGCTTTGGGAAGTTTCCGTGGAAGGTCCGTCTGCGGCGCCGTTTATCGGGCGTAAGTATCAGCATGACGAGGTGTTCTGCTATCTCTCTACGCCGTGGGGCGAGTACGAAAAGGTAATGACCGGATTTACAGGCCGTGTTGTCGAAGTATGTGCCCGGCAGGGTGCTAACGTCAACAAGGGAGACGTGATAGCGTACATCCAGCGAAGCGATATCTTCGCGTAGCGGTTGTTATTCGGAACGGAGCGAGGAATCTCTTCTCTTCACATCGATAAAGAGAGGGGATTCTTCGTCGCTACGCTCCTCTGAATGACAGGATGTAAGCCTTATCCGGGCATTGGCGTATGCTTTCCTACTTTAAATATTTCTTTATCATTTCTTTCAGAACTTCTTGCGTATAGGGCTTTGTCAGGAAGTCATTGCATCCCGCGTCAATCGCGGCCTGTTTGTCGTGCTCGTAGGCATAGGCGGTGAGGGCGATGATGGGTGTCTTTGGCGAAAGCTCACGAATGATTTTCGTTGCGTCCAATCCGCCGAGATTGGGCATTTTCATATCCATCAGAATCAATTCAGGATGCAGTTCCTCGAACATGGTTACGGCTTCCATACCGTCTTTGGCACGTTCCAGGCGGCATAGCTTTCCTAAAATGGCTTTGACGAGGACGTAGTTGCTGTCCGTATCTTCGGCTATCAGTATGGTGGGGGCTTTAGAGGCTTCGGGCTCTTGAGGTTCTTGAAGCTCTTGCGGCTCTTTACGGGAGCCGGAAACCGTATCGCTCTTTTCTGTATTGCCGGATGCGTTCAAGCTTGTTCCGGACGTCTTGTTTTGTTCGTCTGCCGTTTCTTTTTGTCCGTCTGTCGTTTCTTTTTGTTTGGCTGCCGCTTCTTTTTTACTCTCCGACAGAGGCAGGGTAAAGAGGAAAGTCGTCCCTTTTCCCATTTCCGAGCTGACGGATATGGTGCCGCCCAACCGTTCGATAATGGTTTTGCAGATAGACAATCCCAGTCCCGTACCTTGCGCAAAATTATTCACCTTCACAAAGCGTTCAAAGACCTTTGACAGTTTGTCGGCCTCGATGCCGATACCCGTGTCGCTGACGTGGAACTCTATTTCGCTTCCTTTGCGGCGGTATCCGTAACTGACGCTGCCGTTTGTGGTAAATTTGAAGGCATTGCCGATAAGGTTGGACACCACCTGGAAAATACGGTTCTTGTCTCCCTCGATGACAATATCCTCGTCCGAAGCCTCGTAGACCAATTCTACTCCCATCGGACAACGGAATTTCAGCGCGTTGTATATCTCGTTGCAGAGCAGATGCAGACGCATCGGAGCAATGGTGAACTCTACCATGCCCGCCTCAATCTTGGAGAGGTCCAGAATTTCGTTTATCAGTTGCAGGAGCCTTTCGTTGTTGGCTTCCACGATGTCGTAGTAGTTTTTGCGTTCTTCGGCATCGGTACTCTCGGCGATGATTCTGGAGAAGCCTACGATGGCATTGAGCGGGGTGCGTATCTCGTGGCTCATGTTGGCAAGGAATGCCGACTTCAATTGGTCGGAAGTCTCCGCTTTCTCTTTGGCCACGAGCAGTTCCCGCTTCATCCGTTCCATTTCGGTGATGTCCCATTCGATGCTCAGCAGGATAGGGGGGAAGTCGTCGCTTTCGATGCGCATCTTCCGTTTGTCCAGAAAGATGGACTTGCCGTTTTGGTCGTGCTCCTCGGTAATCCAGTGTTTCTCTACTCCGGTTCGGGCTATTTCGATGTCCTGCGTTCTCTTTTCCTGTGCGACGTCGAAGGGGTAGAAGTCGAAGTCGTCCTTGCCCAGCGCTTCTTTCAGGGGAATGTTGCGGTTGTATGATTCACGGTTGCGGTACAGGTATTTAAAGCCGCTTCGGATGTCTTTTACCACGATGCCGGCGGGAAGATTCTCGATGGTCTTGTCCAGAATCTGACTGAACCGCTTGATTTGCTGCTCATTCTTGATGCGCTGGGTGATGTCCCGGCCGAAACCCCAGAGAATGGCTTCGCCTTTGTCGCTTGTCACCCAATAGGCGCTTCCTTCCATGGCCAGTACTTCGGGATGGTCGGGCAGGGGATTGTAGAGGACGAAACCGCTGCGTTTTTCTCCCTTTTTGAGGGAGTGGAGCAGTCCCTGCCAGAAGTTTCCGCCCGGCGTATTCATGTCTATCCGGTAGATGTTCAGTTCGCTGATGTCGTCTGCCACGCCGATGTTGTGATGCTCCCGGAAGCGGCGGTTGGCAAAGACGAGCGTACCGTCCTCGTGGGCGGCGAAGATGTCTTCGGTGGAGTTGTTGATGGCGTGTGTCAGCAGGTTGATGTCGTTGCGCCGCTGCTGGATGTCGGTGATGTTTTGTATGTACCCTTCCAGAAGGATGTTTCCGTCGGGTTGTTTCTCGTGCGAGAAGGTTTTCAGGCGGATATAGAACACCCGCTTCCGGAAATGGATGCGATAGTCTATGCTGGCTTCCATATCTCCTTGCAGGTTCTGTATCAGCCATTTGCCGAATACTTCCCTGTCTTCGGGCAGTATGTGCGTCTTGTAGTCTTCGAGCAGGATTTCCTGCTCCTCTTCGGTACACATCACGCCGGAGTGTCCGGTGTAGCAGAAAGATTTCTTGCCGGAGTCGTATTGCCATCTGCCGATGAGGGCGGCTTTCTGTATTTCGTTGAGTTCGCGATTCGTCTTTTCCAGTTTCAGTTTGCGCTGGCTTCGCTCGGTGATGTCACGGTATTGGCAGAGCACCATATCTTCGTAGGGGCGCATGATGCACTTGAAGAAGTAGGTGGTGTCGCCGATGGCCAGCTCGTAGTTCCGGCTGGAGACTTCCCTGCGCGTAAGTACTTTCTTGAACTCGGGGTATACCTGCCGGTAGGTGACTGGGGGAAGCAACCGGAGTATGTTCTTGCCCAGCAACCGGTCTTCTTTCAGGAACCACATGTCTACGTTGTACACTGCGATATCCACGCATATGCCGTTCCTGTCCAATAAAATCATGGTGTCCGAGGTCAGTTTCAGCAGCTCTTCGGCCTTCTCTGCGTTTTTCAGGATGTTTTTCATATTTCTCTTGTTTTATGCCCTTCGTGCTTTTTCCCATGCACCGCTGGTTTGCCCCCGTCGTTTGCGCAGATAGTTGAAACCACGGATAACGTTGATGTTCATGAAAAGGAAATAATAAGGAACAAAGAGTATCTTGTTTTTGATGTGTTTCGTTGACAGGTAATAACCCAGGCTCGCCATGAGGTAGAACAGCGTTTGCAACAGCCAGATGACGGCATAGAGCAGAGGACGGTCTGTCGTAAAAATAAGAATCGCGTTGAGAGGGAGCAGCAGGAATAACAGGACGGGCGTAAGCGACCACCTCAGTACGCGGTGGGATATGTATTGAAAGCTGAATACGCCGTAGCGGAACGGGTTGAGCAACGCACGCAGACGCCGGACGGACTGCAGGCCGCCGGCAGCGATGCGCACTTTGCGTTTTTCTTCTTCGCGCATGTCCGCCGAACCGCTTTCCACGGCATAGGCGTCGGCGCAATAGGCAATGGTATATCCACGCATCACGATGCGCAGAGAGAGGATGAAATCGTCCAGTAATGTGTCCGCAGGCATTTCCTCGAACAGCTCGCGACGGATGGCAAACAGCTCTCCGGCTGCTCCTACGGCCGAGTAGAGGCGGGAGTCGAGCTTCTTGAGGGCGGATTCGTATTTCCAGTAAAGACCTTCGCCGCCGGATGCGGCATTGTCTTCGGCCTGTACGGCGATGCGCTTTTCTCCGGCTACGCAGCCCGTTTCGGGATTGGCGAATGCGTGTACAATTTTACGCAGCGCTTCACGGTTGAGGTGCGTATTGGCGTCGGTGAATACGACAATCGGCGTGGTGACGAAGTGAATGCCACGGTTCAGAGCGGCGGTCTTGCCCTGTCTTTGGGGCTGATGAAGCACGGTGGCCTGAGGCCAGCGCGAAAGACGCTCGTTGGTACGGTCGTTGCTGCCGTCCGTAACCCAAAGGATGTGCAGCTTGTCTGCCGGATAGTCCAGCGCAAGGCAGTTGCGCATCTTATCGTCTATGACATCTTCTTCGTTGTAGGCGGCGATGAACAGGGTCAGTTCGGGAAGCCGGCTGTCTGCCGGCAGGGGCGGGATGACTGTTTTGCGAAAACATTCCTTTAGTCTGACCAGAACGTAAAGGAGCATTCCATAACCTATATACGTATAGAATACAATGAATAAACTTATCCAAAAGATAATTTCGCAAGTCTTCATCTGTATCAGATTCTTATATTTCTATTTCGGGAGCTTGGGGATTAACGCCCAAAATTATGGATAATCTTTTGGCGGTGCAAGGAAAAAGGAGAATTTATTAGTGGTTAGCGATTTAGGGCGGATGATTGGCATTTAGTGTTTAAAACGCTTCTGTCATGTTGAAGTAGAACAGCGTTTGTTTGTTTACCGTATTCTTGCCTAAGTCCAGACGAACGTTCATACGGGGCTGAACTTCGATGCGCAGACCTACGCCGTAGTTGGGCAGTACGCCTTCTATCTTGCCCATGGTAGGACCCATGAAGCCGCATCCCGTCCAGGCTACGAAGCCGATGTGGTGCAGCAGGCGTTTCATCCAGTTGCCGCGGTCGGTGTTTATCATCTGGCGGTATTCGGCCATGACGACGTGCGAGGATTTGTCACGATATTGTCCCATGTAGTAGCCGCGCA
Organism: Bacteroides clarus; assembly: GCF_015555825.1. Lineage (NCBI taxonomy): Bacteria > Pseudomonadati > Bacteroidota > Bacteroidia > Bacteroidales > Bacteroidaceae > Bacteroides > Bacteroides clarus. The sequence continues at coordinate 339,890 of NZ_JADNLF010000003.1, read as the reverse complement.
GGTCGAAAGGGGTACCGGTCAGCGAATACTGGGTGAGGGGGACGTTTCCGAATACGTTCTTGCTTTGCGCGGTCCAGGCGAATACCTTGCGGTGGCCTACGGACTTGTATTGGCGGTAGTCCAGTTCCAGACGGTAGAAATTGTTGTCGCTGCCGAACGCCTTGCTGTACATCATGCCCCGGAAGTCCAGATACACGCCCTTGTAGGCATTGGCGGGGATATCGCGGCTGTCGTAGGTCAAGAGGAAGCCGAGGCCGGAGTTGAAGTTCTTGTAACCGTTGGCTGTACCGCCGGCTGCCATGTAGTCGGGCTCTTCGATGAGATGTTTGGCGGGGTCGGTTATCTTGTCGTAGTTGATGTCTACCTGCGGACCGGCGAAGACGTTGCTTTCTCCCAGACGGAACAGGAACCACGGGTTGATTTGTATGCCGCTGTAACGGTATTTGCTGGTACTGTCGCTGCGGACATAATTCTTGTTGGTACTGTAACCGATGCCGTAGAAGTTGTCTTCCGTATTCTTGTAGACGAACTTTCCGAAGATACGGAAACGGTCGCCTTTAAAGAAAAGCTGCGGCTTTACCATCAGATTGACGCCGCCTTTAAACATATAGGCTATGGACATGGGCAGCACCGAACGCAACTGTGTGGTATCGCTGGGGTTCATGCGGAAAGTCATCAGCGCGCTTCCGCCTACCAGCGCGCCGAAATCGGGCGTATAGCTGGGACCGCCTAATATGTTATAATGGAAATTTCTGCGAGCCACCCTTTGTTTGCGCAATTCCTTTTTGGTCAGTGCGGGAGTAGTGTCGTTGGTAGCTGTAACGGTCTGCTCTTGTGCTGAAACAGTCGTCAGTATCAATATCAGAGTAAATATACCCAGTATGTATCTTTTCATATCGTACGAATGTGGCTGCAAAGAAAACTATTTTATTTGAATTGGTTTTGAGCGGAATAGATAATAAATCTAAAGAGGGCACTAAAATTATCAAAAAAGACATTACATTTGCTTTCCATTCCATGGTGAGGCAGTTTTTTCGGCCTGTCTTCATTATCGGATAACCTGCATGACAACTATTTTGAAATAAACAAACATATATTTGAAATGAACAAACGTATTTTATCCGTAATTGTTTTCAGCGCCGCGCTGCTGTCGGTGCAGGCGCAGGACGGCAAGGGCGGGATAAGCCCCGCCATGCTCGGCCGGATTCAACAGAGTTATCGAGGCACGCCTTCCGACAAGGCGCTGCGCAATGCCATTGGCAATAACGACATCCGCAAACTGGCGCTCAACCAGGAGAATATGCAGGACATGGACACCCATTTCTCCATCAAGGTGGACTCCAAAGGCATCACCGATCAAAAGTCTTCCGGCCGTTGCTGGCTCTTTACAGGGCTGAACGTAATGCGTGCCAAAACTCTTGCACGCTATGGCTTTCAGTCGTTTGAGTTCTCGGAGATATATCCTTTCTTCTGGGACCAGTTGGAGAAGTCCAATCTGTTTCTGCAAGGCATCATCGACACCGCCAAAAGTCCGCTGGAAGACCCGACCGTGGAATGGCTTCTGAAACATCCGTTGAGCGACGGCGGTACATTCACCGGAGTGGCGGACATCGTTTCCAAGTATGGCCTTGTGCCCAAGAGCGCCATGCCGGAAACGAACAGTAGCGAGAATACCGCCCGTATGGCCGCTCTCATCTCTTTAAAACTGAAGGAGTACGCCCTTCAACTCCGTAACCTTGCCGCCAAAGGCGCTACGCCTGCCGCCCTGGAGAAAGAGAAAACCGCCATGCTCGGTACCGTCTACCGTATGCTGGTGCTGAACTTGGGTGTTCCGCCTACGGAATTCGACTACGTGCGTACCGATGCCAAAGGCAACCCGGTAGAAACGGAACATCACACCCCGATGTCTTTCCTTGAGAAATACGGTGACAAACAATTGCTCACCAACTACGTAATGCTGATGAACGACCCCAGCCGGGAGTATTACAAATGTTATGAAATAGACTACGACCGCCACCGCTACGACGGCAGGAACTGGACTTACGTCAACCTGCCCGTAGAGGACATCAAGCAAATGGCTGTCGCCTCGCTGAAAGACAGTACCATGATGTATTTCTCCTGCGATGTCGGTAAGTTCCTGAATTCGGAACGCGGCTTGCTCGATGTGAAAAACTATGACTACGAGTCGCTCATGGGCACTATCTTCGGAATGAATAAGAAACAACGCATCCAAACCTTCTCCAGCGGCTCTTCCCACGCCATGACGCTCATGGCGGTAGACTTGGACAAAAACGGAAAACCCGTCAAGTGGATGGTTGAAAACAGTTGGGGCGCTGACAGCGGCTACAAAGGCCATCTCATCATGACGGACGACTGGTTCGACGAATATATGTTCCGTCTGGTCGTAGAAACCAAATACGTCTCCGCCAAGATAATGGAGCTCTTCAAACAGAAACCCGTCCGCCTGCCTGCATGGGACCCTATGTTCGCCGAAGAGAAAGAAATAGGGGTTAGTGATTAGCGATTAGTGATTAGCGATTAGTGATGAGTGATTAGGGGGTAGTAATGGGGGATGGGTACCCTGCGGAGTTATAGCGCAGCCCACTAATCACTCATCACTAACCGCTCATCACTATTCTCGTGTTCGTTAACGAAAGGAATTACGGAAATTTCTCCGTAATTCCTTTCTTTTTTGCTCTTTATTCACATTCTTTTTTGCTACTTTTGCGGGCAAATTAATGAAACCATTATTTTATATAAACGCATGGCAAATGTAATTAAGTTACGCAAAGGCCTTGACATTAACCTGAAAGGTAAAGCTGCCGAAGAGTTCATGTCTGTGAAAGAGCCGGGATTCTACTCGTTGGTTCCCGATGATTTTACAGGTATCACTCCGAAAGTGGTGGTGAAAGAGCAGGAGTATGTAATGGCCGGGGGACCCTTGTTTATTGACAAGAATCATCCTGAATTGAAATTTGTTTCGCCCGTAAGCGGCGTAGTGACGAGCGTGGAACGCGGTGCACGTCGTAAGGTGCTGAACATCGTGGTAGAGGCTGCCGCCGAGCAGGACTACGAGGAATTCGGCAAGATGGATCCGTCCAAGATGAGCGCGCAGGAAGTAAAGGACGCATTACTGCAAGCCGGTATGTTCGCTTTCATCCGCCAACGTCCGTACGATGTAATCGCCGACCCGACGGTAGCTCCGAAAGCTATCTTCATTTCAGCTTTCGACAGCAATCCGCTGGCTCCCGACTTCGAATTCGTTTTGAAAGGCGAAGAAGCAAACTTCCAGACAGGACTTGACGCTTTGTCCCGAATGGCAAAGACGTATTTGAACATCAGTGTAAAACAAAAAGCCGCCGCGCTCGTGCAGGCAAAGAACGTTACCGTTACCGCATTCGACGGACCCAATCCGGCAGGTAACGTAGGTGTGCAAATCAACCACATTTCGCCCGTAGTGAAAGGTGAGACGGTATGGACTATCGGAGCGGAAGCCGTACTCTTTATCGGCCGTTTGATGAACACCGGTCGCGTAGACCTCACCCGCACCGTAGCCGTAACAGGCAGTGAAGTGCTGAAACCCGCTTACTGCAAGCTGCAGGTGGGAGCATTGCTGACCAACGTCTTCAAGGGCAACGTAACCACCGATAAAGACCTGCGCTACATCAGCGGTAATGTGCTGACGGGCAAGAAGGTTTCTCCCAACGGCTTCCTCGGCGCTTTCGACAGCCAGTTGACCGTAATTCCCGAAGGAGATGAAATCCACGAAATGCTGGGTTGGATTATGCCGCGTTTCAATCAGTTCAGTGTCAACCGCTCTTATTTCAGCTGGTTGATGGGCAAGAAAGAATATGTAATCGACGCCCGTATCAAGGGTGGCGAACGCCATATGATTATGTCGGGTGAATACGACCGCGTGTTCCCCATGGACATCTTCCCCGAATATCTGTTGAAGGCCATCATTGCAGGAGACATCGACCGCATGGAAGCTCTGGGCATCTACGAAGTAGCTCCCGAAGACTTCGCGCTCTGCGAATTCGTATGCTCTTCCAAAGTAGAGGTTCAACGTATCGTTCGTGCCGGACTTGACATGCTTCGTGCCGAAATGGCGTAATTGAATTAAGAATTAAAAATTAAGAATAAAAAATGATAGTTGAAACATTGCGATATAACCTGCCAAGTGTATACGGTGCAGCCTATTTCTCAATTTTCAATTCTCAATTATCAATTTAATAAATGAAAGCGTTAAGAAATTATCTCGACAAGATAAAGCCGAACTTTGAAGAGGGCGGCAAATTCCACGCATTTCGTTCGGTGTTCGATGGCTTCGAGACATTCTTGTTCGTGCCCAACGCCACTGCGAAATCGGGAACGCATATTCACGACTCCATTGACAGCAAACGCATCATGTCGATGGTGGTTATTGCGTTGATACCGGCGCTGTTGTTCGGTATGTATAACGTAGGTTACCAGCATTTCCACGCTACCGGCGCTACCGGCAGCTTTATTGAAATGTTCGCTTACGGTTTCCTGGCAGTATTGCCTAAAATCATTGTGTCTTATGTAGTGGGTCTGGGCATTGAGTTCGTTGTGGCTCAGTGGAAGAAGGAAGAAATTCAGGAAGGTTTCCTGGTTTCGGGTATCTTGATTCCGATGATTGTGCCGGTAGACTGTCCGCTGTGGATTCTGGCGGTAGCCACCGCGTTCTCTGTAATCTTCGCCAAGGAAGTATTCGGCGGTACGGGTATGAACGTGTTCAACGTCGCCCTGATTACACGCGCCTTCCTGTTCTTCGCCTATCCTACGAAGATGTCCGGTGATGCCGTTTGGGTATCGGGCGACAGTATCTTCGGTTTGGGACAGACGGTAGACGGACTCACCGTTGCCACTCCGCTGGGAGCTGCCGCTACTGCGGGGGCTTATCCGGAGTTCTCGTGGGACATGGTGACCGGCCTCATTCCGGGCTCTATCGGCGAAACCAGCGTTATTGCCATCGCCCTCGGCGCTATCCTGCTGTTGTGGACAGGCATCGCAAGCTGGAAAACCATGTTCTCCGTATTTGTGGGCGGTGCATTCATGGGATGGGTGTTCAACACTATCGGTCCGGACACCGCAATGGCTCAGATGCCGTGGTACGAACACCTCGTATTGGGCGGTTTCTGCTTCGGCGCCGTGTTTATGGCTACCGACCCCGTAACTTCAGCCCGTACGGAAACAGGTAAGTATATCTTCGGATTCCTCATCGGTGCGATGGCTATCATTATCCGTGTGCTGAACCCCGGTTATCCCGAAGGCATGATGCTTGCCATCCTGCTGATGAATATCTTCGCTCCGCTGATTGACTACTGTGTGGTACAGGGCAATATCAGCCGTCGCGAGAAACGTGCAACCGCTAAGTCTAACAATTAAAATACCGGAAAAAGAAATGAATACCAATAGTAATAGTTATACTATCATTTATGCTTCGGTAATGGTTGTTATCGTTGCATTCCTGCTGGCATTCGTAAGCTCTTCTCTGCGTGCCACCCAGAACAAGAACGTAGAGCTGGACACGAAGAAGCAGATTCTTGCCGCCCTCAACATCAAGGATGTGAAGGATGCCGACGCAGAATATAATAAGTACATCAAAGGCGATATGCTGATGAACGAGGACGGTACGCTGACCGAGAACACCGACGCATTTGCCACCGCTTACGAAAAGGAAGCCAAGGAAAACCACCGTCTGCACGTATTCGTTGCCGAAGTGGACGGAGAGACCAAATATGTATTCCCTGTTTACGGCGCAGGTCTTTGGGGCGCTATCTGGGGCTATGTCGCCCTGAACAGCGACAAGGACACCGTTTACGGCGTTTACTTCTCTCATGCCAGCGAAACTCCGGGTCTGGGTGCTGAAATCGCGACCGCTCAGTTCCAGGCAGAGTTCAACGGCAAGAAGACACTGGAGAACGGCGAAATCGCCCTCGGCGTTGTGAAGAACGGAAAAGTAGAGAAACCTGACTATCAGGTGGACGGTATCTCAGGCGGTACTATCACCTCCGTAGGTGTGGATGCCATGCTGAAAACCTGTCTGAACAGCTACAAGAACTTTTTAACTAATAATAATGAGGAGAAATAAGAATATGGGAGCATTGTTTTCAAAAAAGAATAAAGAAGTATTCTCCACTCCGCTCGGACTGAACAACCCCGTTACTGTACAGGTGCTGGGTATCTGCTCTGCCTTGGCCGTTACCGCCAAGCTGGAACCGGCTATCGTGATGGGACTTTCCGTAACGGTGATTACGGCATTCTCCAACGTCGTGATTTCATTGCTGCGCAAGACTATTCCCAACCGCATCCGTATCATTGTTCAGTTGGTAGTAGTTGCGGCGTTGGTAACTATTGTAAGTGAGATTCTAAAGGCTTTTGCCTACGATGTAAGCGTACAGCTTTCCGTATACGTAGGTCTGATTATCACAAACTGTATCCTCATGGGACGTTTGGAAGCGTTTGCCATGCAGAACGGTCCGTGGGAGTCCTTCCTCGACGGTGTGGGCAACGGTTTGGGATATGCCAAGATTCTGGTTATCGTGGCTTTCTTCCGCGAGTTGCTGGGTTCGGGTACGTTGCTCGGGTTCAACATCCTTAACTACGAGCCTTTGCAGAAGATAGGTTATGTGAACAACGGCTTGATGCTGATGCCGCCTATGGCGCTGATTCTCTGCGCCTGCATCATCTGGTATCAACGTGCACGTCATAAAGAATTGCAGGAAAAGTAATATAAATGAAGAATGATGAATGAAGAGTGAAGAACGGGGCGGTGCTGTGGCGCTGTTATGTAGATTCTTGATTCTTAATTCTTAGTTCTTAATTAAAGGAATTATGGAACATTTATTAAGTTTATTCGTCCGCTCCATTTTTGTGGACAATATGATATTTGCGTTCTTCCTCGGTATGTGCTCTTATCTGGCCGTATCAAAGAATGTAAAGACTGCCGTAGGACTGGGTATCGCCGTAACCTTCGTGTTGGTGGTGACGCTTCCGGTCAACTATTTGTTGCAAACTAAGGTGCTGGCTGCCAATGCAATCGTTGAAGGCGTTGACCTCAGCTTCCTGAGTTTTATTCTTTTCATTGCCGTTATCGCCGGTATCGTTCAGTTGGTGGAAATGGTCGTGGAGCGTTTCAGCCCCTCGCTGTATGCTTCACTGGGTATCTTCCTGCCGCTGATTGCCGTAAACTGCGCCATTATGGGTGCGTCGCTCTTCATGCAGCAACGTATCAACGTGGGTGAGAGCGATCCGAAATACATCGGTGACGTTTGGGATTCCATCTCTTACGCATTGGGTTCGGGTATCGGCTGGTTGCTGGCTATTGTCGGTCTGGCCGCCATCCGCGAGAAAATGGCCTACTCTGACGTGCCTGCTCCGCTGAAAGGCTTGGGCATCACTTTCATCACAGTAGGTTTGATGGCAATGGCATTCATGTGTTTCTCTGGTTTGAACATCTAAAAGAAAGGAATAAGACAATGGATATGAATTTAATATTAGCGAGCATTGGAGTATTCCTTGTGGTTATTCTGTTGCTTGTGGTTATTCTGTTGGTAGCCAAGCAATTCTTGCTGCCGTCAGGTAATGTAAAACTGACTATCAACGGCGACAAGGAGCTGGAAGTGGCTTCCGGTTCGACGTTGCTGAACACGCTGTCTGTAAACGGCGTGTTCCTTTCCTCTGCTTGCGGTGGTAAGGGCTCATGCGGGCAGTGCAAATGCCAGGTTGTAGAAGGCGGCGGTGAGATTCTGCCTTCCGAAATACCTCACTTCAGCCGTAAGCAAGTCCAGGACCATTGGCGTCTGGGTTGTCAGGTAAAGGTGAAAGGCGACATGGGAATTAAAATCGACGAGTCCGTACTCGGCGTAAAAGAGTGGGAGTGCGAGGTTATCTCCAACAAGAACGTGGCTACGTTCATCAAGGAGTTTATCGTTGCGTTGCCTAAGGGCGAACACATGGACTTCATCCCCGGTTCTTATGCGCAGATTAAGATTCCTAAATTCTCTATGGATTATGACAAGGACATCGACAAGTCTCTTATCGGTGAAGAGTATCTGCCTGCATGGGAGAAATTCGGTCTGCTGGGCTTGAAGTGCCGTAACGACGAAGAGACCATCCGTGCCTACTCCATGGCGAACTACCCCGCAGAGGGCGACCGCATCATGCTGACGGTACGTATCGCTACTCCGCCGTTCAAGCCGAAAGACCAGGGTCCGGGCTTTATGGATGTAATGCCGGGTATCGCTTCATCTTATATCTTCACCTTGAAACCGGGTGACAAGGTAATCATGAGCGGTCCTTACGGAGACTTCCACCCGATTTTCGATTCCAAGAAGGAAATGATGTGGATTGGCGGTGGTGCCGGTATGGCTCCGTTGCGTGCGCAGATTATGCACCTCACGAAGACATTGCATACCACGGACCGCGTGATGAACTATTTCTACGGTGCACGTGCGCTGAACGAGGTGTTTTACCTGGAAGACTTCCTGCAAATAGAAAAGGATTTCCCCAACTTCAAGTTCCACCTTGCGCTGGACCGTCCGGATCCGGCAGCCGATGCGGCGGGCGTGAAGTATACTCCGGGCTTCGTTCACAACGTAATCTACGAGACTTACTTGAAAGACCACGAAGCTCCCGAAGATATCGAATACTACATGTGCGGTCCCGGCCCGATGTCCAAAGCCGTTGAGAAGATGCTCGACGACCTCGGCGTTCCGGCTCAGAACTTGATGTTCGATAACTTCGGCGGATAAGACGATACGTTGTTAAGACACATACAGGTAAAATAGTGAAGAAACTCCGGCAGGGCTGCGGCTCTTGCCGGAGTTTTTTTATAACCAAGTAGCGGGGCACTTCGGAAGAAATGACTATCTTTGCTTTATCGTAATCTAAAAACAGTGGACGGTATGAGCAATAAAATATATCCTATCGGAATACAGAACTTCGAGAAAATCCGCAAAGACGGATATTTCTACATCGATAAAACCGCCTGGGTTTATCAGTTGGCTAAGACAGGCAGCTACTATTTCCTCAGCCGTCCGCGTCGCTTCGGTAAAAGTCTTCTGATTTCCACCTTAGAGGCCTACTTTCAGGGGAAAAAGGAATTGTTCAAAGGATTGGCCATCGAGAAACTGGAGAAAGACTGGATACAGTATCCGATATTTCATTTGGATTTAAATATTGGTAAATATGATACTCCTGATAGCTTGGACAAAATATTGAACGACCATTTGGAACAATGGGAATCACAATATGGTACTCGTCCATCCGAAGTGACTTTTTCTTTGCGTTTTGCCGGAATCATTAAGCGTGCTTGCCAACAGACAGGTCAGCGTGCAGTCATTCTTGTGGACGAATACGACAAACCGATGCTCCAGGCCATCGGCAACGAGGAACTGCAAAAGGAATACCGAAATACGCTGAAACCTTTCTACGGCGTACTGAAAACCATGGACGGTTGTATCAAATTGGCTTTCCTTACCGGGGTCACCAAGTTTGGCAAGGTCAGCGTATTCAGTGACTTGAATAATCTGGACGATATTTCCATGCAGGAAATGTATGTCGGACTTTGCGGAGTGACCGAGCAGGAAATCCACGATAATCTTGAAGAAGAACTGCACGAATTGGCGGATGCGCAGAAAATGACCTACGAGGAAGCCTGCGCCGAGTTGAAGCGGAGATATGATGGTTATCATTTTGTAGAGAACACTGAAGGGGTCTATAATCCTTTCAGCCTGCTGAATACTTTTAAATATAAAAAGTTCGGCAGTTACTGGTTCGAGACGGGTACACCTACTTACTTGATAGAACTGCTGAAACGCTATCACTATGACTTGGAACACATGGCACACGCCGAAACCTATGCCGATGTACTGAACAGTATTTATGGGGATGAAGAGCCGTTGCCTGTAATCTTCCAGAGTGGTTATCTCACGATAAAAGGGTATGATGAAGAGTTTGGCATTTACCGTCTCGGTTTTCCGAACCGTGAGGTGGAAGAGGGATTTATCAAGTTCCTTATTCCTTATTATACACGCTTCAATAAGATTGAAGCGCCGTTTGAGATACAAAGATTTGTGCAGGAGATACGTGCGGGTGAGCCCGACGCTTTCTTCCGCCGCCTGCAAAGTTTCTTTGCAGATACGCCTTACGAGCTGGTGAAGGATTTGGAGCTGCATTATCAGAATGTGCTTTTCATCGTCTTTAAGCTGGTAGGTTTTTATGTGAAAGCGGAATATCACACTTCGCAGGGCAGGATAGATTTGGTGCTGCAAACCGACAAGTATATTTATGTAATGGAATTCAAACTGAATGGCACGGCGGAAGAGGCTTTGCTGCAAATCAATGATAAACGGTATGCGTTGCCTTTTGCTGCGGATAGTCGTAAAGTGTTTAAGATAGGAGTGAACTTCAGCAATGTTACGCGTAATATTGAACGCTGGGTGGTAGAGGAACTTTAGCGGAAACCATTCCTTTTGATATTTGATGTATATCAAATGGAATTATCAAGCGCATCAAACGATATTATCAAGCATATCAAACGGAATTATCATCGTAGAAAAAGATATTATCATCTTGACAAAAACATACTGTCTGTTTAAGGTAAACGCATTATCTGTTACACCCAAACAGATAATGCGTTTACCTTAAACAGATGGTGCGTTTTCCGCTAATCTTTTCGTATCTTTGCTCCACTAAATAAAAGAATTTTATGGAACAATCTGATATACTTCGTAACTTACGGATAGAACAGCTCACTCCGATGCAAGAGGCTGCGCAGGATGCCTATCAATCGGACAAAGACCTCGTCCTGCTGTCGCCCACGGGTTCGGGTAAGACACTGGCATTCTTGCTGCCGCTGGTACAGTCGCTCAAAGCGGAAATACAAGGCGTTCAGGCGGTGGTGCTTGTCCCTTCGCGCGAACTTGCCTTGCAGATAGAAACAGTTTTTAAGTCAATGAGTACGCCCTTTAAGGCAATGAGTTGCTACGGCGGACGTCCGGTAATGGAAGAGCACCGCACGATGAGAGGCGTTAATCCTGCCGTTATCATCGGTACGCCCGGTCGTATGAACGACCACTTGCGAAAGCGAAACTTTGATACCCGTTTCGTCACTGCGCTGGTAATAGACGAGTTCGATAAATGCCTTGAATTCGGTTTCCATGACGAAATGGCAGAGGTTATCGGGCAGTTGCCCGCCTTAAAGAAGCGCGTGCTGCTTTCGGCTACGGATGCCGAGGAAATTCCGCAATTTGCGGGAGTAGGGGGTGAAGCATCCGGTAACGCTGCATCATCGTCACGGGTCATTAAGTTGAACTTCCTTCCGGAAGAAGTCGTTTCCGAACGTCTGAATTTACAGAAAGTAATCTCACCCGAGAAAGATAAGCTGGAAACGCTGTACCGCCTGCTTTGTACGCTTGGCGACCATTCTACACTGGTGTTCGTAAACTACCGCGAAAGCGTGGAGCGTGTGGTTTCCTACCTGAAATCGAAGAAATTCCCTTGCGACGCTTTTCATGGCGGTATGGAACAGGACGACCGGGAACGGGCGCTTTACAAGTTCCGTAACGGCAGTTGCCCCGTTCTGGTATCTACCGACCTTGCTGCACGCGGATTGGACATTCCGGGTATCGACAATGTCGTGCACTACCACATACCCGTCAACGAAGAAGCCTTTACGCATCGTAACGGACGTACGGCACGTTGGGAAGCGCGCGGCTCGTCTTTCATTCTTCTCCATGCGGAAGAACGCCTTCCCGATTATATCCCGGAAGACATCCCCGTATTCGGGTTGCAGGAGCAGACGCCGAAACCAGCCAAACCCCGCTGGACTACCTTATATATAGGTAAAGGCAAGAAAGACAAACTGAACAAGGTGGATATCGTGGGCTTTCTATATAAGAAAGGCGGGCTGGTGCGCGAGGATGTGGGACAGGTAGACGTAAAGGAGCACTACGCTTTTGTGGCGGTTCGTCGCGGCAAGGTGAAGCAACTGCTCACGCTGTTGCGCGGAGAAAAGATAAAAGGCATGAAAACGCTGATAGAAGAAGCCCGGTAACTTCATGTTATGAAGCATGTCCGGTGATGTTATTAAGCATAGGAGAATAGTTTGTTTCTAATAATTATGCACTTTCTTTTCGGTTTTAATTCTTAGTAGAAAGTTATTTCCGTTTCTATCTTTCAGTTTACCTTTTAATAGCTTTTTTGGTAAGTATACATAACAGATTGGTGTATATTTCTTGTATATACCAATAAAAAGTAAGGTAAATGTGCTTTAAAGAAGGATTTTTATAAGGAAAGATTTGCAATACAGAAATAATTCCGTAATTTCGCCATGTCGTAAGACACAAAATGAACGAAATTGTATAACCAAAACAAACTTCAAATGAAAAAGCATAATTTCAATGCAGGACCTTCCATTCTTCCGCGTGAGGTGATAGAGGATACAGCGAAGGCTATTTTAGATTTCAATGGATCCGGTCTCTCTCTTATGGAGATTAGCCACCGTGCTAAAGACTTCCAGCCCGTAGTGGACGAAGCCGTAGCACTGTTCAAAGAACTACTTAACATTCCCGAAGGCTATTCGGTACTGTTCCTGGGTGGTGGTGCAAGTCTGGAATTCTGCATGGTACCTTTCAACTTCCTCGAAAAGAAAGCCGCTTACCTCAATACGGGTGTGTGGGCCAAGAAAGCTATGAAAGAGGCCAAAGGTTTTGGCGAGGTTGTAGAAGTTGCCTCTTCTGCTGAAGCCACTTATACTTATATTCCGAAAGATTACACGGTACCGGCCGATGCGGATTATTTCCATATCACTACCAACAATACTATCTATGGTACGGAATTGAAAGAAGACCTGGATGTAAACGTTCCTATGGTTGCCGATATGTCATCCGATATTTTCTCCCGTCCTATCGACGTGTCTAAATATATCTGTATTTACGGTGGCGCACAGAAGAATCTGGCTCCTTCGGGCGTGACATTCGTTATCGTGAAGAATGATGCGGTAGGTAAGGTGTCCCGTTACATCCCGACCATGCTGAACTATCAGACTCACATCGACGGCGGTTCAATGTTCAATACTCCTCCGGTTGTTCCTATTTATGCGGCATTGCAGACTTTGCGCTGGATAAAGGCTCAGGGCGGTGTGAAAGAAATGGAACGTCGTGCCATCGAGAAGGCTGATATGCTGTACGCCGAGATAGACCGCAACAAGATGTTCGTGGGTACCGCCGCCAAGGAAGACCGTTCTCGCATGAATATCTGCTTCGTAATGGCTCCCGAATACAAAGAACTCGAAGCCGACTTCCTGAAATTCGCTACTGAAAAGGGTATGGTAGGTATCAAGGGACACCGTTCCGTAGGTGGCTTCCGTGCATCTTGCTACAACGCCATGCCGAAAGAAAGCGTACAGGCTTTGATAGACTGCATGCAGGAATTTGAGAAACTTCATTAACAATATTCGTTCACCACAGAGGGCGCAGAGTCCCGCAGAGATTGGATAAAAGGAGAACTCTGTGAAACTCTGTGCGACTTTGTGGTGAATCTTTTTTTAATACCATTAAATCATGAAAGTATTAGTTGCAACAGACAAACCGTTTGCAAAAGTTGCGGTAGACGGTATTCGCAAAGAGATTGAAGCGGCAGGTTATGAACTTGCTTTGCTGGAAAAATATGGCGATAAAGCAAAACTGCTGGATGCTGTGAAAGACGCCAACGCTATTATTATCCGCAGCGACATCATTGATGCCGAGGTTTTGGATGCCGCCAAAGAACTGAAAATCGTGGTACGCGCCGGTGCGGGCTATGACAATGTAGACTTGGCTGCCGCCACCGCCCACAACGTATGTGTCATGAACACTCCGGGACAGAACTCCAACGCCGTAGCCGAACTGGCTTTCGGACTTATGGTAATGGCTGTCCGCAATATGTACAACGGTACTTCCGGTACGGAACTGATGGGTAAGAAGCTGGGTATCCATGCTTACGGTAATGTCGGTCGTAATGTAGCCCGTATCGCCAAAGGTGTCGGTATGGAGATTTACGCATTCGACGCTTTCTGCCCGAAAGAAGTTATTGAGAAAGACGGTGTAAAGGCTGTGGCCTCTGCCGAGGAACTTTACTCTACTTGTGATGTCGTTTCCCTGCACATTCCCGCAACGGCGGAAACCAAGAATTCCATCAACTATGCTTTGGTGAACAAGATGCCGAAAGGCGGTTTGTTGGTGAATACCGCCCGCAAGGAAGTTATCAACGAAGCCGAACTGATTCAGCTTATGGAAGAACGCGCCGACCTGAAGTACATGACTGACATCATGCCCGCAGCCAACGAGACATTTGCCGCCAAGTTTGCCGGCCGTTATTTCTCCACACCGAAAAAGATGGGTGCGCAGACTGCCGAAGCCAATATCAATGCCGGTATTGCCGCTGCCAAGCAGATTGTAGGATTCCTGAAAGACGGTTGCGAGAAGTTTCGTGTAAATAAGTAAATAGATTAATAATCTGATAGCCATGGCTACAATTAAACCTTTTAAAGGCGTTCGCCCGCCCCAAGACTTGGTAGAGCAAGTTGCATCCCGTCCTTACGATGTACTGAACTCCGCCGAAGCCCGTGAAGAAGCGGCAGGAAACGAAAAATCCTTGTATCATATCATTAAGCCCGAGATAGATTTTCCTGAGGGCACGGATGAGCATGATGAACGTGTTTACCGGAAAGCCGCCGACAACTTCCGAATGTTTCAGGACAAAGGCTGGCTGGTACAGGACGATAAGGAAAATTACTACGTATATGCCCAGACCATGAACGGCAAGACGCAATATGGTTTGGTGGTGGGCGCATACGTGCCCGATTATATGAATGGCGTCATTAAGAAGCATGAGCTTACCCGTCGCGATAAGGAAGAAGATCGCATGAAACATGTGCGTGTGAATAATGCCAACATCGAACCTGTATTCTTCGCCTATCCCGATAATGCCACGCTGGATGCTGTCATTGCCCGTTACACGGCTCAGAAACCTGTTTATGATTTTATTGCTCCGGGTGACGGCTTCGGTCATACATTCTGGATTATCGACAAACAGGAAGATATCGATGTCATAACCAAAGAGTTCGCCAAGATGCCCGCGCTCTATATCGCAGACGGACATCACCGTAGCGCGGCCGCTGCTCTGGTTGGCGCGGAGAAAGCCAAGCAAAATCCCAATCATCGCGGAGACGAGGAGTACAACTACTTCATGGCGGTTTGTTTCCCCGCCAATCAGTTGACTATCATCGACTATAATCGTGTGGTGAAAGATTTGAACGGTATGACGCCCGAACAATTCCTGGCTGCCGTAGGTAAGAATTTCACGGTGGAAGAGAAAGGAACGGAAATTTACAAACCGACAGGCTTGCATAATTTCTCCCTTTATCTGGAAGGCAAGTGGTATAGTCTTACTGCCAAGCCGGGTACTTACAACGATAACGATCCTATCGGTGTGCTGGATGTTACCATTTCATCCAATCTGATACTGGATGAAATCCTCGGTATCAAAGACCTCCGTTCCGACAAGCGTATTGACTTCGTAGGCGGTATCCGTGGTCTGGGCGAATTGAAGAAACGGGTGGATAGCGGCGAAATGAAAGTAGCTTTGGCTCTTTATCCCGTATCCATGAAACAATTGATGGATATCGCCGATACCGGTAATATCATGCCGCCCAAGACTACTTGGTTTGAACCGAAGCTACGTTCGGGACTGGTAATTCACAAACTAGACTAATCAGATATAATCTTGAAGAATGAATAGGAAACGGAGCATTGCATTACGCGATGCTCCGTTATTTTATTGGCCGTTTTCTTTCCTGTTATATAGAAAATGCTGACCTTTGCCGAAAAGGCCGGATTATATTTATGAAGATATTAATACTCAACAGCAGTCCTCGCAAAAATGGCAACATCTCGAAGATGCTGGAAACGATGAAACAGGAAATAGAATGTTGTAATGCCGAAGCGGTCTATGTCAGAGTGCCGGAGCTGAAAGTGCGTCCTTGTATCGGCTGTATGAAATGCCGCAGTTCGTTACGGTGCTGCTTGCCGGAAGATGACGCGCAGCGGGTATTGCAAAGTATCAGGGATGCTGATGCGCTGATAATAGGCGCTCCGTGTTATTGGGGAAATATGCCCGGAGAATTAAAAGTGTTGTTCGATCGTATGGTGTACGGCATGATGGGAGAGAATTCATTGGGTATGCCTCTTGCGCTTCATAAAGGAAAGAAAGTAATTATTGTAAGTACCTGCACAACTCCTTATCCTTTTAATATTCTTTATAACCAGACACGCGGGGTAGTGAAAGCCCTCAAGGAAATATTAAAGTGGAGCGGCTTCAAAGTTGTGAAAGCCATAGAGAAGGGTGGCACCAGAAAGCATCCGGATTTGACCTCCAAAGAGATATCACATTGTAAAAGAGCTGTACATAAGTTATTATAATACTGAATCGATATGAGCAAAAAAGAAGAATACAAGCTGAAGAACGAACAGTTTCTGCAAAGCCTGCGTACCGAAGAGGGCGTAAAAGAGTTGGGCGGCGGTGTGCTTTACCGTGTGCTGGAAAACGGGCAGGGCAGTGGCGCCACTCCCCGCTTAAACAGCATTGTGTCGGTACATTATAAGGGAACGCTCATCAGCGGCAGAGAGTTTGACAACTCCTGGAAGCGTAACTGCCCGGAAGCTTTTCGGCTGAACGAAGTAATTGACGGTTGGCAGATAGCTTTGCAACGGATGCGCGTGGGTGACCACTGGATGGTCTACATTCCTTATACCGTGGGATACGGCACACGTACCAGCGGACCTATTCCGGCTTTCTCCACACTGATATTTGAAGTGAAACTATTGGGTATTGCCTGAGAGAGCGTGAACAATCCTTCTTCTTCACATGTTACATTACTTATAACTTAAACTTTAACAATAAGTATGAATCAGGAAAAGAAGAAAAAGGAGTGTGATATCTTGAACGCATCCATCTCCCCGGAACAGCCGGTAAATGAAAACGAGAAAGAAACGCTACCCGGACAGCAAATCGGGCTGTATGGAAAAGCGGATAAGAAAGATGTTCGTCAAATGGTTAAGATATTGAACCCGGACAAGCACAGCATGGAAAGCAGAGGATAACCCTCTGCTTTTTATTTTATCCCTTTATCGGGTAGGTTACACCGCTATGTTTCGTATCTTTGCGGCAAAATACGAAACGGAATACGAAAATATCGAAATACGGTAGCGAATGTTACGGAACGGAGACCTTACCCAAGGCGGCATAACGAGTACGCTGTTGCGTTTTACCTTGCCTATGATGGCAGGTTCGTTGCTGCAACAATGTTATAATATAGCCGATACCCTTATTGTAGGACAGTGTATCGGTGCGGACGCCCTGGCGGCGGTAGGTTCGGCGTATACGCTGATGGTTTTCCTTATCTCCGTTCTTCTCGGTTTGTCCATCGGCAGCGGTACGGTATTTTCATTGCACTACGGCGCGGGAAACAGCTCTGTTTTGCGTCGCAGCATTTTTGTTTCATTCGTGCTGATAGGAGCGGTTACATTTTTGCTGAATGTGGCCGCATTTGTATGGTTAGACCCTATTCTCCGCCTGCTGCAAGTACCGCAGGACATCTACGGCATGATGCGCAGCTACTTGTGGATAATCTTTTGCGGCATTGTTTTCACATTCATCTATAATTTCTATGCGGCGCTGCTGCGTGCGGTGGGAGATTCGGTAACTCCTCTCTGGTTTCTGGCCGTCTCTGTCGTACTGAATATCGTGCTCGACCTGTTCTTTATCCTGCAATTGGGTTGGGGCATCGAGGGAGCGGCGATAGCCACAGTCATAGCGCAGGGAGCGGCTGCGGCGGGAATACTGCTCTATACCTGCAAGAAACGTCCGGAGCTGCGGCTGCATCGCGAAGACATGCACTTCGACCGTTGCAGTCTGAAAGAGATAGTTTCTTTCTCCACACTGACCTGTGTACAGCAATCGGTCATGAATTTCGGTATCCTGATGATACAAGGGCTGGTCAACAGTTTCGGTACAGCCGTTATGGCGGCCTTTGCTGCCGCCGTAAAGATAGACTCCTTCGCATATATGCCCGTACAGGAGTTCGGAAATGCTTTCTCCACTTTCATTGCGCAGAATTTCGGGGCGAAACGTTACGAACGTATTCGCCGGGGTGTTCGCAGCGCGTTTCTCACTACGGTTATCTTTTCGCTTATCGTCTCCGTAGTTGTATTCGTCTTTGCAGAACCGCTGATGCTGATTTTCGTTCATCCGAGCGAGACGGAAATCCTTGCTACCGGAGTGGAATATCTGCGTATAGAGGGTGCGTTCTACTATGGCATCGGCATCCTTTTCCTGCTTTACGGCTATTATCGCGCTATCCGCAAACCGGGGATGTCGGTCGTGCTTACGGTGATTTCGTTAGGTACTCGCGTCGTGCTTTCCTATATACTCGCCGCCATTCCTTCCATCGGGGTAACAGGCATCTGGTGGTCTATTCCCATCGGTTGGCTGCTGGCGGATGCGGTAGGAGTACTGTATTATAAAATGAAGAATGAAAAATGAAGAATTTCCTTGCGGCATACTTGCGCAGCGAAATTCTTCATTTTTCATTTTTCATTCTTCATTTAAAAGCAGTATCTTTGCGCCCGATTTTTAGAAAGAGATACTGCCATGACTAATGAGCGTTTGAAAGGATTTACTTACGGAGCTATTGCCGCAGCCAGCTACGGAATGAATCCGTTGTTTGCGTTACCCTTGTACGGGGCGGGGATGAATGCGGATTCCGTCTTGTTCTACCGTTATTTTCTTGCTATTGTGATGCTGGGCGTTCTGATGAAAGTAAAGAAACAGTCCTTCGCTCTGAAAAAGACGGATATACTGCCGTTGGCGGTGATGGGGTTGCTGTTCTCTTTCTCTTCGTTGTTCCTGTTCGAGAGTTATAATTATATGGATGCGGGCATCGCGTCTACCATTTTGTTTGTCTATCCGGTGCTGGTGGCTATCATTATGGCGGTGTTCTTCCATGAGAAAGTCTCGTTCATTACGATGTTTTCCATCGCAATGGCTTTTACGGGCATCTCATTGTTGTATGAGGGGGGCGACGGCAAGACGTTGAATATGTTCGGCGTACTGCTCGTTATTTTGTCCTCGCTGACGTATGCCGTATATATAGTAGGGGTCAACCGCTCTTCCCTGAAAGACCTGCCTACGGCGAAGCTGACTTTCTATGCTTTGCTGTTCGGTGTCATCATTTACGTGGTGCGTCTGGATTTCTGTGCGGCCTTGCAGCCTGTCCCTTCTCCGGTGTTGTGGGTGAATGTCCTTTCACTGGCTTTGTTCCCCACTATCATTTCATTGATTATGATGACGCTTTCCATTCATAGCATAGGCTCTACGCCGGCTGCCATTTTGGGAGCGTTGGAGCCTGTAACGGCTCTGTTCTTCGGGGTAGCGGTGTTCGGTGAACAACTCACGCCGCGCATCATGCTCGGTGTATTGATGATATTGACTGCCGTAACACTGATAATCGCGGCCAAACCCTTGCTGGAGCTGGCGAAGAAGCATACCCGGCACTGACGGGCGGTTAGCGGATAATCCTGCATATTTGCTCTACGGTACGGCGGATATTCATGCGCGCGAATTCCGGTTGCATGGCTTGTTCCAAAACGACGGGGCTTGGAGTGATGGAGAATATCCCGTGAAATCCGGCACGGGTAAGAATGTCCGTATCTTCTATGCCGCCCGCTATCAACACGACGGGAATATGCTGTTTTCTTGCTTCCGTCAGTATGCCGTACGGTACTTTCCCCATGACGGTTTGTCTGTCCGATTTCCCTTCTCCGGTGATAATCAAGTCGGCGTCTTTTATCTGTTCTGCAAAATTCTGCATTTCCAGTAAGAGCTGTATGCCCGGTTTCAGTTCGGCATTGAGGAATGCCGACAGACTTCCGCCCATTCCGCCGGCTGCTCCTGCTCCGGGACAGGAAGATATATCCTTACCGGTGGTTCGGAAGATGACCGCGGCCAAATGTCGCATACCTGTATCCAATGCCTCTATCATAGCCGCGTCGGCTCCTTTCTGCGGGGCGAATACGTATGCCGCTCCGTCTGTCCCGTAGAATGGGTTGCGTACATCGCAGGCGGCGGTAAAGGTACATCCGGAGAGCAGGGGATGAACGGACGAGGTGTCTATGCTATCGACCTTACCCATCATCTGTCCGCCATAGCCCGAAACATTCCCCGTTTTATCCGGGAAACGGAAACCTAATGCCCGAAGCATGCCCAATCCTGCGTCGTTCGTGGCGCTTCCGCCCAGACCGATAATGAAATGCCTGCATCCGCGTTGCAATGCGTCCCGTATCAGTTCGCCCGTTCCGAAAGTTGTTGTCTGCATCGGGTTACGCTTCTCCGGGGTGACGAGTGGAAGTCCGCTGATGGCTGCCATCTCGATGAAAGCCGTCTGCCCGTCACCGGAAATGCCGTAGCGGGCTTCGCGAAGTTCCATTAAAGGACCGTGAGCCTGCACGCTGATGCTCTTTCCGTGAGTGGCGGCAATCAGGACGTCCAGCATGCCTTCGCCGCCGTCGGCTACGGGGATACGGATAACTTCACATTCCGGCAGTGCGGCGTGTACGCCTTCGGCAGCCGCCGCTTCGGCTTCCGCGGATGTAAGGCAGCCTTTGAAGGAGTCTATGGCAAGAACCGCTTTTTTCATCGGGGGATAATATGGTTTCATAAGAGGATACTCTTTTTTCGTGGGAAGATAACTTCTTTCTCCTGCAAAGATAAAGTTTTTTGATAGCTATCAAAAGGCGGATAGCGAAAAGTATAGTATCTTTGCGGCATGAGTGAAGATACGTATAAAACCATTGCCACCCCGTCCGAAGGAATTTACACCGAGAAGCGCAGCAAGTTCATCGCTATCGCCTTGCCGGTACGTACGGTTGAAGAAGTAAAGGCGCATCTGGAAACTTATCAGAAGAAATACTACGATGCCCGCCATGTGTGTTATGCCTATATGCTGGGGCACGAGCGCAAGGATTTTCGCGCCAATGACAACGGAGAGCCGTCCGGTACGGCGGGAAAACCTATCCTGGGGCAAATAAATTCGAACGAACTGACGGATATTCTGATTGTCGTAGTCCGCTATTTCGGTGGTATAAAGCTGGGTACGAGCGGGCTGATAGTGGCTTATAAGGCTGCCGCCGCCGAGGCTATCGCCGCCGCTACCGTTGTTGAAAAGACTGTGGACGAAACGGTGACCGTTCTCTTCGAGTATCCTTTTATGAACGATGTAATGCGCATCGTGAAGGAAGAAGAACCGGAGCTGTCGGAACAGTCGTATGATATGGACTGCCGTATGACGCTTCGCATCCGCCAGTCGATGATGCCCAGGTTGCGGGCGCGTCTGGAGAAAGTGGAGACTCTACGTTTTGAGGAGGAGTAAAGTCTCCGGTTTCTTTTCAGACAACTCTTTCAATCCTCTTTACGGATAAATCGTTATAATGGATTTTGCGGTGCGTGCCGTCGCAAAAAGGTTGTTTGCAGGAGCGTCCGCAGCGGCAGAGGGCTATCCGGCCTTCCTGCATTTCCGCCTTTCCTTCCCTGTCTACCAGTTTAAAATTGCCTTCTACGATGAAAGGCCCGTTGGGTGTAGCTGTAATCGTTACTGTATTTTCTTCTTTTTCCATGTTCTCGGTCTTTATGTTTTACGTACTTGGTAGAACGTCTCCGCATGGAAATAGTTTGTTAATTCCATATCTTTTGTATGGATTTACTTATCTTTGCACACTTATTTAATCAAAATCGAGTTGATATGGCATTTGAAGCAACTAAGCGCGAATTGGGCGAGCTCTATACATTCTTCCGTCTGCTGGCGGACGGAAAAGTCTTTCCGGGTACTCCGAACGCCCAGAGAGAGGATAAAAAATGTTGGCCTGTGGCGCTGATACAGAGAGAGGAACATGACGGCACACGCCGCTATTATATCGGGGAAGAGGATGTACGCATTGTCAGCGGTACGGTGGAAAAGGACGGCACATTCACAGCGTCGGCAGAGAAGAAGGAGCTTTCGTTTCCCCGTGCGGACTTTGGCGACGCGGCGGAAATCATACTCCATCTGTTGAGAAATGAGCAAGGCGAGGAAGTGGAAGTCTCCGAAGGATTGGAAGCCTTTCTGGATGCTGTGAACATCTACGACCTGGAGTCCAAGACCGATGACCGTACAGACTTCTCCGTAGCTTTTTGGAGCGCGGACGCTCCGCTGACGGGATTTACCGTCCGCTGCCGTCTCGGCCGCATGAATCCTTTGCTGGACGGCGGGCGCACAGCCAACCTGAAGCTGGAGCAGAGCGGCGTGAAGTTTGCCGTGCCCACTGTGAACAAGGTGAACGCCTTGCCCGAATCGCCTGCGGAAGTTGCCGAACGCATGCTGATGATTGAGCGTCTGGGCGGTGTGTTGAAGTATTCCGACGTTGCCGACCGCGTGTTCCGTTGCAACCTGCTGATGATAGACCTGCACTTTCCCCGTATGCTTGCCGAAATGGTGCGTATCATGCATCTGGACGGTATCACCCGTGTTGCCGAGCTGACGGAACGCATCAAGGAAATGAATCCCCTGAAGATAAAGGACGAACTGATAAACAAACACTGCTTCTACGAGTTCAAGATGAAACAGTTCTTGCTGGCGCTTGCGCTGGGCATGCGTCCGGCAAAGATTTACAACGGTACGGACTCTGCCGTGGAAGGGTTGTTGCTGACCAACGGAGACGGTGAGGTGCTCTGTTATCACAAGTCCGACAGACAGACGTTTGCCGACTTTCTCTACAGGAACACCCGTTTTGAAAAAGGCTCGGTGGATAAAGACAAATACGGCTTCCTGGAACGGGAGAACGGTGTGTATTACTTTAAGCTGAATGTAAAGATAGGGTTGCTGAAACGCTGACCCGGTCATAGAATCCTAAAAACGAACGTACAATGTTGAACGAAGTATTGGAAAACATTAAGTCGCGCCGCAGCGTGCGCGCTTATACGGAACAACAGGTTTCCGCCGAAGATTTGAACCTTATACTGGAAGCGGCGACGTATGCTCCCAGCGGTATGAATTTCCAGACCTGGCATTTTACCGCCATTCAGGATGCCGCCGTACTGACCGAACTGAATGAGAAGATAAAGGGCGCTTTTGCCAAGAGTGACGATACCCGTCTGCAGGAACGCGGACACAGCCGGACTTACTGCTGCTATTATCATGCTCCCGCCTTGATTATCGTATCCAACGAACCGACCTGCTGGTGGGCGTCTATGGACTGCGCGTGCGCCTTGCAGAATATCTTCCTTGCCGCCAAGTCTTTAGGCATCGGCTCTTGCTGGATTAACCAACTGGGACAGACCTGTGACGATCCCGATGTGCGCGCTTTCCTTACCCAACTCGGTATTCCCGAGAATCATCGTGTGTACGGCTGTGCCGCTTTGGGCTATGCCCCTGCGGACGCTCCCGTGAAAGATAAGAAACTGGCGGAAGGCACGGTTACTGTAATCCGCTGACGGTGCGGCACAGGCGGAGAGTACACTTTTATATCTCCGCCAGAATGTACCACACGGCGACGAGGTGGCAGGCAGACCCCGCCAATACGAAGAAATGAAACGCCGAGTGCATATAGCGCACGTTGCGTATGGAATACAACGCCGCACCGCCTATATAGCATACTCCTTCAGCGATAATCCAATAGCAGGAAGCGGGCGCGATGGCAAAGAGTTGTTTGAACACCACCAGCACGGACAGCCCCATAAGGATGTAGCACACCGTTTCCACATAGCTGTGTTCTTCCATCTTGCGGAAGCTGATGATAGTGCCTGCAACGGCGCATAGCCAGACAAAACAGAACAGTCCCCAGCCCCATAGCCCCTCATCGCGTAAGGCGATCAGTGTAATGGGAGAGAAGCTTCCGGCGATATGCCAGTAGATAGCCGCGTGATCCCAATGGCGCAACCGCCGTTTCCACGGATTATGGTGCTTCAAGGAGTGGTAAAGGGTGGAAGATAAATAGGAACCGCCCATACCGAACAGGTAGAGCCACATACCGAGTATCGCCCACGGGTCTTGTGCCCGATAGCATTTCATCAGGAAGAATCCCCCGATAATAACTGCCATCGAGATGCCTATGCCGTGGGATAGGCTGTTGACGGTTTCTTCGCCTTTACTGTAAAAAAGGCCGTTTCTTTTTCTCTTGCGCGTTGTACTCAT
Source organism: Bacteroides clarus (assembly GCF_015555825.1). Taxonomy (NCBI): domain Bacteria; kingdom Pseudomonadati; phylum Bacteroidota; class Bacteroidia; order Bacteroidales; family Bacteroidaceae; genus Bacteroides; species Bacteroides clarus. The sequence goes on along the minus strand of NZ_JADNLF010000003.1, from coordinate 315,601 downwards.
ACACTTATTTGCGGTATAAAAGAAGAGAGGGTGTGTTTCGACACCCTCTCCCGATATTCTATTCAAAGCATCCGTAGCACGTTGGCAACAATTTGCGGTCGCCCAACGTATTGTCTACCCGCGCCACGTTCACCCAAAACTTGTTGTCGCGGACGCTTTCTATCGGATAGGCGGCTTTCTGCCGGGTATAACTGTGTTCCCATGCGTCGGCCACCACTTCATATTCGGGATGCGGAGCATTTATCAGCACGTTGTCCGTCTTGTCCGCTTCGCCGTTCTTCACTTCCTGAATTTCCTGCCAGATAGTGAGCATCACATGTACAAAGTTATCCAGCCCGGCAAGGCTTTCGCTCTCCGTCGGCTCTATCATCAGTGTGCCGTGAACGGGGAAGGAGAGGGTAGGCGCGTGATAGCCGTAGTCCATAAGGCGTTTGGCTATATCGTTTTCGCTGATGCCCGTTTCCTCGTGTACCTTGCGGCATTCCAATATCATTTCGTGTCCTACGAAACCCGTTGCTCCGCGATAAACGATACCGTAGGTGTCTTTGAAGCAGGCAGCCAGATAATTGGCGTTCAGAATGGCAGTCTTGGTGGCGCGTGTCAGCCCTTCCGTACCCATCATGCGGATATAGCCGTAGGTGATAGGCAGGATTCCCGCACTGCCGAAGGGAGCTCCCGATACTTGGTTGGCGGTATTGCCGAACAGTTCGTGACCCGGCAGGAACGGAACCAGATGTCCGGCTACGCAGATAGGACCTACGCCCGGTCCGCCACCGCCATGGGGAGAGGCGAATGTCTTGTGCAAGTTCAGGTGGCAGACATCGGCGCCAATAAATCCGGGGTTGGTCAAACCTACTTGGGCGTTCATGTTGGCGCCGTCCATATAAACCTGTGCGCCGCAGGCATGGATAATCTTGCAGATTTCCACGATTTCCGTTTCAAAGATGCCATGGGTGGACGGATAGGTAATCATTAGCGCGGCGAGGTCGGCCTTGTTCTCTTCGGCTTTGGCACGCAGGTCGGCCATGTCGACATTCCCTTGTTCGTCGCAGGCGCAGGTGACCGTGGTGAAACCTGCCTGAACAGCCGAAGCGGGATTGGTGCCGTGAGCCGATGCGGGTATCAGCACCTTGTTGCGGTGCCCTTGTCCGATGCTTTCCAGATAGGCGCGGATTACGCGAAGTCCCGCATACTCTCCGGCGGCGCCGGAATTGGGTTGCAGGCTCACTCCGGCAAATCCGGTTATCACTTTCAGTTCTTCGCTGAGGTTGTGTATCAGTTCGCGGTAGCCTTCTGCCTGGTCTTCGGGAACGAGCGGGTGCATACCCATGAATTCCGGACGGCTGAGCGGCAGCATTTCGGCGGCGGCATTCAGCTTCATGGTACATGAGCCGAGGGAAATCATGGAGTGCGCCAATGAGATATCCTTGCGGTCCAGTCGCTTGATGTAACGCATCATTTCCGTTTCCGTATGGTATTTGTTGAATACCTCGTGCGTCAGGTAAGCGCTCTGGCGCCGGAAAGCTTCCGGAATGGTACGGCTTTCGGGGATGTCGGCGGCTTTGGTATAGTCTTTTCCGGCTGCGATACCGAAAATGGAAAGAAGCACGTTGACGGCGGCCAGGTCTGTCGTTTCGTCAATGCTCATACCTACATCGCCGTTCTTGAAGTAGCGCAGGTTCACTTCCTTGCTCAGGGCGACGGTGCGCACTTGCTGCGCCGATACATTGTCGGGCAATGCGAAGCGGAGCGTGTCGAAGTACCGGGCATTCACTTGCCTGTATCCTAATTTATCGATTTCCTGTTCCAGATATGCGGCGATGTTGTGAATGCGCTCTGCAATGGTGCGGATACCTTCCGGTCCGTGATATACGGCATAGAAACCGGCCATTGTGGCCAGCAGCGCCTGTGCGGTACAGATGTTGGAAGTCGCTTTCTCGCGTTTGATGTGTTGCTCGCGGGTTTGCAGCGCCATGCGGTAACACGGCTTTCCGTATTTGTCTTTAGACCAGCCGATGATACGTCCCGGCATATTGCGCTTGTACTCGTCGCGTGTGGCGAAGTAAGCGGCCGACGGGCCGCCGTAGAACATCGGCGTGCCCAGTCGTTGGGTGGTTCCGAATACGATGTCCGCTCCCCATTCTCCCGGCGGGGTGAGCAGGGCGAGGCTCAGTATATCGGCGGCCACAGCCACTTTACAGCCTGCGGCATGCGCTTTCTCCACAAAAGCGCGGTAGTCTTCTATATTTCCGTTGGCGTCCGGGTACTGCAATATGCAGGCGAAGATGTCCGGAGCCGGTTCCAGTTCATTGTATTTACCCGTCCGTATCTCGATGCCCTGCGGGATGGCGCGGGTGGTGATGACAGCCAGTGTTTGCGGGAATACGTTTTCGTCCACAAACACGACGTTGGCTCCCGCCTTCTGCATATCGCGCGGGCGCAGCGCGTACATCATCGTAACGGCTTCCGCGGCGGCGGTCGCTTCATCCAGCAGGGAGCAGTTGGCAAGAGGCATGCCGGTAAGGTCGCAAACGGCGGTTTGGAAATTCAGCAGGGCTTCCAGCCGTCCCTGCGACACTTCCGTCTGATAAGGTGTATAGGAAGTGTACCAAACGGGATTCTCGAATACGTTGCGCTGGATTACGGCAGGCGTAATGGTGTTGTACCAACCCATACCGATATAGGTAGCGTATAGCTTATTTTTAGCTGCCAGTTCCGCTATGTGCTGTCCGAACTCATATTCGGTCATGGCTTCGGGCAAAGCCAGCGGTTCTTTCAGACGGATATCGGCAGGAATGGTTTTATCAATCAGTTCGTCCAGACTTGCCACGCCGATTTTGCGGAGCATCTGTTCTTCATCCTTCTTGCTGATGCCGATGTGGCGGTCAGCCAACAGGTCGTTTTTCATACGTACTATATTATTTAAAGTTATTACCTATCTAAAGAACGGGTTCTCCGCCTTTTCTATGCCGATGGTCGTAGGCGCTCCGTGCCCCGGATAGACAATCGTTTCATTGGGGAGTATGAACAGGCGGCTGCAGATATGTTCTATCAGTTCGTCGAAGTTGCCGCCGGCGAGGTCGGCACGGCCGATGCTGCCTTGAAACAGTACATCGCCGGAGAACATGCAATGGTCTGCCGCGCAATAGTACACCAGACTGCCCGGCGAGTGTCCCGGCACATGGATGGCTTCCAATTCCGTATTGCCGAAGGTGATGATGTCGCCGTCGTGCAGGTAAGTACCCAACGGTACGGGCGGTTCCTGCAACTGGAAACCGAACATACGGCTCTGTTTGGGCGCTTCGTCAATCCAGAACTCGTCGGCTTGGTTGGCTTCCGCCTTCAGTCCGAACTCTTTCAGCATGAAAGGGTTTCCGAAGATGTGGTCCAGGTGCAGGTGCGTGTTCAGCAGGTGCTTTACATTCAGCTCGTTGTGTATGATAAAGTTCTTTAAAGCCTGTTTCTCCTCTTCGTAGAAGCAACCGGGGTCGATGACTACGGCTTCGTTGGTTTCGTCCCACAGTACATAGCAGTTCTCCGGGAACATATTAAATTCAAATCTCTTTATCTTCATGATACTATATTTACTGTAATAGATTCTTTCTTCAGACTGTTACGTACACCGCTTTCTTTGTTTCGAAGAACTCTTCCCCGAAGAACTCCTTCAAGTCCCACATCGTAGTCTTGTTTCTGACGGGCATCGCCTCTTTCTCCAGTTCGCCGCCTTTCAGGCAGATAAGTCCGTTGGGCAGTGCGTTCTGCTGTTTGGGGGAGATATTCTTGCGGATGATTTTCAATAAATCGGTAAGGGGCATTACGGCACGGCTCACCACGAAGTCGAACAGTTGCTTTTCTTCTTCGGCGCGTGCATGACGGGTGGTTACGTTTTTCAGTCCGATGCTGCCCGCTACTTCGGTGGCTACGCGTACTTTCTTGCCGATGCTGTCCACCAGGTGGAACTGCACTTCGGGGAAAAGTATGGCCAGCGGAATTCCCGGGAATCCGCCCCCTGTGCCCAAGTCCATGATTTTCGTACCCGGGGCGAAGCGGATTACTTTGGCTATGCCCAGGGAGTGGAGAACGTGGTGTTCGTAGAGGTTTCCGATATCTTTACGTGAAATGACGTTTATTTTAGAGTTCCAGTCCGTATAGAGGTCGTAGAGCGCGGCGAATTGCCTTTTCTGTTCTTCTGTCAGGTTCGGAAAGTACTTCAGGATGAGTTCCATTGTTGGGTTATGAGTTATGAGTTATAAGTTATGGGTTGCGTACGTCGTTCAGCGCCATTGTTTCGTCGCTCAGCAGGTGCTGCATCATTTCGTACGGCAATGTTATCTTTACAGGTCCCATTACATAGGGGGCGATGTCGTATACATTATAATAGAACGTGATGCCGTCCTTGCTCAGATAGAAGTTCTCGGTCGGTGTCAGGTCGCCGGTAGTGACGTATCCCATATCTTCCAGTTCCTGACGGGTGGCTACCTTATTGTCGGCCATGAGCTGGTTCCACAAGAGGTCGGTGAGCTGTTCCTTGTAGTCGTTCACAAACAAGTCGTCCAGGCGGATGGGAGCCAGGGTGCGCAGGTCGAGGTTGAGGAAAGTGGACATGTAGATGCCGTGTGCGCCGCCGGTATATTCGTTGTAGTCTATACGGTAGACGAGCAGATGTCCGGTGTACAGTTGCACGTGGCTTTCGATACCTTTATAATAGGAGTACCATGCTCCCATGTCTTCGGCGTTCTCCTTGTCCTGTTCGTCTTTCCTGTACATCGGTTCCAGGTCTTTGCGGTAGTCGCCGACGTACTTTTCGGTGTACTTCTTTACGGCTTCTTCGGGAGTCATGCCCATGTACTTCTCGCCGAAGCAGGCGGAAAGGAAATAGGTGTTCAGACTGTCCTTCATCTTCTCGTCGGCCGACCGGGAAGCGTATGTAAGGTTGATGATGAGGTTGCATGCCGGTTTGGCGGTATCACCGAAGAGGTGGGCGGTTTCGTTCACTTGTATGCTGTCGAACTCCAGCGCTCCGGCGTTTTTGTTCATGATGTTACCGCAAGAAAAGAAAAAGCCGCTTGCCGCAAGCAGAAGGACAAGTAGGCTGACAGTTTGCTTTTTCATATCGAGTTTCGTTTATAAATCAACATTTCATTCGGGAATCTTTATCGACAAATATAGAACTTATTAACGAACTCCACACATAAAAAAGGAAAAATTAATTCCTGCGAACGGTTAAAACTTTCTATCTTTGCCGCCGTCTATGAAGAGGCTCCGTTACATATTCGCCATATTGATGTCCTCACTTATTATCATAAGTGGGGCGGGAGTTTCCATTATCCATTATTGCTGTTCGGGATGCCGGATGGAGCAACGTTGCTGCACGTCCGGTTGTTCGGAATGTGAGAAGGCGCACTACGCGTCGCAGGAAACCTGTAAAGATACGGGCTGTACCACCGTTCACTACAAAGTGGATGTGGTGAAGCATGTGCAGGAAGCGTCTTCGACAGTACCCGTATGCACGCTGTACTGCGAGCAGTTGCCGCAGTTCGGTTGCCTGTTGCCGGTGGAACTGCCGGTGACCGGAACGCAAGTCTATTCACCGCCGAGATATTGCGGTTTCAGGCATTATCTGGCGCTTTATTCCACACTGCTTATTTAGAGAGACATCCTTGCGGGACGGCGTTTGTTTCCTGCCGGGGAACGGTCTGTTCCTCACCGTGAAACATGTTGTTCCCTGCCGGGGAACGATACGTTTCATCCCATGGAACAAACAGTTTCATCCCGCGGAACGAATCGTTTCACCTCACGGGATTGGTATTTTCATTTCGTAAGACGGATATTTCCATCCAGTGAGGCGAATAATTGCTATGATTATCCGCAATGACGCCTTTATTATCATTTACGGGCGCCATGCCGGATAACCGTTTATTTGTTTTATTGTCACATTTCAAAATAAGAAAGAATCAGATATGAAATATATATGGTTAATGTTGCTGTTCTTCCCCTTTATCACTTTGCGGGCGCAGGTAAAGGGAACGGTAAAAGATAATCTCGGTGAACCGGTTGCCGGAGCCAACCTTTTCTGGATGGGAACGACACAGGGCGCCACCACCTCTGCCGACGGGAGCTTCTCCCTCGCAAAGCCTGCCGGTAAGCACATGCTGGTAGTCAGCTTCATCGGTTTCGAGAACGATACGATACATGTGAACGGACGTGATGAAACGCTCGACATAGTTCTTCGCGAAGGGGTGGAACTGAGCGAAGTCAATGTTGTCAGCCGTAAGCTCGGAACCATGAAACTGCGGGGCAGCGTGATGAACGAGGATATGATAAGCAGCGCCGAACTGACCCGCGCCGCCTGTTGCAACCTCGGAGAGAGTTTCGTAACCAACCCCTCGGTGGACGTGACCTATTCCGATGCCGCTACGGGCGCCAAGCAAATCAAGCTGTTGGGATTGTCCGGCACTTACGTACAGATGATGACGGAAAACATTCCCAACTTTCGGGGAGTGGCCGCTCCCTACGGGCTGGGCTATGTGCCCGGCCCGTGGATGCAAAGCATACAGGTGAGCAAGGGCAGCGCATCCGTCAAAAACGGTTACGAGGCCATCACCGGGCAAATCAATGTGGAGTTCAAGAAGCCGCAGTTACCCGAAGCCGACTGGCTCTCCGTCAATCTTTTCGGCAGCACCACCAACCGTTACGAAGCCAATGCGGACGCCACGGTGAAACTCTCCAAGCGTTGGAGCACTTCTTTGCTGGCGCATTACGAAAACGAAACCAAAGCCCACGACAGCAACGATGACGGCTTTGCCGATATTCCGCAGGTGAAGCAGTACAACGTATGGAACCGCTGGGCGTATATGGGCGACCGTTACGTTTTCCAGGCAGGCATCAAAGCCTTGTCCGAAGACCGCAACAGCGGGCAGGTGAGCCATGGCGGCAGCCATTCGGCCGACCCTTACAAAATATCCATCGGAACCGACCGTTACGAGGCGTTCACCAAAAACGCTTATATCTTCGATAAGGAGAAGAATACCAATCTGGCGCTCATCCTTTCCGGCTCTCTGCACAAGCAGGATGCCGTGTACGGACGTAAGCTGTACGATGTAGACCAGCACAACGCCTACGCGTCCCTTTTGTTCGAGACGGAACTCGGCAAGCGTCACAGCCTGTCTGCGGGACTGAGTTTCAACTACGATTCCTACAATCAGCGTTATCGGCTGACGAACGATGCGGAGCAACCTCTTACGAGGCGGTTCGTAAAGGAAGCTGTTCCGGGAGCGTATGTGCAGTACACCTATAATCTGGATGATAAACTTATCCTTATGGGGGGTATTCGCGGTGACCGCAGCAGCGAGTACGGTTACTTTGTCACGCCCCGTTTCCACGTAAAGTACAATCCCAACGAATACGCGCACTTCCGTCTTTCCGCCGGAAAAGGGTATCGCACCAATCATGTCCTTGCCGAGAACAATTACCTCTTGGCAAGCAGCCGCCGTATAGACATCGCCCGGAACCTCGACCAGGATGAGGCTTGGAACTACGGAGCGAGCGCTTCCTTTTACGTCCCCTTGTTCGGCAAAACGCTGAACCTGAATGCGGAGTATTACTACACGGACTTCCTCAAGCAGGTAGTGGTGGATATGGATACCGACCCGCATGCCGTTTTGTTCTACAACCTCGGCGGGCGGTCGTATTCGCAGGTGTTCCAGGTGGAAGCCACTTATCCGTTCTTCCCGGGATTCACCCTCACGGCAGCCTATCGCTGGACGGATGCCAAGACCACCTACGACGGGCAGTTGCGGGAAAAGCCGCTTACCGGCAAGTACAAAGGACTGCTTACTGCTTCGTATCAGACTCCGCTGGGCTTGTGGCAGTTCGACGCGACCTTGCAGCTGAACGGTGGCGGCCGTATGCCGAACCCTTACGAACAGGGAGACGGCGCGTGGTCGTGGGAACACCGCTATAACGGCTTTGAGCAGCTAAGCGCACAGGTCACCCGCTACTTCCGCAACTGGTCTGTCTATGTCGGCGGGGAAAACCTTACCAACTTCAAGCAGAAGAATCCTATTATCGACGCTTCCGATCCGTGGGGAAGCAATTTCGATGCCACCATGGTGTGGGGGCCGATGCATGGGGCAAAGGCGTATGTAGGCGTACGCTTCAATATTCCACGGATATAGCGGTTAATCAAAGAGATATGAACAGTGAAAACTAATTAAAAAGAAAACATCATGAAAACAAGAAAGATTTGCATCGCCCTTGCGGCCGTATTGCTGAGTGCAACGACAGCCGTGGCCAAAGACCTGCGCACCGTAGTGTTCAAAGTGTCACAGATGACGTGCGAGAACTGTGTGAAAAAGATAAACAGCAATATCCGTTTCGAGAAAGGGCTGAAAAAGTTCGATACGGACTTGAAGACTAAAACGGTGACCATCACGTACGATGCCGACAAGACCGATATTGAAAAACTGAAAGAGGGTTTCAGAAAGTTCCATTACGAAGCCGAGTTTGTGAAAGAGAGCAAGCAGGACGATAAGAAGTAATTGAACAAACGGCTCATTCCGGTTGTTGCTTTAGTGGATTCAGAGTAACAACCCCCTAAAATATAGAATGGAATGAGCAATATATTGAAGAAGGTATGTCCCGCGCAGGAATTACACTGCGCGGAATATGCCGATAGTATGGAAAGATGTAACATGGAAGAACGCAACAGGCAGTACCGCAGTCTGAAGATGCAGGCTGTCGGCGCGTGGCTGCTGGCCGTTCTGTTGTTGCTGCTTTCCATATTCGGTAATTATGTGTCCTATGGCAGCGAGATACAATTGCCGCTGGCCGCGCTTGCGCTGCTGTTTCTGGGAACATCTTTTTATACGGATGCCTGGAAACGGCTCCGTGAGGGACGCGCCACCATGGACACGCTGATTGCTTTCAGCGCTTCCGTGGCTTTTCTTTTCAGCTTGTTCAACACGTTCTTTCCGGACTACTGGCATGACGCGGGACTTCAACCGCACGTGTATTACGAAGTGACCGTACTGATTGTCGCAGTGGGGCTGACCGGTAAAGTGTTCCGGTTCCTGCCCGAAGAACTGCATGGTGAAGACCGCATAGCCAATATCATCTTTCCCGTGCTGACGGGAACGGCGGTTGCCGTGTTTTTTATCTGGATATTGTTCGGCGGTGTGGAAGCCGTGCCGCATGCGCTTTATTCGGTTATTTCCATTTTCATTGTCGCTTGTCCGTGCGCGTTGGGTTTGATAACACCCGTCGCGCTGATGCGCGGGATAGGCAGAGCCGCCGATATGCATATCTGGATAAAGGACTCCCTCGCTTTGGAGCGGCTGAACAAGGCCGATGTGGTGGTCTTTGACAAGACCGGGACGCTGACCGAGGGACATCCCACCGTTACGGCCTGGTTGTGGGCGCAGTACCAGGAAGAATATTTTAAGATGGTGCTGCTGGCTGCGGAAATGAACTCGTCCAATTCGCTGGCGGCCGCCATCACCGCCGCCCTGCGGGAAGAGCAGATTACGCCCGTCCGTTTGGACGGCTGCGAGATTCTGAAAGGAAAAGGGATGAAAGCCGCCTATAAGGGTATGGAGTATTGGGTGGGCAGCCATAAGCTGTTGAAGGATTATCAGGTTTACCTGTCCGACGTGCTGGGCGATATGCTGGTGGAGTATGAGTCCGAGGGAAACAGCATCGTTTACTTCGGTCGTGAGGGTGAGCTGCTCGCCATAATTGCCGTTAAAGACCAGTTGAAAGTCACTGCGCTCGGTGTGGTGAAAGAGCTCAGAGGGCAGGAACTCGATATTTGTCTGCTGACGGGCGACGGCGAACGTACCGCTTCGACCATAGCGGGGAAGCTGGGTATCATCCGCTATCTGTCCGATGCCCTGCCGGACGACAAGGAGACTTTTATCCGCGAGCTCCGGTTGCAGGGAAAGACGGTCGTTATGGTGGGCGACGGCATCAATGACGTGCAGGCGCTGGCGGGTGCGGATGTCAGTATCGCCATGGGCGGCTATGCCGACGATACGCTGACGGATGAAGCCATGATAGTGATAAAATCTTCCGATTTGCAGTCGCTGCCCAAGTTGTTCGGCCTGTCACGCCATACGCTCCGGCTGATGCGCCAGAACTCGTTCTGGGTGATAATCTATCATCTGGCAGGCGTATTGATAGCCGCGGGCATCCTTTATCCGGTGTACGGAATACTGTTGACGCCCATGCTGGCCGCAATAGCCATAGTGCTCTCCTGCGTAACGCTGATGAGAGGGTAGGTCAGCTGTTCCTGTATTCCAGCGGGCTCATTCCCATGTGCCTCTTGAAGTACTTGCCGAAGAACGAGGCGCTGGGGAAGTTCAGCGAGTAGGCGATTTCCTGAATGGTCATGTCGGTGGATTTCAATTTGGCTTTTATGTCGATGATGACGACATGCGCAATGATGTCCAGCACGTTTTTCCCGGTCACCAGTTTGATGGTGGTGCTGAGGTGTTGCAGGGATATGCCCAGCTTTTCGGCATAGAACTGCGCACGGCGTTCGGTGGTGTAGTTTTCGATAACCAGCTGTATGAACTCACGGCAGATTTCCTCTTTCCGGCTTTTAATCCTGTTTTGGGAGTCCGGACGGTTGCTGTATAACTCGTTAACGCCGTAGAGAAGCGTGTCCAGCACGTTCTGCGCCATTCGCGTTTTGGGCATGTACGGTCCGGTGGAAACGCGTGCCAGCAATGCGAAGTAGTCCCTGAAGTAAGAGGCGACGGTTTCGTTGAGCGGTATCACGGGAGCTTCTATAATCTTGGAGTACGAGCTCATGGTGGATTGGATGATGTTGACTCCGTTGAGACAATGCTCGGAGAACCCGGCAAAACCTATCCGCACCTTTTCTTTCTGTCCGTGAAACTGGATGATGGTGCCGGGAAGGAGTGTCACAAAGTCGCCTTGTTTGATTTCGGTGTCCATCAGGTTGATGGATACCGTAATGGAACCTTCGGTGCACAATGCGAAGATACATGCCTTCAGACGGCATGATTGCTTGTATATGTTCAGAATATCTTCTGTTACATCCGTCCATGCAATCAGGTCTACGGGGAGATCGACTTGGGGAAATTCCATAAGTGTTGTCGTTTTTGGTCTGCACAAAGTTACGCTTTTTTGCTGAAAAGTATCGAAAAACTTGCAATCGGACAGGGATTTTTTTAATTTTAATTGTTATTAAAGTTAAGAGTGTTAATCTTATAACAGATAGAACTATGAAACAATACCGCAAACTTTTCTTCCTCGGATTTATATGTGCCGCGTGGCCGGTGTCGTACGCGCAGGCGCAGGATGTGTCGGCCGGCGTTCCCGACTCATTGCTCACCATAGGATATACCGTGGGGCATACCCGTAATATATCTTCCCTTGTGGAGAGTTTCACCGGCAAACAGCTGAAAGCAGACCAGATAACCAATCCGCTGGAAGCCATCTACGGCAAAGTGCCCGGCCTTACCATACAGCGCGCTGCCAACGGTACGGCCGCTTTGGATGCCGTACGCCTGCGCGGCACTACCTCGCTGACCAGCGGCAACGACCCGCTGATTATCATCGACGGCGTATTCGGCGATATTTCGATGCTTACATCCGTTTATCCTACGGACATAGAGAGCTTCACTATCCTGAAGGATGCTTCCGAAACGGCGCAGTACGGTTCGCGGGGTGCATCCGGCGTCATCGAGATTACGACCAAGAAAGGAGTGAAGGGTAAAACGAGGGTAAGCTATAACGGTAGTTTCGGCGTGGCATCTGTCTATAAGAGCCTGAAAATGCTGTCGGCGGATGAATTCCGCAAAGTGGCGGAGCAGACGGGCGTTTCCATTATCGACAAGGGGAACAATACCGACTTCCGGAAAGAGATACAGCAGACGGGATTCCAACAAGACCATCATATCGCTTTTTACGGCGGACGGGATGAGTCGAGCTATCGTGTGTCATTGGGTTATATGAGCCGGGAAGGGGTGATTGTCAACGAAAACATGAGGAATTTTACATCGAATATGAATATGACGCAGAGCCTGTTCGACGGTTTCATCCGGTGCGATGTCGGCATGTTCGGTTCGGTGCAGAACAACCGCAATCTGGTGGACGAGCAAAAGACTTTCTATTCGGCGGCTGCCTTTAATCCGACCTTTCCCAATCATAAAAACGGGGACGGCTCTTGGGACGGCGTGACGAACGCCAGCCAGATAACCAATCCGCTGGCATGGATGGAAGTGAAGGATAAAGAGTCTGTTTCGCGTATCAGCACACATGCCAAGCTGTTGCTGAACTTCACGCCTGACCTGAAGATGCGGCTGTTCGGTTCGTACTCGTATAACATGGTGGAGAACTCCCAATATCTGCCGACCGGCGTATGGGCGCACGGACAGGCGTATAGAGGCGTGCGCAAGTCGGAGTCGTTGGTGGGCAATGCCATGCTGACCTACCGGAAACGCTTGAAGCGTCACTTCATTGATGCGTTGGCGCTGGCGGAAGTGCAGGAAGAGAAGTTTTCCGGCTTCTATACGACGGTCACCAATTTCAGTTCCGATTTATTCGGCTTTGATAATTTGCAGGCGGGCGCGCTGCGCCCGTGGGAAGGGACGAACTCTTATTACGAGCGTACCCGTTTGCTTTCTTTCATGGGACGCGCCAACTACACCTATGCCGACCGCTATGTGCTGACGGTGAATGCCCGTGCGGACGCCTCTTCCAAATTCGGCGACAATCATAAATGGGGCTTTTTCCCTTCGGTATCGGCGGCCTGGAATGTGACGGAAGAGGATTTCATGAAGCGGTTTCCGCAGGTCAATAATCTGAAAGTACGTGTGGGCTACGGTCTGGCGGGTAATCAGAGCGGGATAAACTCGTACACGACCTTGCGTCTGGCGCAGCCCAACGGGGTAGTGCCTGTGGGCAGCGCTCCTGTGGTGTCCTTGAGCGAATTGAGAAATACGAATCCCGATTTGAAATGGGAAGTGAAGCATAACTTCAATGCCGGTTTTGATTTGGCGCTGTTTGCCAACCGGCTGCTGTTCTCGGTGAATTATTACCTCTCCAAGACTACCGACATGCTGTATATGTATAATGTCAGCGTGCCGCCGTTTACTTATAATACGCTGGTGGCAAATATCGGCTCGATGCGCAACAGCGGCGTAGAAATCGCGGTAGGGGTTACTCCCCTGAAAACGAAAGATATGGAGCTGAACATTAATGCGAACGTGTCTTTCCAACAGAACAAACTGCTTTCGTTGAGCGGCGTTTACAATGGCGAACGCATTGCGGCCGCCGAATACAAGAGCATCTCCAGCCTGGACGGCGCGGGTTTTCATGGCGGGTATAATCATATAGCTTACCAGATTGTGGGGCAACCGCTCGGCGTGTTCTATCTTCCTCATAGCACGGGGCTGGTGTCGGACGGAAACGGCGGATATAAATACGGTGTAGCCGATTTGAACGGAAACGGTATCAGTCTGGAAGACGGCGAAGACCGCTACATTGCCGGGCAGGCTGTACCCAAAGCAACGGTAGGCTCCAATATCAGTTTCCGCTACAAGGATTTCGATTTGTCGGTACAGATAAACGGGGCGTTCGGGCATAAGATATACAACGGCACTTCACTTACGTATATGAATATGGGTATCTTTCCCGACTATAACGTGATGAAAGGCGCTCCGCAAGTCAATATCAAAGACCAGACCGCAACCGACTACTGGCTGGAAAGGGGCGATTATGTGAACTTCGACTATGTAACGGCAGGCTGGAATGTTCCGTTGCGGGGTACGAAGAGGTATGTTCAGAACTTGCGTCTGACCTTTACAGTGAACAACCTTGCCACCATCACCGGCTATTCGGGGCTTTCGCCGATGATAAACAGCGCTACGGTGAACGGCACTTTGGGATTGGACGACAAACGGAACTATCCGCTGGCCCGAACCTATACATTGGGATTGAGTATTAATTTCTAAAGGAATAAGGATATGAAGAAGTATCGTATAGTATATTGGTTGGCGGCGGTGTGCTGTCTGCCTTTGTTTACTGCCTGCAACGGCTTTTTGCGTGAAGACCCTCGCGACGGAACAGACCATGCGGATGCGTACCGTACGCTGTCGGACGTATATCTCAATGCGGTGGCGTCTCTGTATAACTACGTGGGCGGTTATGCCGACAGTCAGGGATTGCAAGGTACGGGACGGGGTGTTTACGACCTGAATACGTTTACCACCGATGAGGCCATCATGCCCACCCGGGGCGGTGACTGGTACGACGGCGGCTTCTGGCAGGGATTGTATCTGCATAAGTGGGGAGTGAGCAATGATGCCGTTCAGGCTACGTGGGAGTATCTGTATAAAGTGGTGATGCTGAGCAATAAGTCGGTAGAGCAAATCCAAAAGTTCGGGGAAACTCACGACGACCCCGAACTGCCGGCCTATTTGGCCGAGGTGCGTGCTATGCGTGCCATGTACTATTATTATCTGCTGGATTTATTCGGCAGAGTGCCGCTCGTACTCTCTTCTTCCGCATCTATGAGCGATATTGTGCAGAGTGAACGGAAAACGGTTTTCGATTTTGTTGTGAAAGAACTGCAGGAAGCGGCTCCGCTATTGGCGGAAAGCCGCAGTAACCGGCCGGGCGACTATTACGGACGCATCACCCGTCCGGTAGCTTATTTCTTGCTTGCCAAGCTGGCTCTTAACGCGGAAGTGTATACGGATAATGACTGGACGGACGGTGTGCGTCCCGACGGCGGAACTATAAGCTTTACCATAGACGGGCGGCAACAGAATGCGTGGCAGGCGACAGTGACTTATTGCGACCGGATTACTGCGATGGGGTATGCGCTGGAACCCCTGTACGAAACGAATTTCGCCGTATATAATGAATCCTCGGTAGAGAATATCTTCACTATTCCGATGAACAAGACTTTATATACCAATCAGATGCAGTATCTGTTTCGTTCGCGGCACTATAATCATGCCAAAGCCTACGGGCTGAGCGGCGAGAACGGGTCGAGCGCTACGAAAGACGCGTTACGTGTGTTCGGGTACGATACGGCCGAGGTAGACCCTCGTTTTGATAAGTGTTATTTTGCCGGTGTGATGTACGATTTGAAAGGGGAGTTAATCAGGCTGGACGATGGAACCGTATTGGAGTATCATCCTTGGGAAGTGGCGGTGGATATATCGGATATGCCTTATGAAAAAACGGCAGGCGCACGCATGAAGAAATATGCCATTGATACGGACGCAACCAAGGACGGTAAATTAATGGAGAACGATATCGTTCTGTTCCGTTATGCGGATGTGCTGCTGATGAAGAGTGAAGCGAAAGTTCGCAATGGGGAAAACGGGGATGCGGAATTAGCGCAGGTACGCAGCCGAGTGGGAGCTGTTGCACGTCCGGCAACATTGGAGAACCTGCTGGACGAAAGATTATTGGAGTTTGCATGGGAAGGATGGCGGCGGCAGGATCTTGTGCGTTTCGGACGATTTACCCGTGCGTACAGCGACCGTCCGCAACTGGCGGGCGAGGAGAGTGGATACACCACCGTGTTTCCTATTCCGGGCAATGTGCTGAAAATGAATGAGAGGTTGCGGCAGAATAAGGGGTATTTAATGAGTGATTAGGGGTTAGTGATTAGGGGTGAATGTTAATGAATTATGATTGATGATGGATGACCGGTGATTAAATTGGGTAATAATCGGTGATTTGAGGGTAATGGTGCGGAAATAAAGAAAAAGTAGTATATTTGTTTTATGAGACTGGAAATATCAGATTGGAAAACTGTTCCCTATGCCGCGGCATGGGACAGACAGACGGAGTGTTTCGATACGCTTGTACAAGCCAAACAAGCAGGTGGGGAGTATGTAAATCATATTGTTCTCTGTGAGCATCCGCATGTATATACGTTGGGACGCAGTGGCAAGGAAGGAAATATGTTGCTGAGTGAAGAACAGTTGCATAAAATAGGGGCGTCGCTGTATCATATAGACCGGGGTGGTGATATTACCTATCATGGGCCGGGACAACTTGTTTGTTATCCTATCTTGAATCTGGAAGAGTTCTCTTTGGGCTTGAAAGAATATGTGCATTTGCTGGAAGAAGCCGTAATTCGTGTTTGCGCTTCTTACGGGATAACTGCCGGACGCGTGGAGAAAGCTACCGGCGTATGGTTGGATGGAGATTCACCGCGTGCCCGTAAAATCTGCGCTATCGGTGTACGTAGCAGCCATTATGTTACGATGCATGGTCTGGCGCTCAATGTCAATACGGATTTACGCTATTTCAGCTATATCAATCCTTGCGGGTTTATAGATAAAGGGGTAACTTCGCTCCAAAAAGAATTGGGACGGGAAGTGCCGATGGATGAGGTGAAAGAACTGCTTTGCCGTGAGTTGAGAGGTATGCTTGGAGATAGGCAATAGAGAATATATTCTCTTTTATATCATGAGGGTGTCAATCGGAGTTACAGCATCCTTGTTTCTTTGATGTTAATATACAGGCGCACTGATGTTAACTTATAGCTTCTGATGATGTTAACTTATTGTGCATAGTGATGTTAACTTGCTATTCCCCATGATGTTAACTTCGGTGGGAGTTGTCTTGTTTTTACTTTGTGGATACAAAAAGGAATGGGGAAGAGTATGCCTGAAAGTGTTTTTTAGACGTTCGTTTAATAAATGCAAAGATATGGCAGTTTTTTGTATTGGCAAAATGTTTGATAGAAATTCTTTGAAGTTTATAGTCAATAGAATATATAATAGTCTGTATATCAACAAATAAACCATTATAATAACCTCTGTTAATCTTTACTTATTTCCATATATTTCTACTGGATGCGATTTGCATTTGAAAAGTGTTTATTAAACGAACGTCTAAAAAACATATTCGTTTTTAAATCATTCGTTTACAGCTTTTTGAAAGCTTATTGATCACATAACTGTTTCAACGTTCTCTTTCTGTGATAGTGGGGAGCTTTGGGATAATATGGATGCAGACTAAACTATTGACTATAATTGCATTACATGAATTGACCGGAAAGAGTTATCTTATCCCGGTGTCCCCAAAGAATACCCTTTTCACAAGGCTTTATTTCCCTCGAACTCTTACAATTCATACTTTGTAATGCCCGGCTTATCGGAAAAGATTAAATCTGAATCGCAGCACACCCCCGCTTGTCAACAGAACAAAGATTGCCAATTACATTGGTATGCTGTCCGTGTGACGTACAGTCGCGAATTGTCTTTAAAGGACTATCTCGACAAGGAAAATATAGAGAATTTCATTCCTATGCACTACGAATATATCATCAGGAATGAACGCCGTGTCCGCAAACTCGTTCCCGCCATACACAATTTGGTATTTGTCCGTTCCACTCGTGCGTGTATTGATGAAATCAAAAACAATCCGGCTCTGAATATCCCCGTCCGCTACATCATGAATCGCGAAACCCGCCAGCCGGTTATCATTCCGGATGCGCAGATGCGTAGTTTCATATTGGTTGCAGGTACGTACGACGAGGCTGTTATCTATGTGGAACCGGAAGAACTGAAATTAGTAAAGGGTACCAAAGTACGTATTATAGGCGGGGTGTTTGAAGGAGCTGTCGGCGAATTTGTCCGTTTGCGCCATGACCGCCGTGTAGTGGTGAATATAGAGGGTGTCATGGCAGTTGCCACTACATTTATCCACTCTTCACTTATAGAACCGATAGATAGAAACTGAAATATTTGTAACTCAATAACTTCTATATTTTAGATAAAATGAACGATCACGTTTCATCCTTGTATGCCCTTGCCCATGAGCTTCTGAATCTGGGTATGGACGGCAGTCCTATTTACAGCGACCACTTCGCCCGTCTGAATCGCGAAGTTTATGAACAAGCGCTCAATCTGTACAACGCTCCGGAAGGTAACACACCGGAAGAAGAAGCCGAGCTTTGTCTTTCTATTCTTCTGGCCTTGAATGCAACTTTTTATGACAATGGCCGAAAGCAGCAATTCATCCAGCATCTTCTTGACCGTTGCTGGAATATTCTTGACAAACTTCCGGCTTCGCTTCTGAAAGTTCGTCTTCTTACCTGTTGCTATGGGGAAGTGTATGATGAGAAACTCGCCAGCGAGGCACATTCCATTATTGACACTTGGGATGCGTCTTCTTTAACTCCGGAACAGACGGAAATCATCGGTGAGTTAAAGAATATGGAAGAAAATCAATACCCTTTCGAGATTGTAGATTAATTCCGCCTGACAGTCTTTCCCCCTTCTCTCGGTCACTAAGCGTTTAAGTTTTCAGCTATCAATCGCTAATCACTAAACAACAATTATCATAGTGAACTTCTTTTTTATCATTCTGACCTTTCTGATATCGGCGTTTATCGCCCGTATCCTGATACCCCGTATCTTGTTGATATCCCTGCGCAAGAAACTTTTTGACATTCCGGATAATCGTAAGATACATAAAAGAGCTATACCCCGTCTGGGTGGCGTATCTTTCTTTCCAACCACCTTATTCTCTTTTTGCCTTGTCTATGCTCTCCGTTTGTTGGGTGGTGACAGTGTTTCAACAGTCTATGCAAGCTATCTGCTGCCGGAGTTATTGTTATTTGCCTGCGGTATGACCTTGCTTTATCTGACGGGTATCGCCGACGACCTTGTCGGTGTCCGTTATCGCCAGAAATTTGTTATCCAAATCTTCTGTGCCTGCCTTTTCCCTTTATCGGGAATTTGGATAAACGATTTATACGGCTTGTTCGGTATACACGAGTTATCGGCTTATATCGGTATGCCCTTCACCGTTCTGATTATAGTATTCATTACCAATGCCATCAATCTGATAGACGGGATTGACGGTCTTGCTTCCGGTTTAAGCAGTGTGGCGTTATTGATTTTTACTTTCTTGTTTATAAATAAGGGACTGTGGAGTTATGCCATGCTTGCCGCAGGTACTTTCGGCGTGCTTGTACCGTTCTTTTATTACAACGTATTCGGTAGCGTGGAGCGTGCCCGCAAGATTTTCATGGGTGATACGGGGAGTCTTACTTTAGGTTATACGCTCAGTTTCCTTGCCATAAAGTACAGCCAGCACAATACGGATATAATGCCGTATACCGCAGGTGCTTTTATCATAGCTTTCAGCACCATGATAATTCCCGCATTCGATGTTGTCCGTGTTGTTTTAGTCCGTATTCGTGAGGGACACAGCCCTTTTGAACCGGATAAGAATCATATTCACCATAAATTGCTGGCGGTAGGATTGTCGCCGAGAAAGGCAATGCTGAGCTTGCTTTTCATGTCTTGTGCTTTTAGTGCAGCCAATATTTTACTGGTGCCTTATGTAAATAATACGATGATGCTGATAGCTGATATCGTGATTTGGATAGGGCTGAATCTGTGGTGGGATTATTTGAGAGATAAAAAGTAATATTATAGATATGATAAATATAGATAATTTTATAAAAGAGAATATCACTTTGCGTCCAGTCAGCATGTTTGCAGCTGATATCAAAGCGCATGAAGAACAACTTTTTCAGGCAATAAAGGGTAGAAGTGTTTTGGTAATTGGTGGTGCAGGTTCTATTGGTTCATCATATATTCGTGCTCTCCTTCCTTTTGAGCCTTCTAAATTAGTTGTAATCGATTTGAGTGAAAACGGTTTGGCAGAATTAACCCGTGATCTTCGTTCTACTTATGGTATGTATGTTCCTGAGGAATACCGTACATATACTTTGAATTTCGCAGACCCTATTTTTGAACGAATATTCCGCGAGGAAAAGGGTTTTGATATCGTTGCTAATTTTTCTGCCCATAAACATGTACGTAGTGAGAAAGATAGGTATTCTGTGCAGGCGTTGATGGAAAATAATGTCATTAAGGCTAAACGTTTGCTTGATTTGTTAGCCGAATACCCACCAGAGCATTTTTTTTGTGTATCAACAGATAAAGCGGCTAATCCAGTGAATATTATGGGAGCTAGTAAACGCATCATGGAAGATATGATAATGTCTTATACTTCTAAATTCAAGATTACGACTGCCCGTTTTGCCAATGTCGCCTTTTCTAATGGTTCTTTACTCGCTGGTTTTGTAGATCGTATTATGAAGAAACAACCATTGGCTGCTCCTAACGATGTACGTCGCTATTTTGTTTCTCCTGAAGAAAGTGGGCAAATTTGTATGCTTGCTTGTATGTTGGGACGTAATGGTGAGATTTTTTTCCCTAAGTTAGGAGAAGAAAAGATGATAACTTTCTCATCTATTTGTGATCGTTTCCTTGAAACTTTAGGTTATGAAAAGAAAGAATGTGCTAGTGACAATGAAGCTAAGAAGTTTGCAGCTGAAATGCCGGAAGATAGTAAGGTATATCCTGTAGTTTATTTTAAAAGTGATACAACGGGAGAAAAAGATTATGAAGAGTTTTATGTTCCTGGAGAGAAACTTGACATGACCCGTTTTTATTCTTTGGGTGTAATAGAGGGAATAGAACAGCGGTCAATAGAAGAACTGAATCGTTTTTTCGAAGACCTTGAAAGTATCTTTCATAAAACAGATTTCTCAAAATCTGAGGTTGTATCTGCTATAAAACGTTTTCTTCCGAACTTTGAACACATTGAAAAAGGGAAGAATTTGGATCAGAAAATGTAATAAACTTATTCATATGTGATTATGTATAATGATATAGTGAACTTTATTCATAAGCTCTATAGAACTGAAGAGTTTGTACCTTTACATGCTCCTTTGTTCATTGGCAATGAAAAAAAATATTTGGACGAATGTATTGATACTACATTTGTATCTAGTGTTGGCAAATTTGTAGATCGTTTTGAAGAAGAGATTGCCGCTTATACTGGTGCAAAGAAAGCAGTGGTATGTGTCAGTGGTACTAATGCTCTTCACATGGCTATGCTACTTGCTGATATTAAGCGTGAGGATGAAGTCTTAACACAAGCTTTGACTTTCATAGCTACTTGTAATGCAATTAGCTACATTGGTGCTCGTCCGGTTTTTATTGATGTAGATAAGGATACTTTGGGACTTTCTCCGAAAGCGATAGAGCAGTGGTTAGAAAAGAATGCAGAGTTAAAGAATGGTACATGTTATAACAAGAACTCTGGTAGGCGGGTAAGGGCTTGTATTCCAATGCATACTTTCGGGCATCCGGTTAAGATAGATGAACTGGTTGATATTTGCAAAGATTGGCATATCGAACTTATTGAAGATGCAGCAGAAAGTATCGGCAGTTTTTATAAAGGTCAGCATACTGGTACGTTTGGGAAAGTAGGTGTCATTAGTTTTAATGGGAACAAAACCATCACTACAGGTGGGGGTGGTATACTTTTGTTTCAGGACGAAGAGTTAGGTAGATTGGCAAAACATTTGACTACTCAAGCTAAGGTTCCTCATCGTTGGGCTTTCGTACACGATCATATAGGCTATAATTATCGTATGCCTAATATCAATGCGGCTTTAGGATGTGCACAATTGGAGAATTTGGAACGTTATGTAGAAGATAAGCGAGAAACTGCTGATATATATAAAAAATTCTTTACTACAATATCTGATGTTACTTTTTTTACAGAACCAAAGAATTGCCGTTCTAATTATTGGCTGAATGTTATTATAATGAAAGATAAGAAAGCACAGCAGGATTTTCTTGAATACACGAATGATAATGGTGTTATGACTCGTCCTGTTTGGGAACTAATGCCTCGTTTGAAAATGTTTGAGCAGTGTGAGGCGGATGGACTAGTAAATACAGAGTGGCTGGCGGATAGAATTGTAAATATACCGAGTAGTGTAAGATTGGAGAGATGAAGAATATTTGTGTAATTACGGCCACTCGTTCTGAATATGGCTTATTGCGTTGGATAATAGATCTCTTGTCAAAAGATGAAGATATTAATCTGCAAATTGTAGCAACTGGAAGTCATTTGTCTGAAGAATTTGGTATGACTTATCATTTTATTGAAGATGATGGCTATCATATTGATGAGATGATAGATATGGAACTTCATACTGAAGACCTATATACAATTCCTCGTTCTATGGGTATATGTGCAGAAAAAATAAGCTATGCTTTCAATCGTCTTAATCCTGATATGGTTGTCATACTGGGTGATAGATATGAATTACTTCCTATAGTAAGTACAGCATTATTATTCAATATTCCCATAGCCCACATTTCTGGTGGAGATATTACAGAAGGGGCAATAGACAATGAAGTGCGTAATGCGGTAACGATGATGTCTACTCTTCATTTTCCTGGTACAGAGGAAGCTGCAGAGAGGATAAGACGAATGCTTGGTACAAATAACAATATATTTACAGTTGGTGAACCCGGTCTTGATTCTTTTCTACACTATCAATTAATGAATCGTAGTGAATTAGCTCGGCAGTTAAATCTTGATGAAAATAAAAAGTGGATGCTTGTGACTCTACATAGTGAGACAAAAGAGTCATTGGATTATAATATTCAGATGTCAAAGAATCTTTATCATGCTATGCTTCAGCAAAAGAACGTTCAGTTTGTAGTAACAAAAGCTAATGCGGATTTTGGTGGTAGTCATATTAATGTATATTATGCCTCTCAAAGAAATGATAATCTACGTGTTGTTGCATCATTGGGACAAAAACGATACTTGAGCTTTATGCATCAAGCAGCCTGTGTATTGGGAAATTCATCATCAGGTATAATAGAAGCTCCTTTTTTAGGAATACCTGTTGTTAATATAGGCGACCGTCAGAAGGGAAGGTATATGTGTCGTAATGTAATTTGTTGTGGAATTCAGCAAAAAAATATTTGTGATGCAATATCTCAGATTGATAATTATCGTTATGTTGATAATTATTGGGGAGATGGACATGCTTCTGAAAAAATAGTGCAGCATATAAGAGAGTTTTTTAAAGAGAAGAAATAAAGTATCGGATATATTTGTATCCATGCAGGTTTAAGGGAACTTAAATAGGGTGGGGATAGGTACTCTTTTTTGTTATAAATAATGTCGTAAATTGTATTCAAAAGAATGAAAGCATTGATGTATAAAAGGTTTTTCAAGTTTTTAAACGTAATATTTAACTCGTAAAGATGGAGATATTATTTACAAAACACTGGAATCTATATTTTGAGTTCTTTTCTGAAGAACAATATGATATTTATTTTAAAGAAGAATATGTATATCTCTATAAGTCTACAACAGAGGAACCATGTTGTTTGGTAATACATGAAGGTAATTTCTATATGCTTTTCCCGTTCTTAAAAAGAACGTTTTATTATCAACATCAATGCTACTTTGACTTTGAAACAGCATATGGGTATGGCGGACCTGTTTATAATACATGTGATGAATCTTTTATTAAGAACTCATTATCTACACTATATGAAACATTTAACAAACATTTTTATATTGCAGGTTTTGTTCGTTTTCACCCTCTTATGGAAAATTATTATGGTTTTGAAGCCATAGGTAAGATTATATTTGATAGAAAAACTATAGCTATAGATCTCTCTCAAAGTGAGTCTGTCATGTGGATGGATGAAATTCATACTAAGAATAGAAATGTGATAAAGAAAGCTGAGAAAAATGGTCTAGAGTTTATTGTAGATGAGAATTTTCTTTATTTGCCAAGTTTTATTAAACTATATAATTCTACAATGGATAAACTGTCTGCTGATGGTTTCTATTACTTTTCAACCAGTTATTATCAGAATTTAAGAAAGCACATAGCAAATAGTTTCTTGGGTATAGTTAAAAAGAATAATGATGTGTTATCTGCTGCAATTTTTTTCTATCATCCACCTTACTCCCATTATCATCTTTCTGGCAGTAATAAAGAATTTCTTTATTTGTCACCTAATAATTTTATGCTTTACCAAGCTGCATTAGAGTTGAAAAGAAGAGGAGCACAGCTATTTCATTTAGGTGGAGGAACTACGTCTAGCGAGAGTGACTCTTTATATTGTTTCAAAAGCCGTTTTTCAAAAAATAGATATCAATTCGCTATTGGTAAACTTATATTTAATAGTTCCGTTTATCAAAACCTTTGTCATGACTGGGAAGTGTCTAATCCTGAAAAGGTAGAACAATATAAATACTTTTTATTAAAATATAAATATTAATTTTTATGGCTGTATATATTATAGCTGAAGCGGGTGTAAATCACAACGGATGTCTTGACTTAGCTTTGCAACTTTGCGATGAAGCTAAAGTAGCAGGGGCTGATGCCGTAAAATTTCAGACTTGGAAAACGGAGAAGATTGTTACACATGCAGTTGAATTAGCTTCTTATCAAGAAAATAATATTTCCGATAAGTCAAAATCTCAATTCCAAATGCTAAAAGAGCTTGAATTGAGCTATGATACTTTTAAAGTAGTAAAAGAACATTGTGATAAAATAGGCATTCAGTTTCTTTCTACTCCTGATGAAATTGATAGTTTAGATTTTCTTTATAGTTTGGGACTTCCTTTCATAAAATTAGGTTCAGGTGATGTTACAAATATTCCTTTTCTTAGATTCGTAGGTTCAAAACATGTAGATGTAATTCTTTCTACCGGTATGTCTTATCTTAGTGATGTAGATTTGGCATATCATACATTGCTTGAAGCGGGAGCCACTTCAGTTACTTTACTTCATTGTACCACTAACTATCCTTGTCCTATGCAAGAGGTTAATCTACGTGCAATGCAGACTCTTAGAGATGCTTTTAAATGCAAAGTAGGCTATTCTGATCATACAATAGGTTTGGAAGTTCCGATAGCTGCTGTAGCTATGGGAGCTGAAATCATAGAGAAACATTTTACCCTTGATAAAGAGATGGATGGTCCCGATCATAAAGCATCTCTTAATCCGGACGAACTTACGCAGATGGTCAATTCCATTCGTAATCTTGAATGCGCCTTAGGTAATGGTCTAAAACAGCCAAATGAGAGCGAAAAAGTCATTTCAGAAGTGGTTTTAAAGCGTTTGGTTGCATCTGTTCCTATTCATAAAGGAGATATTTTGTCTGCTGCTAATATGACAGTAAAGCGTAGTTCTGATGGAGCTAAAGCTTCTTTATGGGATTTAGTTGTTGGTAGAATGGCTACTAAAAATTATGAGATAGATGAGCCTATAATTATATAATGTATTGGATATGAATATACTTGTTGTTATTCCAGCTCGTGGTGGCAGTAAAGGAATTCCTCATAAAAATATAAAAAAACTGAATGGTAAGGAACTGATTACATATTCTATTGATGTTGCTCGTCAATTAACCTCTGATGATAACATATGTGTATCGACTGATGATGATAATATTATTGCTACTGTAGAAAATTATGGTTTAAAAGTCCCCTTTAAAAGACCTATAGAGCTAGCTACTGATTCTGCTGGTACAAATGGTGTATTGTTGCATGCACTTGATTTTTATGAAAATCAAGGTAGAACTTATGATGTTATTGTTTTATTACAACCTACTTCTCCATTTCGTTCTATTGATTCACTTTCTGCTGCTGTAGACCTTTATACTCCTGATGTTGACATGGTTGTTTCTGTAAAAGAGGCAGTAACTAATCCATATTATAATAGTTTTGAGGAAAATGATAAAGGGTTGTTGGTGATCAGTAAAGGTGAGGGACTGATTGAACGACGTCAGGATGCTCCTAAAGTATGGGAGTTCAATGGTTCTATTTATGTAATCAATACTACACGTTTGAAAGAGGTAGGATTATCTAGGCTGAATAGAATAAAAAAATATGTAATGGATGATTTTCATTCTATTGATTTGGATACAATGATGGATTGGTATATGGCAGAGTATATCATTAGTAATCATTTAATTGAACTGTAGTTTTATGAATTCAAATCATATCATTTCTCAATCTTTGTCTATTATTGATGCGATTCGATGTATAAATGAGATACATGACGAACCACTGGTTCTTTTTGTTGTCGATGAAAACAATGCTATGTGTGGTACGCTTACTGATGGTGATGTACGTCGTGCTTTGATTAAAGGAGTTACTTTGAATGCTCCTATTGCTGATGCTATGCATCGTAATTTCAATTTCCTTCGTAAAAACGTCAATGATGGAGTTGAAGATATTCATCATCAACGTGATATGAAGATGCGTTTGGTTCCTATTCTTGATATTAACAATCATATATGTGAAATTATAAATTTAGAAAAGTATCGTACTAAACTTCCAATTGATGCTGTACTTATGGCTGGGGGAAAAGGGGAACGTCTTCGCCCATTGACAGAGAAAATCCCGAAGCCACTCATAAAAGTTGGGGATAAATGCATAATTGATCACAATATTGATCGCCTGATTTCTTATGGTTTACAACATATTTCTGTCACAGTTAACTATTTAGGAGAACAGCTTGAAGAACATTTTCATGATGAACGTGAAGGGGTAAAAGTTGTAACAGTACGCGAACCAAAATATCTTGGTACCATTGGTAGTATTAAATTTGTGGAAACATTTTATAATGATACAATTTTAGTGATGAACTCTGATCTTTTTACCAATATAGATTATGAGGATTTCTTTTTACATTTTTGTCAGCATGATGCAGATATGAGTGTAGCTTCAGTTCCTTATGTCGTGAAGATTCCTTATGGGGTATTTAATCTTGATGGACGTGAGATAAAAGGAGTGATGGAAAAACCGACATATAGTTATTATGCAAATGCTGGTATCTATCTGATAAAGAAACATTGTTTAGAACTTATACCTGAAAATGAATTCTTTAATGCTACAGATTTTATGGATAAATTGATCGCTACTCGTCATAAAGTAATTCGTTATCCGATATCCGGTTACTGGATTGATATTGGCCAACATGATGAATTGGTGCGAGCAAAAGAGATGGTAAAACATATGAAAGGATTTTGAAGGAATAAAATATGTGTGTTATGATATTTTCATATTATGCTGTAAGGTGTATTTTAGCCGAATATAAATAAAATAATTTTAATATTGGTTAGATAAGAACATGGATTATGAAGGGGGAATAAATGTTTTTTTGTAATTACGAGTTGGAAAATAGTAATCTATGAATATATCTTCTTTATTGACGAAATCTATATGGTTTGGAATTATCCCTAAATTACCAACGTTTATAAATATTCTTATACTTCCTTTAGTAACACCATACTTGACTGCAGGTGATTATGGTGTATGGGGGATTATATCAAGTTATATGGGTATCTTTATATCTATATATACTTTGGGGTTACACATGCATTTAAATAATTCGTATTATGAATATGGTGACAAATATAGGGTTGTTTGGGGACGTATATTATATTTATTGCTTTTGTTATCAACTCTTTTTTCTTGTATTTTATTCTTTATTATTTGGAAGACGTTTGATGATTTAGATTTTGATAATCGCATTATATTAGCTGTATTGTCTGTATTTAGTTTACAGTTTAATGCTAATAATCTGATAGGTCAATGTTTATATACATTGCGTGGGACTCCGGTTCCATTTGTTTCAAGGACTCTGATGGGCGGTTTAATAGGAGTTACAACAGCTTTTATTTCTATTCGATATTTTAAAATTGGTTATTTGGGATTTGTTCTTGGATCTGCTTTTAATTATCTGTTTTGTTTTTTTTCTTTTATCTATCCTTTATGGTTGAAAGAGAAACTTTATCCAAGAATAGAAATATCAGGAATAAGAATTTTGAGATTACTGAAGATATCGTTACCTGTTGTTCCTCATGCTTTGGGGTTTATATTATTATCTTCTTCAAGTAGAATAATTATGGATTTATATGGAGTACCAATAGCTGACATTGGCATATATTCTAATGGCTATATTTTAGGTGATTATATTACGATTGTGACAACGGCTTTGGCTTCTGCACTTACCCCTTACATGCAGACTACTTTTAGAAATGAAAATTATCAGAGTTATCGTTTCTTATTTATTTTGTGTCAATCTATAGCATTAATATCTATTTTTATTTTTTGTTTGTGGATGCCGGAAATATATAGTGTTTTGATAAAAAATAAAAGTTTACAGGAAAGTATGATGATTTCTCAAATATCATGTTTTGCTAATTGTATATTCCCATTATATATTTTTATGTCAAATGTGTGTTTTATTCGTAAAAACACTGTACAATTACTTTGGTTGGTTTTTATACCTGGTATTTTGAATATTATTTTACTTTTGATTTTTATTCCATTATTGGGTTATAAAATAGCTGTGGTTACAACTTTGATTTCTTATTGGGTTCAAATATTTATTCCATTTTTTATTAAGTATTATAAAGAGCAGATTTCCTTATGGTTAGGTAGTAGAGATAAATTGATTATATTATTTCTAGTATCTGCTTTAGCATTAGTGATTTCTATTGTATTCTCTCAATTTTTTGTGATGAAGTTTTTGTTGACCTTACTAATCTTGCTAATTATAATTTGTAATATAAATAAAATTTCGTATAAACTCAAATTTTTGTAGAATGAAATATTTATTTTATGGAGGATCTTCTATAACAATGCCTCATATGGGAGTATTGTTAAACGAAGCCTTAGCTTTAAATGACAGAGGTGATGAAATTATATGGGTATATTGTAATGCTAAATGTCAATCTTGTATTTCAAATATGAACTCTAACCCTGTAGTTTGTAGAAATTGTGTAAATAGGACACATCGAATTTTAAATAAATATTCAAAAAAAATGATTCTTATCCCTTTGTTTAATAAAAAAGAGAGTATAAGGATTGATAAAAAGGAATATTTATTCAGTAATATAGATGAGGTGAAAGGTTTTACATACTTGAACTGTAATTTGGGATATTCTATAGCGTCGGCATATATCTCAGCAACAAGAAATGCTATAATGTCCTTTTCTGAGCGACATAAACAGTATTATTCAAAATTAGTTTCGCAAACGATTGAAAGATTTATTTGTTTTGAGAAGATTGTAAAGGAATGTAGACCAGATTGTATCATAGTTTTTAACGGGCGTTATTTTGATACGGGGGTATGTGTTGAAGTAGCAAAAAAATATAGTATTGACTATCAGATAAAGGAAGTATTGGACGGCCCTAGATGTGGGAAACCTTTTTTTATTGAAACTTTTTTTAATTGTAGCGCATTTGACATTAATAATAAAACAGAAAGAATTCATGATACATGGCGCAAATCTTTACTCTCTGAAATAGAGAAAAATAAAATAGGAATTCAATTTTATGAGCGGAAAAGAAGAGGAGAGAGTGTAGGTGATAAGTCTTATGTTGAAAATCAGCAAGTTGGATTGTTACCTGTAAAATGGGATATGCAAAAAAAAAATATTGTAATCTTTAACTCTTCGGATGATGAACTAGCTTCCGTTGGAGCTGATTATGACAGTTATTCTTTGTTTCAATCTCAATATGTAGGTATTTGTTCTATTTTAGATCATTTCAAAGAGGAAACGAATATGCATTTTTATTTGCGTATGCATCCTAATTTATCAAAACTAGATAATCCTTTTGTGAATGATTTATTAGGATTGAATGATAAATTTGATAATGTTACAGTCATTGCACCTGCTGCAAAAATAAGTACTTATTCACTATTAGATGCTGCTGATAAGATTATTTCTTTTGGATCTACTATGGGAGTAGAGGCGAATTATTGGGGGAAAATATCTATACTTTTATCTGCTAGTGAATATTATAATTTAGGAGTATGCTATGTTCCTACCAATGTGCAAGAATTGTATGAACTGATAAAATCAGATTTACAACCCTTAAACAAGGATGGAGCTATAAAATATGCATTTTATTTACTGGATAGAGAGGTAAGGTGTCATAAATCAAGCTTTGTTGATATATCATTTGTCAAGTGGTATATATTTTATAAAACAATATATACATTCTCTTATGATAAGTTACTTCACTCATCCTTTTTGTCAAGGTTGGAATCTTTGATTTATCGTAAGATTTTTGCAAAATTTGTTTCTGGTAGAAATAAAATTCCAGAACAAATATTCTTAGATAATATTTAGTAAGATTATAATGTTATCTGAGCGTAAAATTTATTATTGGATACCTTTATTGGTAGAAATATGTGCACTCTATAATAGTGTACTTATTAAATATGGAATACGATATTTGTATCTTTTCTTTTTAATGTTAGGGTTATTTCTTTTGTTTAGAAGAAAAATCTTGTGTAAGTCTAAACTTTATTTTTTTTCCATTGCTATATATATAGTTAGCGTTATATTATCTTCGATTTTATTTTTATTATCCCAAGCAACTATATCTATAATTCTGGGGATGATTATTTATATATCGCCATTACTTTATTGGTTGTTATATGATGAAAGAAAAATAGCTGTATATTTTCCACAACTTATTGTGGGCTTGAAGTATCCGGTGCTGTTAATTGCTGTATTAGGAATAGTTCAGTTTTATATTTCACCAGGATTATTTGGATTAATAAATTTGAATGGACCTGTTGATCCATATGTTTTGAAAGCAGCCTCTGATGCATTTCCTAATTGGATGATTTATTTAAGAGCAACTTCGGTTTTAGCTTCACCTCAGGTTTTTGGTTTGTTCTTGATATTATATGGAGTTTCTTTTTGGTTTTATGCTCCAAAGAGCGTTGTAAATCTAAGTTTAATATTTGTTTATCTTTTTGCGGGAGCCCATTCTGGAAATAAGTCTTTTTTTTTGATACTTTTGTTATTTGGAGGATATTATATTTGGAGAACGGGCGGACTGAAAAGAAAAATATTTGCTGTTTGTGTTGCTGTTTTGTTACTTTCTGTGGTCACTTATTTTTCAGAAGAGGTTTCTTTTTTATCTAGAATTGTTAGCTTGGAAAATATAGCAAACGAAGAAAAGGAAGGTAGGCTAAGTATATATAAGGAATTGCTTGAAGAAGTTTCTTTTATTGGAGAAGGTGCTGGTACGCATCAAACATTGAGTGGAGAGCTAAGTGATGAACCTGCTGAGAGTTATTTCTTGCAGATACTAATAGAACTTGGAATAATTCCGTTTATATGTTTTTTGTTAATATTCTTGTTCCGTTATATTGAGGACGCTAGAAAAATAAACATAATGCTCTTCTTTATAGCTTTATCAATGATATTTGTTCATTGTTTCAATGCATTTGTCTTCTTCATAATGTGGGGATGGTTCTTTGTATCACCTCCATCAATAAGCGGTAATGGAAAATTATAATCCTATTATTTTATTTGCGGCTCTCTTTTTGATATTTTCTAAACAAACAGAATATTACTTATGGCTACTACTAATCAATAAACGTAAGTATCCAAAAATTATTGCCCCTTATCTTAAATAGCCTAACCTTTGCTGCTGTTATCAATTCTAATAATAACATATATAACAGCAATGCTTTTGAGCGTCTGCCCATTCGTTATAAGTCGGAGGCAGTTCTTCGAGGGGGAGTCCCTTTAGGATTTTTGTTTAGGTCATAAGGTTCCTTACAATTTTTTCCATAAATGCTACAAGGATACTCGTCATCTAAAGGTGTTGTTCAATGAAATCGTCAGAGGTCGCAGGGAACTATGCAAATCTGTTACCAATGACTATTGAGATCAATACTAATAGTATTTAAGATACAAGTTCACTTTTTGAATTATTTAAGAGGAAAATGCTTATACGAGGTGTTCCCTAGATAATACGTCAAAATTGGATGTTTACACTAGTTTAAATTTATTAAAACTATAATATGACTTATGACTTGATTTTTATGACTACATGTATTGATAATCGGTACATGGAAAAATTGTTATATTCTATTGCGTTGAACAACAATGTGCTGTCAGTTTGTGTCATTGTATTATTGCAAAATAATGTAACTGCAGATTATGCTGCTTATAAAACTAAAAATACGAATATTATTTTGCTTTATGAATCACAAAAACTGAACTTGTCAGTAGCTCGTAATATACTTGTTAAGTATGTGAGGGATGAAGGAATACTTGCTAATTATGTTATGTTTCCTGATGATGATAGTTCTTTTGATTCTTATTTTTTTAGAAATTTTTCAAGAATAATAGTAGGGAACTCTTTAATAAATGTTTTTTGCACTGGTACAAGAAATATTTATCAGGCTGCCTTTCGGAAAAAAATAAAAGAAGGACAAACATCTGATTTTAAATTAGCTATGTCGGTAAATATGGTACTAACTTATCAAACGTTTATGGAAGTAGGATACTTTGATGAAAATATGGGAGTAGGAGCATTGTATGGAGCTGGAGAAGATGGAGATTATTTTATCAGAGCTTGTCAAAGTTCTGGTACTCCATTTAAGATTGTATATGATTTATGGAATTTTCATCCTGCTTCTAAGGATAAATATAAATTAATGAGTCTGCGTACTCTGATAAAACGATATCGTAGTTATGGGGAAGGGGTTATTTATTTGTGTTATAAACATAAATTATATTCCCAAGCTATGTTATGTATATTTTCAGGTATTGTAGGAGCGTTTGTCGCTTTGCTTAGTCTGAATTTTAAATTATTAGTGGCAAGAGCTAATGGGACATATTGTCGTCTTTCTCTTTTTTTGCATTTGTGCTTTAGTCGAAAATGTATATAATTACTTAATCAACTTTTCATGAGCATTCCCACTATATCAATACTTTTGATAATCTGATAGTAGCTAAAGGATTAATAGGATTTTATGTTCAGTAGCTTGATAAGGTAGGGATTTTTTTACTTGTAGGTATAAATCATATTACACGAAACTACTTTTTATTTATAGTGAGGTCTAGATTATTGCTGTTGAATCATGTGGAAATGTGGAGTATTATAGGGCTTTTTATAAAAAATATATACTAGTTTATAATGGTAGTAATTGCCATTTTGGGTTTTTATGATTATGTGTATAATTTTCTATGCATATGCGTATTTTATTTACGTATAAAGCGAGTCTGAACTGTTCCGTGTTGTAAATTATTTTAGATAATAAAGTTTTATGGTTACTGCATCTATCGTTACTTATCATACTGCTGCCAATGAATTACTCCGTGTTATTAATTGTGCCGTTCATTCTACCATTGAAATTCTTTATATAATAGATAACTCTTCTAATGACAGTTTGCGGGAGTTGAAAGACGTGTCAGAAAAAATAGTATATATACATAGTGACAATTTGGGTTATGGAAGCGGGCATAACATCGGCATAAGAAAGGCTGTGGAAAAAGGAGCGACTTATCATGTGGTGTTGAATCCAGATATTTACTGGAATGATTCCGCCATAGAGACATTATCACGATTTATGGACTCGTATCCCGATTGTGGTTTGGTGATGCCTCAGATTCTTTATCCTAATGGAAATATTCAGTATTTATGCAAACTACTGCCTACTCCAATGGATTTATTTGGAAGGCGTTTTATTCCAATAAGGAAATATCAGGAAAAGAGTGCGGATAGATATGAATTACATTTTACAGGATATGATAAGGTAATGGAGGTTCCGTCGTTATCCGGTTGCTTTATGTTTATGAGAGTAAATATTCTAAAAAAAGTTAGTGGCTTTGATGAACGTTTTTTTATGTATGCAGAAGATTTAGATTTGTGCCGTAGGATAGGAGAAATATCTAAAACAATGTTTTATCCTATGGTCGTTGTATACCATGAATATGAAAAAGGTTCGTATAAGAATTGGAAATTATTAAAATATCATCTCTGCTCTGTAATTAAATATTTTAATAAGTGGGGATGGATATTTGATAAAAAGAGGATGCAGAGAAATAAAGATTGTTTGGCTGCTTTGTTGCAGAAAAGGTAGAAAAAGAAAATAATAATCTTGGTTATTGGGATAATAACTGTATCTTTGTGAAAAAGCCCTAGAACAATGAGTGAAGCGAATCCCATATAAAGAAACAAGAAGCATCGGAAGAATAAGTAGGCCGGTTTATGATAGTGGGATACTCTACGGTGACGGAAAATGTAAGCTATTTGAGTGGTAATATTCTTGTGAATGCTGTATAAAGATACGCAAATAGTTCGTGAGAAGGGGCGTATGATTTCGAATAAGGAAGTGTATAGGGCAGAAAGGATGGGATGGAAGTTATCTGTTCTGATTAGGCTCTTACATGACTTTTAGATATTCTACAATATATTTGGTCCTTTTGAAGAAAGAAAAATAGCAGATAAAGTTGTTTCAGGATTATATCTTTTGTTGCCTTATTGGGAACTTTTCTGTATTTGGGAGACGGTTGGATTATTCAGCCTCATATGGTGAAATAATATGCATTTTTATAAGTAAAATCATAATTATTATCAAATAATAGTTGAAAAATTAAAATAGTAATGTAAGACGGTTGTTAAGAATCACACCATTTACAAAATCTTGTGATTAGCTTTCTCATTAAATAACAGAAAACCTCATAAAACTAGGGAGCCTTTTTTAAGCTTCCCATATTCCTTCACTGCATTAAAGCAAAAACATTCTTTTATTAAGTTCAAGCCATGATACTCCATTATCAAAGCTTATAGAAAAATAGTTTCAGTGCGTGTAGCAGAGTCACTAATGATATGTTGTTGCGGAAATGGCTACATAGAATAGTAAGTAAACTTTAAATCGTATCATTACAGTAAAAAATGAAAGGATAAATTTATGACTATGGATTACAAAGCACTTGACACGCGAAAAATCAGAGATTATATAGACGCCTCGGATGGGATGGTGGCTGTGGATGATATTATCCGCAATTCCGGCGCCGACAAGTTGCGGGTATATCCCGCACTGTTTGAGCTGGAACAAGACGGATATATCGAGGTGGCGGAGCGGGAAGAGCTTGGAGCGCCCATCGCCATTTGCAGAAAAAGAGGCTTGATAAACGACAGGTAACAGCGGTTATTTTGTTTTAGGCGCAGCCGGAATTGCTTTGTTTAGCGGTTCCGGCTGTTTTTGTTTTATTTTCTTCTCTGATAATTCCCTGCCAACCAAAAAATCTTATTAACTTTGCGGGTCACTTTTGGAAACAATAAAAAAATAATGATATGAATATCTCTTATAATTGGTTGAAAGAGTATGTCGATTTCGATTTGACACCGGATGAAGTCGCCGCTGCGCTGACTTCCATTGGATTGGAAACAGGAAGCGTAGAAGAGGTGCAAACCATTAAAGGTGGACTGGAAGGTCTGGTCATCGGAGAAGTGCTGACATGCGAAGCTCATCCTAATTCAGACCACATGCACATCACTACCGTAAATCTGGGACAGGGCGAACCTGTGCAGATTGTATGCGGTGCGCCTAACGTGGCTGTCGGACAGAAAGTGGTAGTAGCTACTTTGGGTGCGAAACTTTACGATGGTGATGAATGTTTTACAATCAAGAAATCAAAGCTCCGCGGCGTAGAGTCCAACGGTATGATTTGCGCGGAAGATGAAATAGGTATCGGTACAGACCATGCGGGTATCATCGTATTGCCGGAAACGGCTGTGCCGGGTACGCTTGCCAAGGATTATTATAACATCAAGAGCGATTACGTGCTGGAAGTGGATATTACTCCCAACCGTGCCGATGCGTGCTCACACTACGGTGTGGCTCGCGATTTGTACGCTTATCTGGTACAGAACGGCCTGCCGGCTTCTTTGAAGAAGCCGTCTGTGGACGCTTTTGCCGTTGAGAACCACGACTTGGACATCAAGGTTACGGTGGAAAACGGCGAGGCTTGTCCGCGTTATGCCGGAGTAACCGTAAAAGGCGTAACCGTAAAGGAGAGCCCGGAATGGTTGCAAAACAAGCTCCGTATCATCGGCCTACGTCCTATTAACAATGTGGTGGACATTACGAACTACATCGTTCATGCGTTCGGCCAGCCGCTTCATTGCTTCGATGCCGACAAGATTAAAGGCGGTGAGGTGCTCGTAAAGACCATGCCCGAAGGTACTCCCTTTGTTACTTTGGACGGTGTGGAACGCAAATTGAGCGAACGCGACTTGATGATTTGCAACCGGGAAGAGGCCATGTGTATTGCCGGAGTATTCGGCGGATTGGATTCCGGTTCTACGGAAACTACGAAAGATGTATTCCTTGAAAGCGCTTATTTTCATCCTACCTGGGTGCGCAAGACCGCCCGTCGTCATGGCTTGAATACGGATGCTTCTTTCCGCTTTGAAAGAGGTATCGACCCGAATGCCACCCTTTACTGCCTGAAACTGGCGGCATTGATGGTGAAGGAACTTGCCGGCGGTACCATATCTTCCGATATAAAGGATGTATGCGCTGCTCCTGCCCAAGATTTCAGAGTGGAACTTTCTTATGAGAAGGTACATTCGCTGATTGGCAAGGTTATTCCGGTAGAAACCATAAAGAGTATCGTGACAAGTCTGGAAATGAAGATTGTCGGTGAAACGGCCGAGGGACTGACGCTGGACGTTCCGCCTTACCGTGTGGATGTACAGCGCGACTGCGATGTAATAGAAGATATTCTCCGTATTTACGGATATAATAATGTGGAGATTCCTACGGCTTTGAAGTCCAGCCTGACAACGAAAGGCGAATGGGACAAGTCCAACAGATTGCAGAATTTGATTGCCGAGCAATTGGTAGGCTGCGGTTTCAATGAGATTTTGAATAACTCGCTGACACGCGCCGCATATTATGACGGATTGGAATCTTATCCCGCTAAAAACCTCGTAATGCTGATGAACCCGCTTAGCGCGGACTTGAACGCCATGCGCCAGTCTTTGCTCTTTGGCGGACTGGAGAGCATCTCTCACAATGCCAACCGCAAGAACGCCGATTTGAGATTCTTTGAATTCGGTAATTGCTATTACTTCAACGAAGAGAAGCGCAATCCTGAAAAGGCGCTTGCTCCTTACTCGGAAGATTATCATCTGGGCTTGTGGGTTACCGGCAAGAGAGTTTCCAATTCATGGGCGCACCAAGACGAGGATAGCTCCGTATACGAACTGAAGGCGTATGTTGAAAATATATTCGCCCGTCTCGGATTGCAGATGCACGATTTGGTAGTCGGCAATCTTACGGACGACATTTATGCTGCGGCCTTGTCCGTACAGACAAGAGGCGGTAAGCGTCTGGCTACTTTCGGTGTGGTGACAAGAAAGCTCCTGAAAGCGTTTGACATCGACAACGAGGTGTACTATGCCGACCTGAATTGGAAAGAGCTGATGAAAGCCGTCAAAAACGTGAAAGTAAACTATACCGAGATTTCCAAATTCCCGGCTGTGAAACGCGATCTCGCCCTGCTGCTCGACAAGAAGGTGCAGTTTGCGGAAATCGAGAAGATTGCCTATGAAACAGAGAAGAAATTGTTGAAGGAAGTGTCTCTCTTTGATGTCTATGAAGGCAAGAATCTGGAAGCCGGAAAGAAATCCTACGCCGTAAGTTTCTTGTTGCAGGACGAAAACCAGACGTTGAACGATAAAATGATTGATAAAATCATGTCCAAGCTGGTGAGAAATCTGGAAGACAAGCTGGGGGCGAAACTTCGTTAAAAAAGGGAATAAAGATGTGTAAAACTTTTTTAGGCACGGATTTTACGGAAAACATACATGAAAATCCGTGTGATTCCGTGAAATCCGTGCCTAAAAGAAATAAATAAGTCTGTTTTTACACATTCTCATATAACTCATAACTTATAACTCATAAATATTTAGTTCCAATGGGAAGAGCGTTTGAATATAGAAAAGCTGCCAAATTAAAAAGATGGGGTCACATGGCTAAGACCTTTACAAGACTGGGTAAACAAATTGCTATTGCAGTGAAAGCCGGCGGACCCGAACCGGAAAACAATCCGACATTGCGTTCCGTTATCGCTACTTGCAAGCGTGAAAACATGCCGAAGGATAACATTGAACGTGCTATCAAAAATGCGATGGGTAAAGACCAGAGCGACTACAAGAGCATGACTTATGAAGGATACGGTCCTCATGGCGTAGCCGTATTTGTTGATACTTTGACCGACAATCCTACCCGTACGGTAGCGGATGTGCGCAGCGTATTCAACAAGTTTGGCGGAAACCTGGGTACAATGGGCTCATTGGCCTTCCTGTTCGACCATAAATGCGTGTTCACTTTCAAGAAGAAAGACGGCATGGATATGGAAGAATTCATTCTCGATATGATTGACTTCGACATTGACGAAGATTATGAAGAGGATGAAGAAGAAGGCACAATCACTATCTACGGTGATCCGAAAAGTTATGCGGCTATCCAGAAACACTTGGAAGAAGGCGGTTTTGAAGATGTCGGCGGTGAGTTTACCTACATCGCGAATGACCTGAAGGATGTTGAGCCGGAACATCGTGAAACTATCGACAAAATGGTGGAACGTCTGGAAGAGTTTGACGACGTACAGACGGTTTATACCAATATGAAGCCGGAAGAAAGCGAAGAATAATGACTTATACTTACAAGACGAAAGGTACGTGCAGTAGCAATATCGAGCTTGAGGTAGAAGACGGAATCGTAAAGGACATCGTGTTCTGGGGTGGCTGTAACGGCAATTTGCAAGGCTTGTCCCGTTTGGTTGCCGGGATGCAGGTAAAAGAGGTGATTTCCCGTCTGGAAGGTATCCGCTGCGGCGGACGTCCGACTTCTTGTCCGGACCAGTTGTGTAAAGCATTGCACGAAATGGGATATTAACCCTGCTCTGATTTAAAAAGGGGGAATTTTAAAAGAGGGTGTGTCAAAACGAATTTCAAGTATTGTTTTGTCATTAGCTTCGCTCAAAACATCTTCTGATTTTTACATTGATGTATAGTCTGAACGGAGTGAAGAAGAGAGTGTGCAAAACTGTGATAGCTGAAATTCGTTTTGGCACGTCCTTTTTGCTTTTGAACCAAGTTATAGTGTATTTGTTTTTTTTATTTGAGTACTTTTACACCCTCAAAATAAGAACAACACAATGAAGAATATTTTTAAAGATTTACAACGGAAAGACCACAAACGCTATCTGGGTGGTTTGGATGTATTCAAATATATCGGTCCGGGGCTATTGGTTACGGTCGGTTTTATCGACCCGGGAAACTGGGCGTCGAACTTTGCGGCGGGTTCTGAATTCGGCTATTCGTTGTTGTGGGTAGTGACGCTTTCCACCGTTATGCTGATAATTTTGCAGCATAATGTGGCGCACTTGGGCATCGTAACCGGATTGTGCTTGTCGGAAGCTGCCACGCAATACACTCCCAAATGGGTGTCGCGCCCCATATTGGGGACGGCTGTGCTGGCATCCATATCTACTTCGCTGGCCGAAATATTAGGCGGAGCCATTGCGCTGCAAATGTTGCTGGATATTCCGATTATATGGGGCTCGGTACTGACTACGGTTTTTGTATCGGTAATGCTTTTCACCAATTCCTATAAGAAGATTGAAAGGGCTATCATCGCGTTCGTGTCCGTTATAGGGCTTTCGTTCATCTACGAACTTTTCCTTGTCAGGATTGATTGGCCTGTGGCCGCGCAAGGCTGGGTGACCCCTTCGTTTCCCGAAGGAAGCATGCTTATTATCATGAGTGTGCTCGGCGCTGTGGTGATGCCTCATAATCTGTTTCTCCATTCGGAAGTGATACAGAGCCATGAGTACAACAAGCAGGACGATGCTTCCATCCGTAAGGTATTGAAGTATGAACTGTTCGACACGCTGTTTTCCATGATTGTGGGATGGGCCATTAACAGCGCGATGATATTGCTGGCAGCCGCCACTTTCTTTAAGAGCGGGATTCAGGTGGAAGAATTGCAACAGGCAAAATCACTGTTGGACCCGCTGTTGGGAAGCAGCGCCGGCGTGGTGTTTGCGCTGGCATTGCTGATGGCGGGTATCTCTTCGACTATTACGAGCGGTATGGCGGCAGGCTCTATTTTTGCCGGTATATTCGGCGAGTCGTATCACATTAAGGACAGCCATTCGCAGGTGGGAGTAATTCTTTCCTTGGGTATCGCATTGCTATTGATTTGCTTTATCGGAGACCCGTTCAAAGGGCTGCTGATTTCACAGATGATATTGAGTGTCCAGTTGCCGTTTACCGTGTTCCTGCAAGTGAGCCTTACCTCGTCCCGTAAAGTAATGGGACAATATGTAAACAGCAAATGGAGTACGTTCGTGCTCTATACGATTGCTGCTATTGTGACAGTATTAAACATTATGTTATTAATATCAAGTTTATAATGAAACGTCACTTATTAAATGAAAAGTTCGTGACAATCGAACAGTTGGCCGATGGCGGATATGCCCATAAACTCCCGGGAGTGACCGTGGAATATTCTTTTGCAGAGACATTTCTGGGAGAAATGTTGGTTGCATCTACGCCCAAAGGTGTATGCTATATGGCATTTGTAACCGGAAACAGAGATGTTTCATTGATTGAAATGGTCAGCAGGTTTCCCGGAGCTCACTTTGAGGAACGTACGGACGAGTACCAGCGCAAGGCATTGGCTGCTTTATCCGCGGATGAGGAAAACGTGGAAACGGTACCTTTGCATTTGAAGGGAACCGAATTTCAGTTGCGCGTGTGGAAAGAGCTGTTGAACATCCCGTTCGGCGAAACAACCACCTACAAGGACATTGCCGCCGCGCTGCAAACTCCCAAGGCTTTCCGGGCAGTAGGCTCCGCCATCGGCGAGAATCCGGTTTCGGTATTGATTCCCTGTCACCGGGTGCTGCGTACGGACGGAGCTCTCGGCGGTTACCATTGGGGGCTGGAGCGTAAAGTCCGACTGCTGGAGTGGGAGAAACAGCATAAGGAAGCCGAATAGATAAACTTAAAAACATACAGACATGAAGATTATAACCTACAACGTAAATGGTTTGCGCGCTGCCGTAACCAAAGGTTTTCCCGGATGGCTGGCAAATGAACAACCGGACGTGCTGTGTCTGCAGGAAACCAAATTGCAGCCGGAGCAGTATCCGGCGGAAGCGTTGGATGCATCGGGATACAAGCATTACCTGTATTCCGCCCGAAAGAAAGGGTATAGCGGAGTAGCCATTCTGACGAAACGCGAACCGGATCATGTGGAATATGGTATGGGTATTGAAGAGTACGATAATGAAGGCCGTTTTATCCGCGCCGATTACGGAGACCTGTCCATTGTGAGTGTTTATCATCCTTCGGGAACAAGCGGCGATGAGCGCCAGGCTTTTAAAATGGTATGGTTGGAAAAGTTTCAGCAATATGTGGTGGAGTTGCAGCGCACCCGTCCGAAGCTGATTCTTTGCGGAGATTATAATATCTGTCATGAAGCGATAGACATTCACGACCCTGTCCGCAATGCTACAAACAGCGGTTTCCTGCCGGAAGAAAGAGAGTGGATGACCCGTTTTCTGAATGCGGGCTTCATAGATACTTTCCGTCTGTTGCATCCCGACAAGCAGGAATATACTTGGTGGAGTTACCGTTTCAACTCGCGGGCGAAGAATAAAGGCTGGCGTATAGATTATTGCATGGTGAACGAGCCGGTACGTCCGATGCTGAAAGAAGCGCGCATTCTGAACGATGCGGTACATTCGGACCATTGTCCTATGATGTTGGAAATTGCAGATTAAAAGACGATGATGAAAGACAGAATAGAGAAAGCCGTTGAGCTGTTCAAGAGCGGTTATAACTGTTCGCAATCGGTGGTAGCCGCCTTTGCCGACATGTACGGTTTTACGGAAGAACAGGCTTTGCGCATGTCCGCCTCTTTTGGCGGCGGTATAGGGCGGATGCGTCAGACTTGCGGCGCTGCCTGCGGCATGTTTTTGTTGGCGGGGCTGGAAAAAGGCGCCGTCGACGGTAAAGACCGTGAGGGCAAAGCCGCTAATTATGCGCTGGTGCAGGCACTTGCGGAAGAATTCAAGAAACGTAACGGCTCGATGATTTGCGCCGAGTTGCTGGGACTGAAGAAGCCCGAAGGCTCTTCCGTTCCCGAAGCCCGTACGGAGCAATACTATGCCAAACGTCCTTGCGCGAAAATGGTGGAAGAAGCCGCGACGATATGGGCTGAGTACTTGGAAAAACAGCGGAAATAAGCCGGCAACAGCCGTTTTTTATGACAGATAAGCGAAAAAAAAGAGAGTTAATGTGTTATGTAACATAAAAATAACTATCTTTGCCGCCGAAATAAAATCTGATTATTCCGTTTTGGGAAGCGGATTTTTAAGCATGTCTAACTAAAAACAAAGAGAAAATGTTAAAAGAAAAAGCTGGTGAAACTGCAGGAAAAATTTGGAGCGCACTGAATGAAACTGAAGGTTTAACTGCTAAACAAATCAAGAAAGCTACAAAATTGGTAGATAAGGATTTGTTCTTGGGTCTTGGCTGGTTATTGAGAGAAGACAAAATTTCTACTCAAGAAGTTGAAGGCGAACTGTTTGTAAAGCTGAACTAAGAAAGAGATTAGAATGTTATAAAAAATGCGTTGATACATTTGATATGTTATCAACGCATTTTTTTTTGTCTTCTCCTTTTTGTATCTTTGCGCACCAAAATTTTAGAAACAAATGAAAAAGAATATACGTAACTTTTGTATCATCGCTCATATCGATCACGGTAAATCAACTTTGGCCGACCGTCTGTTGGAGTTCACCAATACTATCCAAGTAACCGAAGGCCAGATGCTGGATGATATGGATTTGGAAAAGGAGAGAGGTATCACCATCAAAAGCCATGCTATCCAGATGGAGTATATGTACAAAGGCGAGAAGTATGTTCTGAACCTGATTGACACTCCGGGGCACGTGGACTTTTCCTACGAGGTGTCCCGCTCCATTGCCGCCTGCGAAGGTGCGTTGCTCATAGTGGACGCTTCACAGGGCGTGCAGGCGCAGACCATCTCCAACCTGTATATGGCTATTGAGCATGACTTGGAAATTATTCCGGTTATCAACAAATGCGATATGGCGAGCGCCATGCCCGAAGAGGTAGAGGATGAAATCGTGGAACTGCTCGGTTGCAAGCGTGAAGAGATAATCCGCGCTTCCGGTAAGACGGGAATGGGCGTCGAGGAAATCCTTGCGGCAGTCGTCGAGCGTATTCCTCATCCCGAAGGCGATGAAGAAGCGCCTCTGCAGGCTTTGATATTCGACTCCGTATTCAATTCTTTCCGCGGTATCATCGCTTATTTCAAGATTGTGAACGGTGTGATACGTAAAGGAGACAAAGTGAAATTCTTCAATACGGGCAAGGAGTACGATGCGGATGAAATCGGTGTGCTGAAGATGGATATGGTTGCCCGTCAGGAATTGCGTACGGGCGACGTAGGCTATATTATCTCGGGTATCAAGACTTCCAAAGAGGTAAAGGTGGGCGATACGATTACGCACATAGCCCGTCCGTGCAAGGAAGCTATTGCCGGTTTCGAGGAAGTGAAGCCGATGGTATTTGCCGGTGTATATCCCATTGAGGCGGAAGACTTTGAGGACTTGCGCTCATCATTGGAGAAGTTGCAGCTGAATGACGCTTCGCTGACTTTCCAGCCCGAATCTTCATTGGCGCTGGGCTTCGGTTTCCGTTGCGGATTCCTGGGATTGCTTCACATGGAGATTGTACAGGAACGTCTGGACCGCGAATTCGATATGAATGTGATTACCACCGTGCCGAACGTATCTTACAATATCTACGATAAGCAAGGACACATGACCGAGGTGCACAATCCCGGCAGCATGCCCGATCCCACTTTGATAGACCGCATTGAAGAGCCCTATATCCGTGCGTCCGTGATTACCACCACAGACTATATCGGCCCTATCATGACACTCTGTCTGGGCAAGCGCGGCGAACTGGTGAAGCAGGAATATATTTCCGGTAACCGTGTGGAGATATACTATGATATGCCGTTGGGCGAAATCGTTATCGACTTTTACGACAAGCTGAAAAGTATTTCCAAGGGATATGCCTCTTTCGACTATCACGCGAACGGTTTCCGTCCGTCCAAACTGGTGAAGCTGGATATCCTTCTGAACGGCGAACCGGTGGATGCCCTCTCTACCTTGACGCACTTTGACAATGCGTACGAGCTGGGACGCCGTATGTGCGAGAAGTTGAAAGACCTGATTCCGAGACAGCAGTTTGACATTGCCATTCAGGCGGCTATCGGCGCCAAGATTATTTCCCGCGAAACAATCAAGGCAGTCCGTAAGGACGTTACGG
Source organism: Bacteroides clarus (assembly GCF_015555825.1). NCBI lineage: Bacteria > Pseudomonadati > Bacteroidota > Bacteroidia > Bacteroidales > Bacteroidaceae > Bacteroides > Bacteroides clarus. The sequence goes on along the minus strand of NZ_JADNLF010000003.1, from coordinate 271,528 downwards.
CCAAGTGTTATGGCGGTGACGTGAGCCGTAAGCGTAAATTGCTTGAAAAGCAGAAGCGGGGTAAGAAAAGAATGAAACAGATTGGTAATGTGGAAGTGCCGCAGAAAGCGTTCTTGGCTGTGCTGAAATTGGATTAGTTGCTAAACAATTCATATGACACAGGGGTTGTTCTCTTTCCGTAGGGCTATCTTGACAACCCCTTTTAAATTTAAACCGAATGAGAAAAGTTCTATCGTTTTCGGCCTTCCTGATGGCAGGCCTGTTCGTTTCCCAATATCTCCCTGTGTGGGCGGGCGGAAACTATAATGCGGTAAAGGCCGTATCGAATGTATTGCTCTATGTCTGCTTGAGTTTTATAATGATTAATGTGGGACGTGAGTTTGAAGTCGATAAATCACGTTGGCAGACATACGCGAAAGATTATGGCGTTGCAATGGCTACCGCCGCCATGCCTTGGTTCCTGATTGCTATTTATTATGTTTTTGTCCTGCTTCCGCCCGAATACTGGAATAGTTGGGAAGCGTGGAAAGAGAATCTCCTGTTGAGCCGTTTTGCGGCTCCCACTTCCGCCGGTATTTTGTTTACCATGCTGGCCGCCATCGGCTTAAAGACAAGCTGGGTTTACAAGAAAATTCAAGTGCTGGCTATCTTTGATGATTTGGATACCATCCTTCTGATGATTCCGCTTCAGATTATGATGATCGGCCTGCGCTGGCAGCTTCTGGTGATTGTTTTCATTGTATTTCTTTTGCTCTCTTTCGGTTGGAAACAACTGGGAAAATACGACTGGTGGCAGGATTGGAAAGCCATTCTGGTATATTCGGCCGTAGTGTTTGCGTGTACGCAGGCTGTATATCTCATCAGCAAGCATTTGTATGGTGAGGCAGGCAGTATTCATATAGAGGTATTGCTGCCCGCTTTCGTCTTGGGAATGGTGATGAAGCACAAGGAGCATGACACACCGGCGGAACGTAAAGTTTCCACGGGGATTTCTTTCCTCTTTATGTTTCTGGTTGGAATGAGCATGCCACGGTTTCTGGGTGTGGATTTTGCGGAGGCGTCGTTGGGACAGCACTCGGTTACGGGTTCGCAGGAGATGATGTCGTGGGGAATGATTATGCTTCATGTACTGATAGTGTCGTTATTGTCTAATATCGGTAAGCTGTTTCCGGTATTCTTTTACAAAGACCGTAAGTTCAGCGAGCGTCTGGCGCTCTCTATCGGTATGTTTACCCGCGGTGAAGTAGGGGCGGGGGTAATCTTTATCGCTCTTGGATATAGTTTGGGCGGCCCGGCATTGATAATTTCCGTATTAACCACAGTGCTTAATTTAATTTTAACGGGTATCTTTGTTCTGTGGGTAAAGAAGCTGGCGTTGTTGAGTTATGGAAGTGTGACGGAATGAAATGTCGGCTACGCTTCCTTTCCCGAAGAAAGATGAAACCTTCAATCAAATACTTATGATTATTCTACGTACCGTGAAAAACATTTCGTCGCTGAACATAGTGGCGAGTATTCTTTTATTTCTCACCGCTATCCTGGCTGCTGTCGTGGCCAATTCGTCTTTATCGCCGATATACCAGGACTTTCTGCTTCAGGAACTTCATTTGCGCATCGGGAATTTCAATCTGCTCTCTCACGGCGGGCATCCGTTGAAGATGATAGAGTTCATAAACGACTGCCTGATGACTGTTTTCTTTCTGGCAGTGGGGTTGGAGATAAAGCGTGAATTGCTGGTAGGCGAACTGTCTTCCGTCCGAAAGGCGGCTTTGCCTTTTATCGCGGCATGCGGCGGTATGCTGGTTCCGGTGGTCATCTACTCGCTTCTGGTGGTTTCCGGTACTCCCGAAACGCGCGGCATGGCTATTCCTATGGCTACGGACATCGCTTTTTCTTTGGGAGTGCTCAGCTTGCTGGGTAAGCGTGTGCCGTTGAGCCTGAAGGTATTTCTGACGGCGTTCGCTGTGGTGGACGATATTGGCGGGATATTGGTTATCGCACTGTTTTATAGTGTTGACGTGGCATACGGGTATTTGATAGTGGCGGCTGTTCTGTATGTATTCCTCTACTACATGGGCAAGTTTGGAGTGACGCAGAAGATATTCTTTCTGTTCTTCGGTATAATAATCTGGTATTTGTTCCTGCAATCGGGCATACATAGTACAATCTCGGGCGTGATACTGGCGTTTGTGATACCGGCGCGTCCCCGTTTGGACGCGGGTAAATATATCAAGCGCATCCGTGACGTCATAGGGGAGTTTCCGGTTTCCAAATCAGATAATATCGTGCTGACCAATGCGCAGATTGCTACGCTGAAGCAGGTGGAGCAGGCGTCCGATTATGTTATCAGTCCGTTGCAGTCGTTGGAAGACAATCTGCATGGAGCTGTAAACTTCGTGATTCTGCCGTTGTTTGCCTTTGCCAATGCGGGTGTGGTCTTCAGCGGTAGCGGCAGTATCGTGGGAGATGTGAGCGTGGCTGTGGCCGCAGGGTTGCTGTCAGGTAAATTCCTGGGGATATATCTGCTTACGTGGCTGGCGATAAAGAGCGGTTTGGCCTTGATGCCTGCGGGTATGAACTGGAAGAATATAGCCGGTGTTTCCTTGTTGGGCGGTATCGGCTTTACCGTATCTTTGTTCATCGCCAATCTTTCCTTTGCGGGCGAATATCCGGAATTGCTGAATCAGGCGAAGTTCGGTGTGCTTGTAGGGACGGTGCTTGCCGGGGTATTGGGATATGCGGTGCTGAATACGGTGCTGCCGAAAACCACGAAAACAAAGTAGCTTATTTCAGGAAGATATGCTTCGGAAAGAGCGGGTTCCCGCTCCCGGACTTTACTCCTTGATATGAATCAGCATATTTGCCAGAATTGCCGTAACTCCCCCCGTCGTGATGCCGGATGAGAAGATATTCCGTAGCGTTTCCGGCAGTTGGCACAGTATCTCGGGAACCAGTTCCACGCTCAAGCCGAGGGAGAAACTGACGGCCATGACAAGAGTAGCCTTTCGGTTGATTTCTTGCGCCGCGATGATGCGGATACCGGCTGCGGCTACCGTACCGAACATCAGCAGCGTAGCGCCGCCCAATACCGGTTCGGGCATCAGCGAAAATACCAGTCCCACGGCGGGAAACAGGCCGAGCAGTACAAGAAAGGCCGCAATGTAATATCCCACATACCGGCTGGCAACCCCCGTCAGTTGTATCATCCCGTTGTTTTGCGCAAAAACGGAGTTCGGGAAAGAATTGAGCGCACCCGCCAGCATGGAGTTGAAGCCGTCGGCGAGGATGCCGCCCGAAGCGCGTTTCACGAATGTTTCTCCTTCTACCGGTTCGCCGGAGATAAGGGAATTGGCTGTAATGTCGCCATACGCCTCAATGGCGGTAATCATAAAAATCAGTCCCAACGCGATAATGGTGGATAAGTCGAAAGCCAGCCCGTAGCGGAAAGGCATCGGCAGATTGAAACCGCCGTAGCTTTGTATTGAGGAGAAATCGACAATCCCCATGCACCACGCCACGATGTAGCCTATTACTAATCCGATGACAATGGAGCTCATGCGCAGGTACCGGTTGGAACTCCGGTTGAAGGCGATGATAAGCAACAGAACCAATGCGGCAAGCCCCACATGGCGGAAACTGCCGAAGCTGCCGTCGGCTTGTGCGATGGCTCCGCCGCCGCAAGCGGTAATTCCCACTTTTATCAGGCTCATGCCGATAAGGGTAACTACAATGCCGGATATCAGCGGCGTAATAATCTTCTTGGTGTACTTCAGCACCCGGCTTATCAGCATCTCCACGCTTGAAGCCGCCATACAGGAACCGAAAATCAGCGGAAGCCCACCCGCCATGCCGGCGGAAATGATGGGGCCGATGAACGAGAAGCTGGTTCCCTGAATGCACAGCAGCCCGGTACCTAACCCGCCGAACCTGCGGCATTGGATAAACGTGGATATGCCGGATGCAAACAGCGCCATGGAAACCAGGTAACCGGTTGTTTCCGTATCGAGCTTCAGCGCTCCCGCAATGATGAGCGGCGGGGTGATGATGGCTACGAATATGGCCAGCAGATGTTGCAACGCGGCAAAGAAGGCTTCCTTGAAGGGCGGCTTGTCGTTCAAGCCGTAAATCAGTCCGTTTTCCTGTTGTTTTTCCATTGCTCCGGGTTATCTGATTTTGATTTCGCAGTTGTCGAGGCTTTCGATGATGGCCAGAGATTCTACATGAATACCTTGGCTGCGCAGCTCGTCGCCTCCGTGCTGAAAGGCTTTCTCTATGATGAATCCCATGCCTACCAGCTCCGCGCCGGCTTGCTTCGCCAAGTCCATAATGCCTTTGGCGGCGTTTCCGTTGGCGAGGAAGTCATCGATGAAAAGCACCTGGTCGCCGGGAGTGAGGAAATCTTTGCTGACGCATACGTCGTACGAACGTTGTTTGGTGAATGAGTATACGGAAGTAATCAGCATATTGTCCATGGTGCTCGGCTTCTTTTTCTTGGCGAACACTACGGGAAGTTCCAGCAGATAGCCTACCATAATGGCAGGGGCGATGCCGCTGGCCTCGACGGTGATAATCTTGTTGATATTGGTAGAAGCGAAGCGTCTGACGAACTCCACGCCGATGGATTTCATCAGAATCGGGTCCATTTGATGATTGATGAAGTTATCTACTTTCAATATACCTCCCGGATAGCATTTTCCGTCTTTCAGAATACGGTCTTTTAAAATTCTCATAATATAACAGGTCTTGTCTTTAGATTTATTCTTTGTCTTCTTGTTCTGTTTCTTCTTGCGCCTCTTCTCTGGGCAGCAGTCTTGCCGAGATGCGTTTCTTCGGAGTAAGGCTCATGTCTTTCAGCATTTCCGCTTGACGGACTACGCTGCCGTTGCCTTCGGACAGTTGGTTGAGCGCTTTGTCGTAGTCTTTTTGCAGGCTTGTCATGCGGTCGCCAAGGGTGAGGAAAGTGTCGGTGAAACCTACAATCTTTTCGTATAAGGCCGTGCCGCGCTTGATGATGGCCTGCACGTTTTTCACTTGGTTTTCCCGCTTCCACAGGTCGAGCGAGAGACGCAGGGCGCTGATGAGGTTCGTAGGGTTCATCAGTACGACTTTCTTGTTGTAGGCGTACTCCCAAAGGTTGGCGTCGCTTTGTATGGCAAGCAGGTAAGCGCCCTCTGTGGGGATAAACATCATGACGAAATCCGGCGACTTGATGTCGTAGTGCGAATAGTCTTTTCGGCTGAGCTCGTCGATGTGGTTGCGGACGGACTGCAGATGCGCTTTGAGCCAGCGCGCCTGTTCTTCGCGGTCTTCGGCGGATGTATAGGCGGCGTAGGCGGTGAGGGAGACTTTGGAGTCTATTATCATCTCGCGCTCATCGGGGTACTTGATGAGGATGTCGGGTTGCATCTTTTGGCCGCTTTCTTCGCTGACAATCACTTCGCCGCGTTCGTCTTTCAGGAACTCCTGGCGGAAATAGTGCTCGCCTTCAATCAGGCCGGACGCTTGCAACAGACGTTCCAGAATCATTTCACCCCAGTTGCCTTGCATCTTGGAATCGCCTTTCAAGGCGCGTGTCAGGTTGTTGGCGTCTTCACTGAGGCGGTTGTTCAGTTCCACCAGTTCCTTGATGCGTTCTCCCAGAGAGAAGCGTTCTTTGGCTTCGGTACTGTATACTTGCTCCACCTTTTCCTTGAAGTCTTTTATCTTCTCGTCCAGCGGGCGCAGAAGATTGCCCAGATGCTCGGCGTTCAGCTTGGTGAAATCTTCCGTCTTGCTTTGGAAGATGCGGTTTGAAAGGTTCTCAAACTCGGTGTTCATACGCTTGTGCAAGGCTTCGGCTTCTTCTTTCTGTTCGGCGAGGCGTTGTTCCCATTGCCGTTGCTGCTGGGTGATGCGCTCGCCAAAGGAACGTTCCTGCTCGGCGAGGCGTTCGTTGAAGCCGCGTGCCTGTTCGGAAATGCGTTCGGCAAACAGCCGTTCTTGTGTGCTAAGGCGTTCCGCTGCTTGGCGGCCGGCTTCCTGCAAGCGTTCTTCGGCAACGGAGCGCTCGCGGGCGATACGCTCTTCGGCAGTGCGGTTCAGTAACGCTTCACGCGCTTCGGCGGCCTCTACTTGTGTTTTTAGGGCGGCGGCTTTTCTGCCGGCCATCAGATAGCCGATGACGGCTCCTGCGATAATTCCAACGAGTAATAGTATGATATTCATAATTGCGTATGGGGAAATAAAGTTTCAATGGGCTGAACATTCGGTGTCAAAGGGTGGTATCCGCCGTACCAACGGTTGGTACAAGCAATACCAAAGCGTGGTACGAGGAATACCAACGGTTGGTACGGAGAGTACCACACCGGGGAATGTCTTGCAGCCTGCGGGCTTATGCCTATTGCGTCAGTATCTCGTTTCCGTTTTCGGTAATGAGAATCATGCTTTCCCATTGGGCGGAAGGCAGACCGTCGTCGGTGCATACTGTCCAGCCGTCGGCTTCGTCGATGAAGACCTCGTATGTGCCCATGTTAATCATCGGCTCGATGGTGAACGTCATGCCCGGTACTATCAGCATGCCCGTACCGCGCTTGCCGAAGTGCTCTACGTCCGGTTCTTCGTGGAACTTGATGCCTACGCCATGTCCGCAAAGGTCGCGCACTACGCTGTAACCGTTCTTCTCGGCATGCTCCTGGATGGCGGCTCCCACATCGCCCAATCGAGCCCAGGGCTGTGCGGCCTGTATGCCGATGTCACGGCACTCTTTGGTCACCTGCACCAGACGTTGCATCTCGGGACGGACGTCACCAATCATGTACATGCGCGATGCGTCGGAGAAATATCCTTTATATATGGTGGATACATCCACGTTTACAATATCTCCGCTGCGCAGGAACTCTTTGGTGCTGGGGATGCCATGACACACCACATCGTTGATGCTGACGCATACGCTCTTGGGAAAGCCCTCGTACAGGAAAGGGGCGGGGATGGCATCGTGGTCGGTCGTGAAACAGTATACCAGATGGTCTATCTCTGCCGTAGACATTCCCTCACGGATATTCTCAGAGATGTAATCGAGCAATGCGGTGTTTATCTTTGCGCTTTCGCGTATGCCGGCCAGTTGCTCTTCTGTGCGCAGCAAGTGGCGTGACGGCAATTTATATCCTTCTCTTTTATAATGTTGAATCTTGGCTTCTACTTCGTCGGAATAGTTTTTAGGAGCAAACCGGACTCCTTTTACGGACTTCTTCATTATTGCATATTTTATAAACGATGTGCAAAAATACGAATAATTTAAGTGTGAGTATTTATAATGTTTGAATAATTAGAAACTAATCCGTACTTATTCTATGAGAATAATAAAAAAGGGATGCTTCGGAAAGCATCCCTTTTGCGTATACATCGGTTTGTATTGATTAGAATTCGTAGTGGAAACCGAATGAGAGGTCTTCGCTTTTGAGGTTGAAACCGTAACCGCTGCCGGCGTTCATATAGTCGTCCCTGTAACCCAGGAAACCGCATTTGGCAAGTACGCTGAACTTGTCGTTCAGTTTGATGGCGATGCCCGGTTTGAAACCAATTTCAAAACCGTTTACGGCATCGGCGCCTTTCACCTTTTGAGTGGAGAAGCCCAGACCGCCATCGATGAACAGGCGGACAACCTTGTTTTCATAATAAGAGTAACGTGCGTATGGAGCAAGGCCGAAAGCATTGTATTTTCCTTCGTCCAGTTTGCTGTGCGAGAATGTCAATATACCGCCGACAGCCCATTTTTCATTCAGGTTGTATCCTACTTCCGGATTCAGCGTGAAAGTCGTTGCGTCGACATCGTCGTTGTGCCATAAAGATACTGTTCCGCCAACATACACTTGTGCTTTTGCTGATAAAGCAGCCATTGCGACAAATAATAAGATTACAAACTTTTTCATTTTCTTCTTACCTTTTAGTTATACAAATTGTTATTGAACCGTGAATAAGAATATATCCGAACTCCGACCGGCAGAATGGTTGAAGTTCTTGTTGACATGTTCTTTATTCGGGGTGCAAAAGTATAGGTTACATTCGTATGAGACAAATTTTTAGTTACTTTTTTATAAAATAAAGAATCGGGAACGGTACAATGCATTACTTTTGCAGCGGTAAAAAGTTTGTTTTACAGGTTGTATTTTTTCAAATGAAGAAGAGTCTTATTGCGTTAGCGTTCGGCACCTTAGGATTGGGTATCGCCGAATTTACGATGATGGGCATTTTGCCCTATGTTGCCGCTGATTTGAATATCAGTATTCCCGTTGCGGGACATTTTATTTCCGCCTATGCGCTGGGTGTATGCGCCGGTGCTCCCATGTTGATTTTGGCGCGTAAACGTCCGTTGAAACATATCCTGCTGGCATTGATGGCTTTGATGCTGGTAGGAAATCTGGGGGCTGCGGTGGCTCCCGATTATTGGTCGTTGCTGGCGGCGCGTTTCATTTCGGGCTTGCCGCATGGGGCATACTTCGGAGTTGCTTCCATTGTGGCGGGTAAGCTGGCTGACGAGGGTAGAAGTTCCGAAGCCGTATCCATTATGATAGCGGGTATGACGGTCGCCAATCTGTTTGGCGTTCCGCTGGGCACTTCCTTGAGCCACATGCTCTCGTGGCGCGTTACATTCTTGCTGGTGGGTTGCTGGGGCTTGATAGTTCTTTATTATATATGGCGCTGGGTACCTGTGGTAGAGGGGCTGAAAGATACCGGATTCAAGGGACAATTCCGTTTCCTGAAGACACCCGCTCCCTGGTTGATATTGGGGGCGACGGCTTTGGGCAATGGCGGCGTATTCTGCTGGTATAGCTATATCACGCCGTTGCTGACGAACGTTTCGGGTTTCAGCCCCGAGAGTGTGACGGCGTTAATGGTTCTGGCGGGATTTGGTATGGTGGTCGGTAATCTGGTGAGCGGACGGCTTTCCGATAAATATACTCCGGGCAAGGTTGGCATGGTGGTGCAGGGCATGATTTGCATTGTGCTGTTGATGCTGTTTTTCCTGTCGCCCAATCCGTGGTGCTCCGCCATATTGATGGCTCTTTGTACGGCGGGGCTGTTTGCGGTGTCGAGCCCCGAACAGGTATTGATTATCCGCGTAGCTCCCGGCGGGGAAATGCTGGGCGGCGCCTGTGTGCAAATGGCATTCAATCTGGGCAATGCCATCGGAGCATACGTAGGTGGCCTGGCTCTTAGTGGCGGATACCGTTATCCGGCTTTGGCAGGCGTGCCTTTTGCGCTGACAGGTTTCATCTTATTCGTTATCTTCTATAAGAAATTTCAGTCTAAATATTAAGCATCTCATTATTTTTATGTATGTTTGCCCGTAAATATTAACTAAACTTGATAATTATGAAGATTTTGAACTTAGTGAAGATAGTGTTGTTATGCGTAATGACTATCGGGCTGGCTTCTTGCGGGGATGATAACTACTATACCATACAGAATACCGATGAGAAGTTATGCAGCGATGCTTGGATGGAAGATTATACGACCGACGAGGGAGAATGCAGACATATATTGGAATTCACAAAGGGAAAGCAGAATGGCAAGGAAGTTCTTTCCGGAAAAGAAACGCTGATAGTCTATGAAGTCGGTAAGATGAAGACTACGGAGAGTGATTTCACATGGCGGTGGATAGATAACTCGAGAGAGGGACTTGTTCTGAATTACGGAGCCGGTGAGATAAAGTACTTTGAGAATGTTTGGGTACGCGACCATTACCTTTCCGGAAAATTGGATGGAGAAATCATAATGTTGACCGCCTCCAAGTCTATGACTAACCGGAATTAGAAATAAAAGATAATGAGAAAATATTTAAATATATTGTTTCTGTGTACTTTAGTCTTGGGACTGAGTTCATGTGAAACGGACGATGGAGATGATTTCTACATCTATGATACTTTGGTGGGTGGCATCTGGTTAGGAGACTTGGGGTTCGCCGATAATTATAACTCTGCATTGGAAAGCGGACTTTATTTTGAAGGTAACGGTCTGGGAAGAGATGAACAGGCATATTACAATGATCCGTACGGAGAAGTTATGTTCAGCCTGCCTTTCCGTTGGGATGTGCACGGCAGAATCTTAAGACTGGATTATGGTTACGACTATCCTCTGCTGGAAATCTATGATGTATATGTTTCAGGAAACAGGCTGTCCGGCGTTCTGTACGTGGACGGGCATATGGATGGTCCTGTGATGTTGGAAAGGCGGTATTAAGAGTGTCCGCAAACCCGTTATGGTTATTTAGAACGGGTCAGAGGCTATAAATAAAAGGGTGTATATCAAAGTGAATCTCAACTTTCATTCTGATATACACCCTTTTACTTGGATATACCTTATTGTTTCTTTAGGAATAATTTCTTGAAGTCTCCCGGATAAGGCGTTTCAAACTGCATCAACTCTCCGGTCACAGGATGATAGAAGCAGAGCTTGAAAGCGTGTAATGCCAATCGTCCGATAGGATTTACCTCTTCCAATCCATACCGTCCGTCACCTATGATGGGATGTCCCAAATCCTGCATGTGCACACGAATCTGATTCTTGCGTCCCGTCTCCAGATTCAACTCTACGAGTGAGAACCCGTTGGCGCGTTTAATGGTGCGGTAGTGGGTGATTGCTTCTTTTCCGCCATCGTCTGTCGGGTTGGAATATACGTACAGCTTGCGGTCGGTGAGCCAAGACCTTACCATGCCGGCATTGTTTTCCATTTCGCCCGCAACGACGGCTACATAACGCCTGTCGGTCACAATGTCATGCCAGTTGTCGCGCAATGTGTTCTGCGTCTTTTCGTCTTTGGCAAACATCATCAATCCCGAAGTATCACGGTCCAGGCGATGGACGATATACACACGGTGCTGTCTGCCCGACCGCTGAACATATTCGTTCAATATGGTATAGGCAGTGCGTTCTTTCTGTCTTTCCGTATTGACGGACAACAGACCCTGCATCTTCTCGACGACAATGATATATGCATCCTCATATACAATCTTCAACAGTTTGTTGCTGAACTCTTTACGTCCTTTCTCGCGGCTGATTTGCACTTTCATGCCCGGTTTCAAAGGGAAATTGTACTGCGTTGTGATAACACTGTCCACATATACAATTCGTTTGCTCAATAATGATTTCAACTTGGTACGGCTGGCATCCGGCATTTTGGCAGCCAGGAATTCCATCAGTTCCATCGGCTCTTTTACCATGTAGTCCGTATATTGCGTGCGGGCTCTTGCCATGTTTCTTTCTTTTGCCACGAGTATAATAATTTGTAATTAATGATTCGTTTCAATTCTCAAGCCTTTCAACTCTTAAACTTCTGCTTTCAGTTCAAGCAGTACCACGTTCTCCACATGGTGCGTATGCGGGAACATGTCTACCGGCTGTACGGCTTTTACTTTGTATTTTGCATCGAGCAACTGCAAGTCCCTTGCCTGCGTGGCAGGATTACAACTCACATACACGATGCGTTTCGGCTCGGCAAACAAGATAACATCCACCACATCCTGATGCATACCGGCACGGGGGGGATCGGTGATGATTACATCCGGACGGCCGTATTCGTTGATGAAATCCTGCGTCAGCATATCCTTCATATCGCCGGCAAAGAACAGCGTATTCTTGATGCCGTTGATTTCCGCATTGACCTTGGCGTCTTCGATGGCTTCGGGCACGTATTCGATTCCGATAACCTGACGCGCCTGCTTGGATACGAAGTTGGCAATGGTTCCCGTGCCCGTATAAAGGTCGTATACCAGTTCGTTGCCTGTGAGTCCTGCGAAATTGCGGGCTACTTTATATAGATTGTATGCCTGTTCGGAGTTCGTCTGATAGAACGATTTGGGGCCTACCTTGAAACGCAGGCCTTCCATTTCCTCAAAGATATGGTCTTTGCCTTTGAACGTATGCACGTCGAGGTCTGTAATGGTATCGTTGCACTTATTATTAATAATGTATAATAACGACGTGATTTCGGGGAAAGTATCCGCTACATACTGCAACAGCTGTTTGAACAAAGCCATTTCCTCGTCTTTCTCAATCTTGCAGATAAGGATTACCATCAGCTCGCCGGTACTGGACGTGCGCACAATCATATTGCGCAACATCCCTTCCTGCGTACGCAGATTGATGAACGAGTAATCGTGCTCGTAGGCATAGTCGCGTACCGCATTGCGGATACGGTTGGATATATCATCCTGCAGCCAGCATTTCTCTATGGCCAATACCTTGTCGAAGGCGTTGGGAATGTGAAAACCTACCGCGTTCATTTGCTCGTACACCACGTTTTGCCGGACTTCTTCCGCAGTCAGCCAGCGTTTGTTGGAAAAAGTGTATTCGAGTTTATTCCGATAGAACTCCGTTTTTTCGGAGCCGAGTATCGGCGATATTTCCGGAAGCTCTACTTTTCCGATGCGGGTAAGGTTGTCCGTTACTTGTTTTTGCTTGTATTTTATTTGCTCTGAATAGGGGAGCACCTGCCATTTGCAACCGCCACATATACCGTAATGTTGACAAAACGGGACTGCTCTTACCGGTGAGTATTGGTGGAACTTCACCGCTTCCGCTTCTGCGTAATGATGCTTTTTTCTCTTGATTTGTAGGTCTACCACGTCACCCGGAACGACGTATGGTACGAAAATTACCAAATCATTGACCTTTGCGATGGCTTTTCCTTCGGCAGCCACATCCGTAATCTCCACCTTTTCTAACAGGGGAAGTTCTTTTCTCTTTCTTGCCACTTTTACACCAGTATAATAAATTCAGTGGCAAAAATAGGTATTTTTTCGGGATTTCTCTCTATGAATCGGAATATTAAATTTTGCAATGTCGAAATTGCATTTTGCCTTAAAGTTTTTTCTTAAAAAGTTTTCTAGTCTGCGAAATATACTTAGATTTGCGAACAGAAAAATGAAAAAAATCACAATCAAGAACTTTAAATTTATATTATGGACAAAAAAAGAGTTTATACCTTTGGTAACGGCCAGGCGGAAGGAAAAGCCGGCATGAGAAACCTTTTGGGAGGTAAGGGAGCTAACTTGGCAGAGATGAACCTTATCGGAGTTCCGGTTCCTCCGGGCTTTACAATTACGACAGAAGTTTGTACAGAATATTATGAAATGGGGCAGGACAAGGTTGTTGCTCTGTTGAAACAGGAAGTGGAAAACGCCATCGCACACGTAGAAACGCTGATGCGTTCTAAATTCGGCGATGTGGAGAACCCGTTGTTGGTTTCCGTACGTTCGGGCGCGCGCGCTTCCATGCCGGGTATGATGGATACGATTCTTAACCTCGGTTTGAACGATGAAGTGGTGGAAGGCCTGATTCGCAAGACGGGCAACGCTCGCTTTGCATGGGACTCTTACCGCCGTTTTGTACAGATGTACGGTGATGTTGTATTGGGAATGAAGCCGGTAAACAAAGAAGATGTAGACCCCTTCGAAGCTATTATAGAAGATGTGAAACATGCCAAAGGCGTGAAGCTGGATAATGAACTGGAAGTGGAAGACCTCAAGGAACTCGTGAAGAGATTCAAGGCTGCCGTTAAGGAACAGACCGGAAAAGATTTCCCGACTTGTGCTTACGAACAGTTGTGGGGAGCTGTCTGCGCCGTGTTCAACTCATGGATGAATGAACGCGCTATCCTTTATCGTAAAATGGAAGGAATTCCCGACGAGTGGGGTACTGCCGTAAGCGTTCAGGCAATGGTGTTCGGTAATATGGGCGACACTTCCGCTACGGGAGTTTGCTTCAGCCGTGACGCCGCTACGGGCGAAGACCTTTTCAACGGCGAATATCTGATTAACGCGCAAGGTGAAGACGTTGTGGCTGGTATCCGTACTCCGCAGCAGATTACCATCGTCGGTTCCAAGCGTTGGGCTGAACTTGCCGGCGTAAGCGAAGAAGAGCGTGCCGCCAAATATCCTTCCATGGAAGAGGCGATGCCCGAAATCTATAAGGAATTGGATGCTTTGCAAACCAAATTGGAAAATCATTATAGAGATATGCAGGATATGGAGTTCACCGTACAGGAAGGTAAGCTCTGGTTCCTTCAGACACGCAACGGTAAGCGTACCGGTGCCGCTATGGTAAAGATTGCCACCGACTTGCTGCATCAAGGCATGATTGACGAAAAAACGGCCTTGTTGCGTTGTGAACCCAATAAGCTGGACGAATTGCTTCACCCCGTATTCGATAAGACGGCTTTGAAGCAGGCTAAAGTGCTTACCCGCGGTCTTCCGGCTTCTCCGGGTGCGGCTTGCGGTCAGATTGTGTTCTTTGCCGAAGACGCTGCCGAATGGCATGCCGGCGGTAAGCGTGTGGTGATGGTGCGTATCGAGACTTCTCCGGAAGATTTGGCCGGTATGGCCGTTGCCGAAGGCATCCTGACGGCACGTGGCGGTATGACTTCACACGCTGCCGTTGTGGCCCGCGGTATGGGTAAATGTTGTGTATCCGGTGCAGGCGCATTGAATATCGACTACAAAGCCCGTACGGTAGAGGTAGATGGCGTTGTGTTGAAAGAAGGCGACTTCATTTCTTTGAACGGTAGCACCGGTGAGGTTTACAAAGGAAAGGTAGAAACAAAAGCAGCCGAATTGTCCGGTGATTTTGCCGAATTGATGCAGTTGGCTGATAAATATACGAAATTGCAGGTACGTACCAATGCCGATACTCCGCACGATGCAGAGGTCGCACGTAATTTCGGAGCGGTGGGTATCGGTCTTTGCCGTACGGAACACATGTTCTTCGAAGGTGAGAAAATCAAGGCTATGCGCGAGATGATTCTGGCGGAAGACGCGGAAGGACGCCGCAAGGCACTGGCTAAGATTCTGCCGTACCAGCAGGCTGACTTTAAGGGTATCTTCAAGGCGATGGCCGGTTGTCCGGTAACCGTTCGTTTGCTCGACCCGCCTTTGCACGAATTCGTTCCCCACGATTTGAAGGGACAGCAGGAAATGGCGGATACCATGGGCGTAAGCTTGCAGTATATCCAGCAGCGTGTGGAAGCGCTTTGCGAACATAACCCGATGTTGGGTCACCGTGGTTGCCGTTTGGGTAATACTTATCCCGAAATCACGCAGATGCAGACACGGGCTATCCTCGGCGCCGCTTTGGAATTGAAAAAAGAGGGCGTTGAGACACATCCTGAAATCATGGTTCCACTGACGGGTATCTTGTACGAGTTCAAGCAGCAGGAAGAGGTTATCCGCGCCGAAGCGGCCAAGTTGTTTGCCGAAGTTGGCGACAGCATCGATTTCAAAGTAGGTACGATGATTGAAATTCCGCGTGCGGCTCTTACTGCAGACCGTATCGCTTCTTCTGCGGAATTCTTCTCATTCGGTACGAATGACTTGACGCAGATGACTTTCGGCTATTCACGTGATGATATCGCTTCTTTCTTGCCTATCTATCTGGAGAAGAAGATTCTGAAGGTAGACCCGTTCCAAGTGCTCGACCAGAATGGAGTAGGACAGTTGGTACGTATGGCTACCGAAAAAGGCCGTGCCATTCGTCCGGACTTGAAGTGCGGTATTTGCGGTGAGCATGGTGGTGAGCCTTCTTCTGTGAAATTCTGCCACAAGGTAGGTTTGAACTATGTCAGCTGTTCTCCGTTCCGCGTGCCTATCGCAAGACTTGCAGCCGCGCAAGCAGCCATAGAAGATTAAGAAATGACAAGAACGCCGTAAGGCGAACTGGATAGGGCAATCAGGCCGTAACTCTCATTTGCATGGGATTACGGCCTGATTTATTTGTAAAGCACGGGGTCTGTTCCTGCTTCTGTTCCTGTACGTTGCAAATAAGCAATAAAAAACGCATCTGTGGCTTTTTACAGCTTACAGATGCGTTGCAACAGGGTTTTATAAGGGGTTGCTTATTTCATTCGTTTTCCTACTGTATCCCAGTCCACGATGCTCCAAAGAGCGTTGACATGGTCGGCGCGTTTATTCTGATAATCCAGGTAGTAAGCATGTTCCCAAACGTCGAAGCCCAGCAGCGGGGTCAGTCCCGAACGTACGGGATTGCTTCCGTTGGCTTCTTTGGTGATATGCAGTTTACCGTTCTTGTCTACCGACAGCCATGCCCAGCCCGAGCCGAATAATCCGACTGCCGCTGCATTAAACTCTTTCTTGAAGTTCTCGAAACTGCCGAAATCACGTTTGATAGCTTCCGCCAGCTTCCCGGTGGGTTCGCTTTGAGACGGTTTCGGAGAGAATTGCAGGAAGTATAATGTGTGGTTCAGCACTTGTCCGGCATTATTAAAAATAGCGCCGTCGGGTGCGGTAGCTACGATAGTAACCAAATCTTTGTTTTCATACTCCGTACCCGGAACAAGATTGTTCAGATTGTTCACGTACGTTTGCAGGTGTTTACCGTAATGGTAATCTATTGTTTGCTGACTGATTACAGGTTCCAGCGCGTTGTTTGCGTAAGGAAGTTTTGGCATTTCATGTGTCATAATCATTATCATTAAAGACATTAATAACGTATTCATAAGTTCAATTATTTAGTTTTGAAACTTTACTATACTAACGTGATAACCTATGGAATTGTTCGCTGGTGTCCGAACCTTTTTTTATCTTTGTGCCCGAACTTTACCCGTTAGATGATTAGGAATATGTCCGATTATATACAAGAATTGAATGAGGGACAGCGAGCCGCGGTGCTCTACAATGACGGCCCGTCACTGGTGATAGCCGGTGCGGGTTCGGGAAAAACCCGTGTGCTAACCTACAAAATAGCTTATCTGTTGGAGAACGGTTATCAGCCCTGGAACATTCTCGCGCTTACCTTTACCAATAAGGCAGCCCGTGAGATGAAAGAGCGTATTGCCCGGCAAGTAGGTATAGAACGTGCGCGCCATCTTTGGATGGGGACATTCCATTCCATATTTTTGCGCATTCTGCATGCGGAAGCCGCACGGATAGGATTTACCTCGAAGTTCACCATTTATGATACGGCGGACAGCAAAAGCCTGTTGCGTTCTATCATCAAGGAAATGGGACTGGATGAAAAGGTGTACAAGCCGGGTATGGTGCAGTCTCGTATCTCTAACGCTAAGAACCACTTGGTGTCTCCTGCGGGCTATGCCAACAACAAAGAAGCCTACGAAGGCGATTGCGCCGCCAAGATGCCCGCCCTGCGCGATATTTACCGCCGCTATTGGGAACGTTGCCGACAGGCGGATGCTATGGACTTCGATGATTTGCTGTTCTATACTTTCCTGCTTTTCCGCGACCATCCGGATGTGCTTGCCCGCTATCAGTCGCAGTTTCGCTATATTTTGGTGGACGAGTATCAGGACACCAACTTTGCCCAACACAGTATTGTGCTTCAGTTGGCGAAAGAGCATCAGCACGTCTGTGTGGTGGGTGATGATGCGCAAAGTATTTATTCTTTCCGGGGGGCGGATATTGATAACATTCTGTATTTTACAAAGGTATATCCGGGTACGAAAGTTTTTAAGTTGGAACAAAATTATCGTTCCACCCAAACGATTGTTTCTGCCGCCAACAGTCTGATAGAAAAGAATCAGCGGCAAATTCGCAAGGAAGTCTTTTCGGAAAAGGAGAGGGGAGAGGCTATCGGGGTGTATCAGGCATACAGTGATGTGGAAGAGGGCGATATTGTAATCAACAAGATAGCCGAATTGCGCCGGCAGGAGAATTACGCTTATTCCGACTTTGCCATACTCTATCGTACCAACGCGCAGAGCCGCGTCTTCGAGGAAGCCATGCGCAAACGCAGCATGCCGTATCGCATTTACGGCGGACTGTCTTTCTATCAGCGTAAGGAAATAAAAGATGTAATCGCCTATTTCCGTCTGGCAGTCAATCCGAATGATGAAGAAGCCTTCAAACGTATCATCAACTATCCGGCACGCGGAATAGGCGATACGACGGTAAGCAAAATCACTGCCGCCGCCACTGACAACAATGTAAGCCTGTGGACCGTACTCTGCGAACCGCTGACTTATGGAGTGAATATCAACAAAGGGACAGCGGGTAAGCTGCAAGGCTTTCGCGACTTGATAGCCGGATTTATAGAGGGCGTTACCGAAAAGAATGCCTACGAACTCGGTACGGAGATAATCCGTCAGTCCGGTATCATCAATGATGTTTGCCAAGACAATTCTCCAGAAAACCTCAGTCGCAAGGAGAATATCGAAGAACTTGCAAACGGTATGGGCGACTTCTGCGCCCAACGGCAGGAAGAGGGTAACGCCAATATCACACTGAGCGATTTCCTTTCGGAAGTCTCCTTGCTTACCGACCAAGATTCGGACAAGGACGGAGACGATGCAAAGATAACCCTGATGACCGTACATTCCGCCAAAGGGTTGGAATTTAAGAATGTCTTTGTGGTAGGGATGGAAGAAGAGTTGTTCCCCAGCGGTATGGCGGGAGACTCTCCGAAGGCGCTGGAAGAAGAACGCCGTCTGTTCTATGTAGCCATAACCCGTGCGGAAGATCATTGTTTCCTTACTTACGCCAAAAGTCGCTACCGTTATGGAAAAATGGAGTTTGGAAATCCCAGCCGTTTTCTGAAAGATATAGATGTACGTTTCCTTAAATTGCCGCAGGATGCGGGATTGAGCCGCAGAATAGATAAGAATGCCATGTCTTTCCGTCGGGAGAACAGAGAAAATATCTCTTCCGACATGTATGGAAAACGTGAGAAAAGAGTTCGTCCCCGGCAGGAAATCATTGCCCCCACCGTTCCACGTAATTTAAAGCGGGTGACGCCTTCTATGGGAACAGCTTCTGCCGCATCTCATTCATCGGCAGTCGCAGGCGGAAACACGGTGCAGCCGGGGCAACTTATCGAGCATGAACGTTTCGGCCTGGGCGAAGTGATGAAAGTGGAAGGCGAGGGTGATAATGCAAAAGCCACCATTCGTTTTAAGAATGCGGGTGACAAGCAACTTCTTTTGCGTTTCGCGCGTTTTAAAGTGATAGGGTGATATTAATAAGAAAAGTTTATACAACGATAAAAATGACAGACAAAGATTTCGACCTTTTTCCTTCTCCTTGTTATATCATGGAAGAAGAACTGCTGAGGAAGAACCTCACATTGATAAAGAGCGTTGCCGACCGGGCGGGAGTAGAGATTATTCTTGCTTTCAAATCCTTTGCCATGTGGCGTTCATTTCCCATATTCCGTGAATATGTAGAGCATTCTACGGCAAGCTCCGTATATGAGGCACGCTTGGCGTTGGAAGAATTCGGCAGCAAGGCGCATACGTATTCTCCGGCGTATACGGAAGCCGACTTTTCAGAAATCATGCGATGCAGCAGTCATATTACATTCAATTCGTTGGTGCAGTTCAAACGTTTCTATCCCATGATTCAGGCGGACGGACAGAGTATATCCTGCGGCATACGCGTCAACCCGGAGTATTCCGAAGTGGAAACGGAGCTGTATAATCCTTGCGCTCCCGGTACTCGTTTCGGTGTAATGGCCGGACAGTTTCCCGACGTTTTGCCGCAGGGTATTGACGGATTCCACTGCCACTGCCATTGCGAGTCATCCTCATACGAACTGGAACGCACGTTGGAACATCTGGAAGCGAAGTTCTCCCGTTGGTTTCCGCAAATAAAATGGTTGAATCTGGGTGGCGGACATTTGATGACTCGTAAGGACTACGATGTAGAGCATCTGATTCGTCTGCTCAGCGGATTGAAAGAGCGTTATCCTCATTTGAATATTATCTTGGAGCCTGGTTCTGCGTTTACCTGGCAGACGGGGGTGTTGACTTCCGAAGTGGTGGATATCGTAGAGAACCGCGGTATTCGTACCGCTATTCTGAATGTCAGTTTCACCTGCCATATGCCCGATTGTCTGGAAATGCCCTATCAGCCTGCCGTTCGGGGTGCTGAAACGGGTGATGGAGGTGCATATGTCTACCGTTTGGGAGGTAATTCTTGTTTGAGCGGCGACTATATGGGCTTGTGGAGCTTTGACCACGAACTTCATATCGGCGAAAGAATCGTCTTTGAAGATATGATACATTACACCACGGTGAAGACGAATATGTTCAACGGAATTCATCATCCCGCCATTGCCATGTGGACAAAAGAGGGAAAGGCCGATATATTCAAGCTATTTTCTTACGAAGATTATCGTGACCGAATGAGTTGATAATCAAAAGTCTGCTTTCGCTTTGGGTGGAATGTTCAATTTTATGTGTGAAAAAAGTGCGTAGAATGTTTGCAGGTTTAAGGAAAATATCTACCTTTGCAACCGCAAACGCGGAAATAGCTCAGTTGGTAGAGCATAACCTTGCCAAGGTTAGGGTCGCGAGTTCGAGTCTCGTTTTCCGCTCTTTTCTATGATTTAATGATTGCAATTACCTATGCCCAGGTGGCGGAATTGGTAGACGCGCACGTTTCAGGTGCGTGTGTCGAGAGGCATGCAGGTTCGAGTCCTGTTCTGGGCACAAGGGTAGAGGCAATGGTCTATGAAATGTTTGGAATATGTTGGAGAGGTGGCGGAATTGGTAGACGCGCTACTTTGAGGGGGTAGTGACAATTATGTCGTGGGAGTTCGAGTCTCCTTCTCTTCACATAGTATATTGCGGAAATAGCTCAGTTGGTAGAGCATAACCTTGCCAAGGTTAGGGTCGCGAGTTCGAGTCTCGTTTTCCGCTCTTTCTTTGATTTAATGATTGCCCAGGTGGCGGAATTGGTAGACGCGCACGTTTCAGGTGCGTGTGTCGAGAGGCATGCAGGTTCGAGTCCTGTTCTGGGCACGCTCTTTGTAAGAAGGGCATCATTTGCGGAAATAGCTCAGTTGGTAGAGCATAACCTTGCCAAGGTTAGGGTCGCGAGTTCGAGTCTCGTTTTCCGCTCTTTTTATATTTTAAAGAATAAAAATGAAAAAGCCCCGTAAGTATAAAACTTACGGGGCTTTTTCATTTTTCCGTTCCTGGGTTTATTCCTTTTTCAAAGCAAAACCCAGCATCATGCCGTCGTAGCTGTTTGCCAGCGAGCCGATTGTTTTAAGTGTGGTATTATTGCTCTTGCTGGAAATCAGGGTAATCAATTTTAAAAGTTTATCCGAATTAAACAGCAAATCCATATTGGCGGATGTACAGTTGACTTTGGCGCTGAGTGGAATCAGCTTCA
This sequence comes from Bacteroides clarus, assembly GCF_015555825.1. Lineage (NCBI taxonomy): Bacteria > Pseudomonadati > Bacteroidota > Bacteroidia > Bacteroidales > Bacteroidaceae > Bacteroides > Bacteroides clarus. The sequence continues at coordinate 250,409 of NZ_JADNLF010000003.1, read as the reverse complement.
TGAATTTCAGATTAACGTGCTGTGTGGAAGTGTCGTAGGAGTAAGTGCCTTTTATGCTTTTTGCACCTACTTTGGCTGTAAAAGTACTGTCTGCATTGAAGGTGAAAGACATTTGTCCTTCTTTGATACCCACCTTTGCCAATTGTTCGTTCAACTTGCTTTCGGCAGCGCCGGCGGCTACCGAACCGCCTGCTTTTTGCAGTAAGTTGTCCGATTCAAATTCAATGGCTGAACCGGTATATATCCATGTTCCTTCCATGCTGGCGGTACTTTTGCCGGTTACTGCATTCACTACTTTTTCGATATTTTCCTTGTTTAATAAATCTTTCAGAGATTGTGCCCGGCTGTTGGAAGCCATTAGCAATGCGGCAACGAATATGTGCCAAAAAACAAATCTTTTCATTTCGGTTATAATAATTATGGTTTGGAGTTAATGTCCTTGTTGATTTGTTCGATGTAGCCCAACAGTTCATCGCGTCCCATACGGTTTTCGGAAGATGTGACGAAGTAGGGGGGAAGCTCTTCCCATTGTTCGTGCAGTTTCTCCAGATAGTGGCGGATGTTGCTGTTTATCCTGCCGCCTTTCAGCTTGTCGGCTTTGGTGAAAACGATGGCAAAAGGCACTCCGTTCTCGCCCAGCCACTCTATGAAGGCAAGGTCGATGGTTTGCGGCTCGTGGCGGCTGTCGACGAGGACAAAGAGGTTGGTCATTTGCTCACGTTGCAGGATGTAGGTTTCTATGATGCGCTGAATCTGCTCTTGTCCTTTCTGCCCGCGCTTGGCGTAACCGTAGCCCGGAAGGTCAACGATATACCAACTCTTATTAATCAGGAAATGGTTGATGAGCATGGTCTTTCCCGGAGTTGCGGACGTCATGGCAAGTCCCTTGCGTCCTGTCAGCATATTGATGAGGCTGGATTTTCCAACGTTGGAACGTCCGATGAAGGCGTACTCGGGGAATGTCCCGCCGGGGCATTTGGTTACGTCTGTGTTACTGATGACGAATTCAGCGTTTGTTATCTCCATTTTGTTATCTGTTTTTTAATTGTTTCTTCCTGCAAAGGTAGCACTTATTTCAAAAATCTTTGTTCATAATGAGGAATTCTCTCTATCTTTGCCCGTCAATAGGAGAACTTTAAGTATGAACGGACAATTTCCCTCGATATTACTGGAGAAAGCGGTGAATGAGTTTGCCAAACTGCCGGGTGTGGGCCGGAAGACTGCCATGAGGCTGGTGCTCCATCTGCTGCGGCAGGATACGGCGGTGGTGGAAGCCTTCGGCAATGCCATCGTTACGTTGAAGCATGAAGTGAAATACTGCAAGGTGTGTCATAATATTTCTGATACGGAGACTTGCCGTATCTGCTCCAATCCTCAGCGTGATTCTTCCGTTATTTGCGTGGTGGAGAACATACGCGATGTGATGGCGGTGGAAGCGACACAGCAATTCCGTGGATTGTATCATGTGCTGGGTGGTGTGATTTCGCCAATGGACGGAATTGGTCCCGGTGACTTGGAAATAGAAAGTCTGGTGCAACGGGTGTCTGCCGGGGGAATTAAGGAAGTAGTGCTTGCCCTCAGTACTACCATGGAAGGTGATACAACCAACTTTTATATTTATCGCAAACTGGAAAAACTGGGAGTGAAACTGTCTGTGATAGCACGTGGTATTTCTGTGGGAGATGAACTGGAATATGCGGACGAGGTAACGCTTGGGCGTAGTATTGTAAATCGTACTCCGTTTACGGGTACGGTATGACGTAACTTTAAAACCGATTGCATGGAAGAAAAGATAAAGCGGGTTGCATCCCGCACAAAGATGTTGTTTGTATATTTCTGGATGTTGCCCGTATTTCTCGTGGTATTTGGTGAAATAGGTGGAGAATGGGTTGGTGCCTATGCGGAAGATGTGCGTGCTACATATTTTGCGGAGACTGTTACGATTCTGCTTACGGCTGTATTAGTGCCTGTTTCCCTGAAACTTTTTTCGTGGGTGCTGACTAAGAAAATAGATGTTGTTGCCATTACGGATGCGCTGCGCTTGTATGCGCTGTGGAGTGGGGTGCGCCTGGCTCTGCTTGCCGTGCCGGTATTGGCGGGATTTCTCACCTATTACATGATGCTGAGCAATAAGGGAGTGCTTTGTGCCTTAATTGCTTTGACTGCGTCTCTGTTCTGTCTGCCGGGTGAAAATCGTTTGCGTAAGGAACTGCATATAGATAAAGAATAATGAAATCTTCTTTTTTTATAAGTGAGCGTGTGCGTCTTCGGGCCATGGAGCCGGAAGATTTGGAGATAATGTATGCCATGGAGAATGACCCGCAAACGTGGGATGTCACGAACTTCTCGGTGCCGTATTCCAAGTATGTCCTGAAACAATACATGGAAAACTCGCAATGCGATATGTTTGCCGACCGTCAGCTCCGTATGATGATAGTGCGTCGCGAGGATGATGCCGTGGTGGGCACTATTGACATTACGGACTTTGCACCGATGCATTCCCGCGGTGAGGTGGGGATTGCGGTACGAAAGGAGTATCAGGGGAATGGATATGCTTCCGACGCCTTGAAACTTTTGTGTGACTATGCTTTCGGCTTTTTATTTCTGAAACAACTGATTGTACATGTGGCTGCCGATAATGAGGTGAGTCTGCGTCTGTTCGGCTCTTGTGGTTTTGTACAGTGCGGATTGCTGAAAGAATGGTGGTTTACAGGTGGTAAATTTAAGGATGTTGTTTTGATGCAACGTATTCGTTCCGGGAGTACGGAGTCGGGTAGAGGATAGTCGGTAATCGGATTAGTCGGTTACTGTCAGTTCAGAGTGGGGATTTGCGGAAAACGTGACCACATTTCATATTTTCCGCCGAGCTTGCCAAGCGCGTCTTTCCACAGATTCTTGCTGGCTTTTTCATCCATGAGCGAGGGAATATCCGCTTTGTCCACCAACCAGGTATTTTCTTCTATCTCTTGCTTCAGCTGTCCGGATTCCCAACCGGAGTAGCCGAGGAAGAATCGTATTTTTCCTTTTATTGAATTGCCTTCCGCCATAAATTGCTTGATGGCGGCGAAGTCACCGTTCAGATAGAATCCGTTGGCTATCGGGAGTGAATCTGCTATGTTCTCCAGCGTGTGCAGATAGAAAAGAGTGTCGGTGCTGATGGGGCCGCCTTTATAGATAGGAATATCCTCCCGACAGTCGATTTCACTTAATAAATCATTCAAAAATAGAGGCAACGGTTTGTTCATTACCAATCCCATTGTTCCGTCTTGTGTATGGTCTACTAATAAAATAACAGATCGCCCGAACATATGGTCACACAAAAAAGGTTCAGATATAAGAACTTTTCCTCGTGCAGGAACTATATGGTTAGTTTCTATTTTGAATATGTCTGTATTGATATACATGCCCCCAAATTAAGTATTTTTCTATAAAGGAGCAAATTATATTTCTCTTTTTTATGAGAAAAGTATCTTTCTTGGGAAATTTAAGGTTTTACAGAGAATGAAGCGTCTTCAGGGAGGAGATGCTCATTCTCTGTAACAAGGTATATGCGTCTTATTTTATAGGATGATTTTCTGCAAAGACAGCCATACGTTCGTCCAACTGGGCATATTGATGGTCTTGGATGAATGAGGTGCAAGCGCGTAGTCCTTCTTGATGGCTTCCGGTGGTTACCAATGAAATGGCGCTTACTCCGTAGTACATCAGTTCTTTGGCAAGTTCGCCGCTGCTCATACCCGGATAGCCGATAGTGAAGTAGAATCCGTCGGCTACGGGATCGCCGAGGTCGTTGTCGTATACCAGATGGAAGCCATGGCGCAGGAAAATCTCTTTCAATCGCCGTGCACGTTCACCGTATACCTTTACTTCGTCCAGGAAGTTGTATTTACCTTCGTTGGCAGCTTTCAGCATGGCGGCGAGAGCATATTGCGCCGAGTGGCTGGTTCCGGAAGAAAGAGCGTAAAGAACGCGATGAATGAATACAGTGCCGAATGTACCGCCACCATAACGCTGTGTCAGTCCCGGATATGCCCGGTGATAAAGTTTGTCTGAGATGCAGCTTACTCCGATACGTTGCCCTGCATAGCTGAATGCTTTGGAACCGGATATGAGTAGGACATAATGGTCTGTGTAATGAGCCACGGAAGGTTGATATGGCGCTTGAAACGGTTTGCTTAGGTCTTGGCGGAAATCCATGGCGAAATAGGCAAGGTCTTCCAGAACGATTACATCATATTGAGTGGCGAGTTCGCCGATAATGCGGAGTTCCTCTTCTTTCAGGCATATCCAGCTGGGATTGTTTGGATTGGAGTAAACAATGGCGGAAATATTGCCCTTTTTGAGATAACTTTCCAGCTTATCTTTCAGTTTGTCACCACGGTAATCGTACACATCAAAGGTTTCATATTTCTGTCCCATTACAACTAATTGTTGTTTTTGCACGGGGAAACCGGGGTCGATGAACAGGATGGTATCTTTCTTCCCGTCGCACTGGCTGCATGTGAGAAATGAGGCAAAAGTCCCCTGCATGGAGCCTGTTACCGGTACACATCCTTCCGGCGCTATATCTACGTTGATGAATGCTCTGAGGAAACGGGATGCTTCCTCTTTCAATGCCGGCAAGCCGTTGATGTCCGGATATAGGCTTGCTATCCCTTTTTGCAGAGATTCAATTTCCGCCTTTACACCTACGGCTGAGGGAGGCAGTCCGGGAACTCCCATTTCCATTTTTATAAATTCTACACCGGAATCCGCTTCTGCTTTAGCTGCGATAGCTTTTACTTCGCGAATAGTGGCTTTTGCAAAGTCTGCAATATGAAAATCTTCGATAGTTTCATCGATTAGTTTACGTTCGATAGGGGTATTTTTCATAATTTCTATTTTTTTGTCTATGCAAAGGTAACATAAATCTCTTATAATCAACCAATGTTAAAAAAAAGATGATTTTTTTTCTTTCAAGCTATTGCAGGTTTAAAAAAAACACCTACCTTTGCAACCGCAATCGAGAGAGATAGCAATGATAAAATGAAATTCTGGTGCGTTAGTTCAGTTGGTTAGAATACATGCCTGTCACGCATGGGGTCACGGGTTCGAGTCCCGTACGCACCGCGATAAACATTGAAAATCAATGGTTTACAAAGATAACACCCAGTTTTACACCCACTAATGTAAAACTGGGTGTTTTTAGTTTATTTAAGTTCTCCCGTTCGCCCCTGCCGCTGGTGCAGACTGCATATCAGCCTCTTATAAACCGCAAAACGTTTTGTGATTCTTTTTCAAATCGCTTTGTGAGTGTTTTGTACTTGTTGACACAAAACAAATTGTGATTTTTTATTTATTTTCCAGTACCATTTAAACGGTTCTCAAAAAGGGATTAAAAACACCCCAAACCATTCCCAATTGCTATCTTTGTATAGCTTGGGGAAAGCACACATATAATAAGTAATGGTGATGAAACCACTTTTCTTGTATATTAATTCCACTATCTCATTTAACTTCTTCCGAACAAAAGTAATTCATTTGATTTGAATTATATACGGTCCTATTTCAGAATCAAGGATTCTGGTATAAATATCCGTAAATCGTATACAAGCCGGCTTATTCAATTGCGGTAAATTTGCAATCAGAAAATGAACAATGAAAAACATAGAAGATTATGGATCGCAGAAATTTCTTAAGGACAGCATCGAGTTTTGCACTACTCGCAGCCGGAGCTACAACGGGTGTTTCCCGTGTGTTTGCTGAACTTTCATCCTCTTGGACGAGAAATTCGTCTGATGAAAACACACCGAATACGAACAATGCGATGGAGTATCGCACGCTCGGAGGATTGGATGTATCGGCTATCGGTCTGGGTTGCCTGCCGATGGTGGGTTATTACGGCGGAAAGTACGATAAAAAGGATATGATTACTCTGATTCGCCGGGCATACGACAAAGGTGTCACCTTTTTCGATACGGCGGAGGTCTATGGCCCTTATACCAGTGAAGAGTGGGTCGGCGAGGCACTTGCCCCGTTTCGCAATAAAGTGAAAATCGGAACGAAGTTCGGTTTCGGTGTCGAGGAGAAACAACCGACCGCTATCAACAGTCGTCCCGACCATATCCGCCGGGCGGTGGAAGGTTCTTTGAAACGCCTGCGTACCGACCATATTGACCTCTTGTATCAGCACCGTGTCGATCCGAAAGTACCGATGGAAGATGTGGCCGGAACGGTCAAAGATTTGATGCGGGAGGGAAAAGTTCTGCATTGGGGACTGTCGGAAGCGAGTGCCCGTTCCATTCGTCGGGCGCATGCCGTCTGTCCGCTTTCGGCCGTGCAGAGCGAGTATGCCATCTGGTGGCGGGAGCCTGAAACCAAGATCTTTCCGACATTGGAAGAGCTTGGTATCGGCTTCGTACCTTATTGTCTGCTGGGGCGTGCGTTCCTCACGGGGGTAATCGGCGAGAACAGCCGTTTCTATGAGGGTGACCGCCGTTGGAACCTGCCGCAATTCACCCCCGAAGCTTTGAAGCACAATATGCCGCTTGTAGCTTTAGTCCGTAAATGGGCCGAGCGCAAGGGAGTTACACCTGCACAATTCGCTTTGATATGGATGTTATCTCGCAAATCGTGGATCGCTCCGATACCCGGTACGACCAATCCGGTACACTTGAATGACCTGCTCGGTGCGGGAACCGTCCGTCTCTCTGCTTGGGAAATGGAGGAGTTCGATAAGGAGTATGCCCAAATCGACTTGATGGGGCATCGTGCCGATCCGTTCACCGAAAGTCAAATAGATAAATAAAGAAATCATCATGGTAAAAACAATTTTGGGTGTTCTGTCACTGCTTGTCATGTTATCGTGCAGTACTACCGTGAAAGAGAACACCATACAACCTAATATAATGGAAACAAACAAGAAAAATCTCGGAAATCTGCTGGCACTTTATCCCAAACCGATGACGGTTGTCGGGGCGGAGGTCGAAGGGAAAGTAAACTGGCTCGTGGTAGGACACACGGGAGTCATCGGTCATGACCGGATACTGGTCAGCATGAGTAAAAGTCATTATACGAATCAGGGCATAAAGAAATCCAAGAGATTCTCCGTTAATCTTGTGAGCCGTGAGATGTTGCCGAAGGCCGACTATGTTGGGAGCGTAAGCGGTGTGACGGTAGATAAATCAGAGGTGTTTGCTTACCATATCGGTGAGCATGGTACCCCCGTTATAGATACGTCACCCCTCACAATGGAGTGTGAGGTGGTAGACATCTATGAAACTGAAGGTTTCGACAATTTCATTTGTGCGATAGTCAATACATACGCTGCTTCCGATGTGCTCGACAGTAACGGTAAGCTTGACTATACGAAGCTGAAACCCGTATTGTTTGAATTTCCTACTTACTCCTATCTTGCTACGGGAGAGATTATCGGCAAATGTCTGAATCTGGATAAGCAGCCGGGAATGTGCGCTAAAGAGCCGATGAATGTCGATGGTATCGTAAGGTTGTCGAAAATTGAGGTATATCCGCAGTATCTCGACGAATATATGAAATATGCGACCGAGGTAGGCGAAATCTCCTTACGTACCGAACCGGGCGTACTGACGATGTATGCAGTCGGTGAAACGGAGAATCTCTGTAAGATAACGATCCTCGAAACCTATGCGAGCCGTGAGGCATACGAGAAGCATATCGCTTCAAAACATTTTCAGAAGTACAAGCAGGGAACGCTACATATGGTCAAATCGTTAGTTTTGTCCGACCAGACACCACTCAATCCAGCTAACAAACTCAATAATTTCATGCAATAAAATGAATATGAAAAAGTTATTATTAATTTCACTGTTGCTGCTAACCGCCCTGTCAATGGCAGCCTGCGGCGGCTCCGACCATGAACCGTTTAGTCCCGAACAACCGGAAACCTCCGAACAACCGGAAGGAAATGAGAGTACGCCCGATACGCCGATATCCGGTGGTAACGGCCACTATTTGGTACTGTATGCTTCACGTACGAACAATACGGAACGGGTGGCACGACGGATTCAGACGACACTTGACTGCGATATATTGGCAGTCGAGCCGCAAGTACCTTACGAGGATGACTACAACGCCATGTTGGAACGTTCACAGGAAGAGTTGGCCGCTATCCGACAAGGTAATTATCCTGCTATTAAAACAATGTTGGAAAACTTTGATAATTACGACATAATCTTCATTGGTTATCCTATTTGGTACGGCAGTATGGCGACATCGATGCAGACATTCCTGCACGAACACGCTGCGAAACTCGCCGGCAAACGGATTGCTTTGTTTGCCACTAGCGGTAGTAGCGGAATCTCGACTTCGGTTAGCGAAGCCCGCAGCCTTTGTCCGGATGCAACCATAATTGACCGGACTTTATTATTAACCTCTTCAACTCTCTCTCAAATGGAAAATCGTATTACAGAATGGCTCAATGGGATTGGAGCCGAACGGGAAGAACCCGAAACTCCCGATACATCTTCATTGAATGTAAACATTACAACCGGTAACCGCACTATCACTGCTACAATGGAAGACAATGCCGCTGCACGGGATTTTCTCTCACGCCTGCCCCTTGAGATAACGCTGAACGATTATAACAATACGACGGAAAAGATTTTCTATCCCGATCCGGCTCTGACGACCGAAGGTGTCACATGGGGCTGTACTCCTGCGCCCGGTGATATAACTATCTATGCACCGTGGGGCAATGTAGCGATTTTCTGTAAGAGTTGGTCACATAGTCGTGATTTGATTAAGATTGGTCGTATCGACGGAAATGGTATTGAAGTGTTAAGTGTAGCCGGGGATATATCCGTGAAAATAGAAAGGAGATAAGAGACAAAAACGGATAAATTCAAAGAATATGCAAAAAAGCGTAAGTCTTAATCATAAAATTGAAAACTAAGAAAAATAATGAAAGTAATATCGAATACTGAATTTGGTGGGGAAAGGCCTTTGTTTGAATCGCATGACCTCCGATTGGAGAACGTCGTTATCCGTGCCGGGGAGTCGGCTATTAAGGAGTGTAGTAACATCGAGGCCGTCGATTGCCGGTTCGAGGGAAATTATCCTTTTTGGCACGTGCATGGTTTCGTTATCGACCGTTGTTTTTTCGATGTGGGCGGACGTTCGGCATTGTGGTACTCCGATCATCTGAAAATGACGAACACACGTATCGACGCCCCAAAAATGTTCCGTGAAATGCACGACATTGAAATCGAGAACGTAGAGATGACGGATGCCGACGAAGTGTTCTGGCGTTGCAAGAATCTGGACATCAAAAATCTGAAATTACATGGCGGTACTTATCCGTTCATGTTCAGCAGTAATATCCGCATCGACGGATTGGAAAGTGACAGCAAATACGTTTTCCAGTATGTGAAGAATGTGGAGTTGCGTAATGCCAAAATCACCACGAAAGACGCTTTCTGGGAGGTGGAAAATGTGACGATTTACGATTCCGAGCTCAATGGTGAATACTTAGGTTGGCATTCGCATAACCTTCGGTTGGTGAATTGCCACATTACCGGCGAGCAACCGCTCTGCTATGCCCACGACCTTGTATTGGAGAACTGTACTTTCGGTCCCGACTGCGACCGGGCTTTCGAGTATAGTTCGGTGCAGGCGACCATCAAAGGCGCAATAGGCGGAGTGAAGAATCCGCGAACGGGTTGTATCACTGCCGAGAGCTATGGGGAGATTATTCTCGACGAGAATATCAAGGCTCCCGCCGACTGCAAGCTGAGACTTTGGGACGAGAAGACCTGCTTTACCGATTGACACTTTTGCAAATCACTTAAAAAGATAAGTTATGACATACGATTTCGACATGATTGTCCCACGTCGTGGGACAGGCTCTTATAAGTGGGATACTCCTGAAGAGGAGAATGTGCTGCCTATGTGGGTGGCGGATATGGATTTCCGTACAGCACCGGCTATTATTGAAGCACTGCAAAAACGGGTGGAACATGGTATTTTCGGCTATGCTAAAGTGCCCGAAACCTATTATGATGCGGTCGTCAGATGGTTCGAGAGCCGTCACCGTTGGCGGATTAATCCTCAATGGATAATCTATACGAGCGGCGTAGTACCGGCTCTGTCGGCTGTTATCAAAGCCCTGACCATACCGGGCGACAAAGTAATCGTCCAGACCCCGGCATACAACTGTTTTTATTCGTCGATTCGCAATAACGGATGCGAATTGTCGGTCAATAACCTCATTTACCAAGATGGTCGCTATGCAATGGACTTCAAAGATCTTGAAGCGAAAGCGGCCGACCCGAAGGCGAAAATCCTGCTATTGTGCAATCCCCACAATCCGGTCGGACGGGTCTGGACGCCGGAAGAACTGCGGCGTATCGGTGATATCTGCTTGCGCAACGAGGTGTTTGTTGTGGCGGATGAGATCCATTGCGAATTGACCTATGAGGGACATGACTACACGTCTTTTGCCTCCCTGTCCGAGTGCTTTCTGCAAAACTCTGTAACCTGTGTTTCACCGAGTAAGGCGTTCAATCTTGCCGGACTGCAAATCGCCAATATCATTGCGGCTGACAAGGAGGTACGCCGTCGTATCGACCGCGCCATCAATATCAACGAAGTGTGCGATGTCAATCCGTTCGGCATTATCGCTACGATAGCGGCTTATAACGATAGTGGTCAGTGGCTCGATGCTTTGCGGAAATACCTGTGGGAGAATTACGAATATCTCTGCCACTTTTTCGAGGAGCACTTGCCGCAATATTCTGTGCTACCGCTTGAAGGGACTTATCTGGTTTGGATAGACTGCCGGGCATCCGGTATCGGTTCGGATGCCATAACTCTGCGGTTGCAAAAGGAACAAAAACTGCTGGTTAATTCCGGTACGATGTACGGACCCGGCGGAGAGGGATTCATACGCCTGAATATCGCTTGTCCCCGGATATTACTTGCTGACGGATTGGAACGTATTCTAAAATATATAAGGAGCATATGAGGCTGCTCCCTCATGGTAAAATCAGATAGCTGCTTCCTGAAGCTGTTCGATAATAAGCTGTCTATAGAAAATAAAAACACTATGAAAGAAAAAAATCAAGAAAGAATCAGCCGGCGCGGATTTCTGAAAAGAGCGGCGTTAGTGAGTGCGGCATTGGCCGTACCTTCGTAGCACGTATCAAGGGACATCGTGTATTGGGTACGGGTAAGGCGGCATTGGAGGTTTCCGCACTTGGTTTCGGCATAATGGGCATGACCTACAACCGCAGCCAACATCCGGACAAAAAACAATGTATCCGGCTGTTACATGAAGCGGTGGAGCGCGGGATAACGCTCTTTGATACAGCCATTGTTTACGGACCGCTGACCAACGAGAATTTAGCCGGAGAAGCTTTATCCGAATTCAAAGGGCGGATTAATGTAACGACCAAATTCGGGCATGAAGTCATTGACGGCAAGGCTACGGGACGCCAGGACAGCCGACCGGAGACTATCCGCCGCTATTGCGAGGAGTCACTCCGCCGTTTGCGGCTTGATTCGCTGCCGATGTTCTATCAGCATCGTGCCGACCCGGATACTCCGGCCGAGGAGGTAGCGGCTACCATTGCCGACCTGATCAAGGAGGGAAAAGTACAACGCTGGGGTATGTGCGAAGTCAGTGCCGAGACTATCCGTAAAGCTCACGCTATTTGTCCGCTGACGGCCATTCAAAGCGAGTATCATTTAATGCATCGCTTGGTAGAAGATAACGGAGTGCTGGATGTATGTCGGGAGCTGGGTATCGGTTTTGTTCCGTACAGCCCCCTGAATCGTGGCTTTTTGGGTGGATGTATTAACGAATACACGGTCTTTGATGTAAACAATGATAACCGCCAGACCTTACCGCGCTTCCAACCCGAAGCCATGCGTGCGAATATCCGCATCGTGAATGCGCTGCAAGCTTTCGGTCGCACGCGAGGCATGACCTCGGCACAAGTGGCACTTGGGTGGTTGCTTCAGAAAGCGCCGTGGATTGTGGCTATTCCGGGAACGACAAAACTGTCGCATCTGGAGGAGAACCTGCGTACACTCGATTTCAACATGACTTCCGGAGAATGGAAAGAACTGGAAGATACCGTAGCGGCGATTCCCGTTGTCGGAGACCGTTATAATGCCGAGCAACAACGTCAGGTAGGTCGCTAAAGCACCAGTAAATAAGGTAGTATAATCTGTTATTTATCTCCCGACTGAACAGAAAAGCTACCTTATTTTTGTATTTTGAAAGCGGTTGTTACCACGAACTCTAATTATTTATTTATTCTGTTTGAGCAGTGCTATAAACTCCTCGAATGATATGATGGTTTCATGTTTTGGAGGTAACTCTAAATAGGTCTCTTGCAGTCCTCGTATGTTTCGCTGAATCAGTGGAAATTCTTTCTTACGACAGGCTTCAAAGAATGTTTTGTTTAACATGATAACTCTTATGGCTATATTTCCATTCGGTTTGATTTTTGCAATATGAACAATGACGTGCAACTTGCCTTTGCCTGCTTTTTGTTTGTTGAAAGAGTTTTTGACTTTATCCGGTCTGATCCACAGTGTGTCTTCCGGCTTGACGCTTATATTAGGACCTGTAACTTCTACATACGTATCGGGGATGATTACATATAAATCGGCGTCTCCTTTCGTTAAACCATAGTCTGATGCACTCCCCGATAGAAAATCTTCGCTTCCGGCTCCGAGGCCTACTTCCAGCGTTTTAAAGCCTGTTTTGCTTTCTATCAGTTCTTTCACGAATATCTCTTTCTTGCTGGATATTTCCCAGTATTCTTTATAGGCTTCTTTCCAATAGTTCTTATCCATAATATATAAATTTAAAGCGCATATTTGTTGTTGTCGGAAGTATTAATGCGGGTACCTCTAATCAGTGTCTTACAAATGTAGGATATTTTTTTGTCGGAAAGTAATTTGAGAGATAAATTTATTGGGGAAGACTTATGTTGTAAGATTTTGAGCGCAAAGATACGGTATTATTTATTATGCAGTTCTTTTTATTGCTTATCTTTGCAGCCGCATTTATTGATTGATACAGATTGTCTGAGATTATTATATTATGAAACAGAAACGAATACCGTTAGTAGGGGAACAATATCTTGTTCCTTTTATATTGATAACTTCTCTCTTTTTCCTGTGGGGATTTGCACATGCCATTCTGGACGTGCTGAATAAGCATTTTCAGGAGTTGCTGGATATTACAAAGGCACATTCGGCTTTTATTCAAGCGATGATGTATATGGGTTATTTCGTAATGGCTATTCCTGCGGGATTGTTTATAAGCCGTTTCGGATATCGCAGGGGAGTAGTCTTCGGATTACTGTTATACGGTATCGGGTCGTTGCTGTTTATTCCCGGACAATATTATCTTTCGTTCAATATGTTTCTGTTTGCCCTTTTTGTCATCGGTTGCGGACTGACATTTCTTGAAACGGCCGCCAACCCTTATGCTACGGAATTGGGGGCAAAAGAAACGGCTGCCAGTCGTTTGAACTTTGCTCAGTCGTTCAATGGATTGGGATGTATTTGCGCCCCTGTACTGGCAGGATTGCTTTTGTTTTCGGACGACGGGAGCGGCAGTGCGGGCAATGTGGCGCTACCTTATGTCGGTATGGGGATAGTGGTATTGCTGGTGGCGCTGGTTTTCTCGAAAATTAAGCTGCCCGAAATAGAGCATGGTGTAGAGGTGGATGAGGCCGGGCACAAAATAGGGTTATGGTCGCATAAACTCTTTATCTTTGGCTTATTGGCTCTGTTTGCTTATGAGATAGGTGAAATTTCCATTAATAGCTTTTTTATCAATTATGTAGTGGAACAAGGCTGGATGAATGCCCGTGAAGCTTCATTGGTACTCTCATTCGGCGGACTGGGCTTATTTATGCTGGGACGTTTTGCGGGCAGTTGGATTATGGGGCGTGTACGTGCGGAGAAAATGTTGCTGGTCTGCGCTACGGGAACGGTGGTGACTACTTTGGTGGTATTGCTTGATGTCGGTATGGTGTCATTGATAGCGTTGCTCTGCGGATATGCCTTCGAGGCTATTATGTTCCCCACGATTTTTGCCCTTTCTCTGAGAGGGTTGGGTAACCATACCAAGCGCGCTTCTTCTTTCCTGATGATGTCTCCGGTAGGAGGGGTAGTGGGGCCTTTGTTGATGGGACTTGTAGCAGATTACACAACAATGGTAATGGCATTTACCGTACCTTTGGCGGCTTATTGCGTAGTATGGTGCTATGCGCGCAAGATGTTGTCCGTGGCAGGAAAGGTACGATAAAGAGCTTGTCAATATAAGATATATCCGGCTACTCCTGCAAGTATTATCAGCAGGATAGGATGCATATTCCACTTCCAGGTTACTCCGAAAGCGGCCGCGAAGATTAGGATGCTCTTGTAATCTATGAAATTTTCCTTGTTCATCAGTAACAAGGCGGCAGCGGCAATCAGTGAGACAGACATAGGTAACAGTCCCGACATGGCTGCTTTGATGTATTTGTTATCCCTGCATTTTACGAAGAAATAAGAGATGAGCAGTACCAGTATGAACGAGGGCAGACAGACTGCCACCGTAGCCGCGATAGCTCCCCATATGCTTTGAGTAACGGTATAGCCTACATAAGTGGCGCTGTTGATGCCAATAGGTCCCGGAGTCATTTGTGAGATGGCCACAACATCGGTAAATTGCTGGAGCGTGAGCCAGTGATAATGGTCTACTACTTCATATTGAATTAAGGAAAGCATGGCATAGCCGCCACCGAATCCGAACATTCCGATTTTCAGATATACTAAAATTAATTGCCAGTAAATCATGCTTGTAGTTTTGTCAGTTTATCTTTTAACCATAATGTGTAAATCAGTCCGCCTGCAATTCCTGCCAGTACGATATATACGGGTGACAGACCGCATTGCCAAATAAGCAATGTGGCGATGGCGGGAAGTACCAGTTGTCGGTATTTCAGTTTCAAGGCGCGTGCGGCGGAAATACAGGGAAATACGATTAAAGCGACCACCGCCGGGCGGATGCCATTGAAGACGCGTATCATAGTCTGATTATCCTGAAAGTGCGCAAAGAACATGGCTATCAGCATCATAATGACGAAAGACGGAAGTATGGTAGCCAGGGCGCATACCAGACTGCCTTTTACCTTATGCAGTTTGTAGCCTACAAAGATGGATATGTTTACCGCAAATACTCCCGGTAGCGATTGGGTTAGTGCGAACATCTCCATGAAATCATCTTTAGTCATCCATTTTTTATTTACAATTTCCCGTTCAATAAGGGGTATCATGGCATAGCCGCCACCAATGGTAAACATACCGATTTTGGCAAATGTAAGGAATAGAATCAGGTACTTCATTTTCTTTCTTGTATCTATACTAAAAGAGTTGCAATATAGGGAAAAAATCCCGTTATTGCAACTCTTTCATGTCTTATGTAAAGATGGAATTACTTCATCTTATTAAGGTTCTCCTGTGCTTTGTCCGGTTCTATAGTCAAGGCTTTGGTGAACCATTCCTTTGCTATCTCGGTATCTCCCGACAGCCATGCCAATACGCCCAGGTTATTCCATGCACGGGGATCGTCTTTTACTCTTTCCATGTATTGTTCCGCACGGTCAAAGTCACCATAAACGATGTTGGCGGAAGCTGCGTTGATATTGGCTACAATATCTGCCGGATAGTTGGTAGCGGCTATTTCGTAGACTTCTTTATATTCTTTTGTTCCCGGTTGGAAATTTTTGGCTACACCGTACATTTCCTGCAAGTTCAGCATTTTGGGATTGGTATAAATCAACGTTGCGGCTTCGGAGTTACGTACTTCGCGTATTTCATAGTCGATAGCGATGGACAGACGACGCAGACGAGGATAATATTCATTCATCATGGCACGGTAAGAAGCGGTGCCCAGTCCCGATTTCAGTCTGGCCTCACGCACGTCGGGGTTGGTATATTTATTGATGATTTCCAATGCTTTTTCTGCATATACGGGCTTGTCTTCTTCGAGCATCTTAACAAGGCTCTCCCAATCTTCACCGGCAGAGGTCACGTTCAGTATGCTGTCCGGGAAGTGATAGCTTCCTCTCAGATAAAGAGCAAAAGAATCGGCGCGTTTTGTTGCCACACGGTCGTTGGTCTTGGCAGAGCCGTCGGGTGAAGCGTATCCGCATACGTTGATGGCTTTGAAAGTTACCAAATCGCCTTCGGTCAGCGGATTCAGCGTTTCTTTCAGCTTTTGGAGCTCGGCGGAGTTGTTTTTGAAGTCGGCTTTGAATTCCGTACCGCCTACTGCATATTCTATATACAGGGTATTTTGTTCCGAACGCACTTTCAGAGGTTCTTCCGTCGGAGTAAAGTAGGATACCATGCTCATGCAAGGCTCGCAGATGGAACCTTTTTGTGGCAACGGTTCTTCTTCCACTACAACCACCGGCTCTATTACCTGAATCTCGGGTAAATCCAGCAGACAGCCGTATTTCTTTCTTCCTTCCTGCAATATCCACATATCCGCTTGGCTCATCCATTCTTCGTAGGGAATGCGTACGGTATAGTCCACCAGGTTCCGGCGGTCGGCAGACTTACCTTTGATGACGGTATAAGGCGCGTTGTAATATCCTTTCTTGGCAAGCTTACGGTCTTTGTGACGCATCTTAAACTTGCTCTTTCCGGTCACAACAACGGGCGGCAAGGTCTTGTAGTTCTTTCCGGCAAACAATACCGGAGTAAAAGCGTAAGATTGGGTACTGTTCACTTTTACAGCTTCCATATTAAACTTAAAGTCCAATGTCAGCGTATCGTTTTCCAAGGTCAATGCCGGTTTGGTGACTTTTACTTCACCTGCCATCGCGGCCAATGGCAGCATGGCAAACAGCAGGCAATATATTTTTTTCATATTCTTCTTGTTTTAGTTGATGAATTTAGAGTGATTGGGTTTCTACCGTTTTGTATTTACGCTTGTACTTCGGTCCGAAAGTGAAATTGATACCCAGATTTACGTTGACGGCAGCACGGCTGATAGGAGCGTAGTAGGCCGGTTCGTATTTACACATGGGAACATCTGCGCCGATGAAGAAGTTGAAACCGCGCGGGTGGAAATTCAACATGATGCCGGCGTCGGAACCGAAGTTGGACAGAGCGTAGTTTACCGATGCTTCAAACCAAGAAAGGGGAGCGACATTGGCAGAAACGCGTGCTTCTGTCCACGAGTGCTTACCTTGCATGCGGGTGGTGGAGAGGAAACCGAAGTTCAGACGGTCGTAAGCGGGCAGAGTGTATTGAGCGCCCAGGTGCAGGGTAGCCGCAAGGGCGGTGGTACGCTTCATTCCTTCGCCCACTTTATCGAACTTTGCCAAGTCCGCCAGGTCGTCTACCAGTTCGTCTACTTGGGTATCCAGTTTTTTGTTATTGTTGCTTCCATCGTCTTTTACGGAGATTTCGCTAAAGCCGTCGAACGTAAAGTCTTTGCTCATTGTGCCTTTGGTGGTATTCTTCCATGATATGAAACCGAGGTCGAGCAAGGAAGCGGAGAATGTCCATTCATCGTTCAACTTGTAAGTCGCTCCCAAATCGATAGCCATACCGAAGCCTGTGGGACCGAGGTTGTCTGTATCGAAATCCAAATCATCGTAAGAAATCTGTCCGTCGGTACCTTCTTTCAAAGTTTGTGTTCTGTCTCCGTTGGCATCCAAGATATAGTCGTCTTCCTGATAGTTGCCGGTTTCGCCTTTGGTGGGTACAATGAGACCTTTGGCAGACATATATAGTTCGGCATTCTTCGGAGTGATGGTCCATTTGTCCTGAGAGGCAAGGATGTTCAGCTCGTCGATGTGCATGGTTGCTTTCGCCAATCCCACGAGTGCCTTTACTTTGGCGCCTACTGTCAGGCGTTCGTTGATTTCGCGTGCGTGGCCGAAAGCGATTTCCGCATAGTTGGTAGATATGATATTCAGGTTCTTCACATTGTAGCTGCTTCCTGTTTCGCTGGCTACTCCGTTTTTCATGAACTTAAAGAGTTCATCGGGCATGAAGAAGTTAGTGTTTGACTTAACGGAAATACCGAGCGTATTGAAACCGCCCCAGGCATGAAAACCTAAGGAAAGGATTGATTCGTCTACATTGACGCCTACTTTCAGTCTTTTGGGCAGCCCTTTCAGGAATTCGGCGCTGCTGACTTCTTCGTTCATAAATGTAGTGAGGTCACCGTTGGCTTTCTTGAAGATAAAGTCACCTACACCACCTGTGGATTGCGCTCCGATGGTAAGATTTCCCAAGCCGGGAAGGCTGACATAGCCACGTTCGCCCATGAAGGCGGGATTTAGTTCGTGACGGTAGGTGCTTCCTTCCAGAAAATAGGTTGAACGGCTGTTCTGTGTCTGTGCCATTGCGTCACTGATTGCAAGTGTCGCTACTGCTCCGGACAGTATAATCGCTAAAACATTTGTTTTCATTCGTTTCGTTATATATGATTGTTGAATCTTTTGTTTGTATCGCATGAAATATATTTCTATTAGTTCAAATCAACTTTGATACCGTTAGGTATTTTGAGTTTCATGTCTGTAAGCTGTAACCATTGTGTACTTAATAACTGAACATCGGTTGCTTGTCCCGGTACGGCCGTAACTTTCAGCTTCAGACCGTCCAACTTGCTGATAGCGCCTTCTGCGGTTTCGTTCAAGTTGATATTGAGCGTACTTGAAACTTCGGCTTTACCGTCTTTGCTTTCCGTGATGGTTCCTTCTACGGTCACGTCAATGTCTTTTATTACGTTTCCATTGGCATCCAGTGCGCTTACATTTTCGTTTTTGATTTCCATTGCCAAAGGAATGGTGTTGACAGCGTTGATAGAGAGAATGGCTTTCTTGATGTCTACATCTTCAAGGTCGAGGTCGAAATTGTCGATGGTTTCATCATATACGATTTTCAGGTTGCTGCCGAAGTTGAGGGGGATGTCGATGTCGTAGTTGCCTTCCATCGTATATCCATCTTCTTTAAGTTCTACGGTATAATAATCATCGTTCTTTACAACAGGATTCAGCGTAACATTTACTTCATCGGGTATTTTCTTTATCAAATTATTGATGTCGGATACTTGGATGTTTTGAACCGTAGAAGAGTTCTCCTGATTGCTCTTACCTGTGCGGGAAAGGATGATGATATTGTTGCCAGGGTTCAATTGTATCTTATTGCCGTCTTTGCTGCCGTTGCCGATTTTTACGGTAGAACCTTCTATCATACTACCGTCTGCCTTTTTGCCTAGCATCTCTCCGTTAAGTATGATGGGAGTTTCCAGAGGGTTATTGGCGATAAAGGAGATGGTAGGATTGGTGATGTCGAGTTCTACTTCGTTATCGGACAGGAAATCGGGCAGATTTTCCAATTTCACAATTGTGTTGGTTGGGGTAATCTTGGGTTGGATAACACCTGTGACATTTTGAACATTCATCTCCGCAATCATGATTTGAGGAATGATATACAATTTATCATTACTGGAAACTGTTGGTGTTGTAGTACCTAAAGTTACCTCTGCCGTACCACTGACTTTTACATCATATGTTTCATTTATCTCTTTATTTGTGACAACAAGTCCTTGTCCTGTTCCTGCTTTTTCTGCAAAATAATAAGCTATTAATTGTAAATGAAATTTTCCCTGTTCTTCTGTTGTATTTTTCTTAAGTATGAAGTCATTAAATGATAATTTATGATTATCCTTATCTATTATTATTCCCTCAGTATCTTGAGTGTCGGCAAAAACAAGAAAATCAGGTAATTCTATTTGCAAGTTTGTTACTTTTACTATGCTAAATTCTCCCTCTATATTAATGAAAATATCAAATGCAACTTTATCTTTTGCTTCAAGTTCTCCAATTTCTTTTACTGCTTCATCTATCCTTTTGGCAGTTACTTCTATTTTACCTGTTTTTTCGAAATCAGTATTATATTTGTTTTCATTTGAGGTTCTTTGTTGGGGAGACGAAGTGCTGCTGTCCTTACTGATATCAATCTTTTCAATATTACTTTTAATTTCATCTATCGTTACATCTTCTACCTTTGTCGTACTTGGTTCAATATCATCTCCTTTCAACAGATGGTATTCTCCGTCTACCAGTTGTAAATCATCTCCTTCTTCAATCTCAATGATTTTATCCAGCGTAATCTTCTCCGTATATCCCACAGGAATCGCCAAATGTTCGCCACCGGCACTGATTGTCATGTCGATATCCTTGTTCAAGTCATAACTATTATCGATGCATGATGTAGTTATTCCTAACGATGTTAATAATAAGGCCACGGCTATAAGCGGTCTTTTCTTTGCGTTTAGAATCATAATTTTATTGTTTATAATTGTTTTGTTGTTTATTTATATTCAATATATGGAAAAATAGAACAGATAAAAAGTATTTTAGGCTATCTTCTAAAATCTGCGCAAATGTATGAATTTTATTTAATTAATAGCTGATAAGCCGTTAAAAAATAAGTTGGTAAGTGAAATAAGGTTGCTTATTTGCTTTAGGGACAAAATCGTCACGTTGAAAATCGTTCATGTCTTTAATAAGGAGAGACATTGCCAATATTTATTCGTTCCACCATGGTGGAACAGAAACTTCCCCATGATGGAACAAAAGTTTCTCCACGGTGGAACGAAAACTTTTCCATGGTGGAACGAATAAGCATTAGCAGCCCAACCTCTTAAACAAAGAAACGGATTGTACTGAGATATGCGAATCAGGAGTGAAAGGAGTTAGAGAAGTTATCAGTCCGCAGGTGGCGGGCTTGGGGGTTAAAGCCGATACTGAGATAGTGTAACTTTTATATTTTTTGTTTATCAGTGTACTATGGTTTTATGTAGGAAACATAAATCATGGCATGTAAAATCTTTATTCTTAAAACTGCTTAAAAAGTGCTTAAGTCGTAAAGTTTAATATTTATCTTTGAACATTCGAAAATATTAAACCGCCAATACAGGATGATACAGATTATACAACTACAAGGAACGGACAAGCGGCTATATGAGCTTGTAGCACCATTGGTGATGAATCCTGATATCTTAAAGCAGAATTATAACTACCCCTTCCGTACATCGGAAGATTTTGTTTGGTTTGTGGCAGTAGACAAAAAGAAAGTCATAGGTTTTATACCGGTAGAAGAAAAGAAGAAAGAGTGTATCATTAATAATTATTATATAGAAGGTAATAATGAAAGTACACTGAAATTATTATTAGAGAAAGTTATATCGGAGACGACTGCGAGTAAGGAACTGACTTCGGTTACTTTCATGGAGCACTGTTCTCTTTTTAAGGAATTAGGCTTTTCGGAGGAAAAGGTCTGGACTCGCTACGTGAAAATGAAAAAAGATAAATAAGTATGGCCGCATCTAAAAATGTATACGAACTTGCGCAGGAACGTTTAGAACTGATTTTTAGAGAGTTCGATACAATATGCGTGTCGTTTTCCGGCGGGAAAGACAGTGGCGTATTGCTGAACTTATGCATAGATTACATCCGGCGCAATAATTTAAAGCGAAAGTTATGTGTGTTTCATATGGATTATGAGATACAATATACCGTAACCATAGATTATGTAGACCGTATATTGGAAGCCAATAAGGATATTCTGGAAGTCTATCGGGTATGTGTCCCTTTCAAGGTTACTACTTGCACATCCATGTATCAGAGTTATTGGCGTCCCTGGGATGAGAGCATGAAAGAACTTTGGGTGCGTCAGATGCCTCCGGGCTCTTATACGAAAGAGGCTTTTCCGTTCTATACGGAGAATATGTGGGATTATGAGTATCAGATGCATTTTGCCAAATGGCTGCACCTGCGAAAAGATGCGGTGCGTACCTGTTTCCTTATAGGTATTCGCACGCAGGAGAGCTTCAACCGCTGGCGCAGTATTCATCTGAACCGTAAATATCAGATGTATCATAATTACAGGTGGACTTCCAAAATAGGCAATGACATATTCAACGCTTATCCCATCTACGACTGGAAAACGACGGATATTTGGACTGCCAATGGAAAGTTCGGCTTCGATTATAACCATTTGTACGACTTGTATTATAAGGCAGGTGTCAATATAGAACGCCAGCGTGTGGCCAGCCCGTTTCTGTGCGAGGCGCAGGAGAGCCTTGCGTTGTATAAAGTGATAGACCCTAATACTTGGGGAAAAATGATAGGACGTGTCAATGGAGTGAACTTTACAGGTATTTATGGCGGTACTCACGCTATGGGATGGCAGAGCGTACGCATTCCGAAAGGCTATACGTGGAAAGGCTTTATGCAGTTTCTGCTTTCTACCTTGCCCGAAGAAACCCGGCGCAACTATTTGAAGAAATTGACCGTCAGCATCGAGTTCTGGCGAACCAAAGGAGGATGTCTTAGCGAGAATACCATAAAAAAATTACAGGATGCGGGTATCCCCATCGAAGTGGTGAACTATACCAATTACAAAACAAACAAGAAACCTGTCCGCATGGATTATCTGGATGATATCGATATTACGGAATTCAGGGAGATACCTACTTATAAACGTATGTGCATTTGTATTTTGAAGAATGACCATGCGTGTAAATACATGGGATTTGCCCTGACTAAAGAAGAGATATACAAGCGAGACAAAATAATGGAACAATTCAAAAATATGATGCTATGAGTGTAGATAAAAGTCCGGTATACAATGTAAAAGCGGTTCCCATAGAAAAGATACAAGCCAATGATTATAATCCGAATGTAGTGGCGCCGCCCGAAATGAAACTGTTGGAACTGTCCATCTGGGAAGATGGTTTTACAATGCCCTGCGTCTGCTATTACGACCGGGAGAAAGACAACTATATTTTGGTAGACGGATACCACCGCTATCAGGTATTGAAAACTTCCAAACGGATTTATCAACGCGAGAACGGTTTGTTACCGGTCGTTGTGATTGATAAGGAATTGTCCAACCGTATGGCATCCACAATCCGCCATAACCGTGCGCGTGGAACACATAACATCGAGCTGATGTGTAATATTGTCGCCGAACTGGATCATGCCGGCATGTCCGACCAGTGGATTATGAAGAATATAGGAATGGACCGTGACGAGCTGCTTCGTTTAAAGCAAATTTCGGGTTTGGCAGACTTGTTTGCCAATAAAGATTTCAGTATTCCCGATAACAAGCCGGAATATATTCCCTGACAATTGAAATAATCCTTTTACAAACTTGCATATTTTAACCAAATCGCCTACATTTGTCAGCACATAAGCAAAACAAACAGATTGTATGGTCTTCGGACATATAGAAATATAGTGCTGCATGAAAAAAATATTGGTTAGCGGTGGTGCCGGCTTTATAGGTTCTCATCTGTGTACCCGGTTGATTAAAGACGGACACAAAGTAATATGCTTGGATAATCTTTTCACCGGTTCGGAAGAGAATATAGCCCACCTGAAGGGGAATCCTCATTTTGAATTTGTGCTTCACGATGTGGAATTCCCTTATGAGGCGGAGGTCGATGAAATTTATAATCTGGCTTGTCCCGCATCCCCGATACATTATCAGCACGATGCCATAAAAACTATTAAAACTTCGGTATTGGGAGCTATTAATATGTTGGGACTGGCAAAAAAGGCAAATGCGAAAATCATGCAGGCGTCTACCAGCGAAATCTATGGTGATCCTATCATACATCCCCAAGTGGAAAGTTATTGGGGAAATGTAAACCCGATCGGAATCCGTTCTTGTTATGATGAAGGCAAACGTTGCGCCGAAACGCTTTTTATGGATTATCATCGTCAGAACGGGATACGCATAAAGATTATACGTATTTTCAATACATATGGTCCGCGTATGTTGCCTGATGACGGGCGGGTGGTTTCTAATTTTGTGGTTCAGGCATTGCGGAACGAGGATATTACGATTTACGGCTCAGGCGCTCAAACTCGTAGTTTTCAGTATGTGGACGACTTGATAGAAGGAATGGTGCGGATGATGAATACGGAAGATGAGTTTATCGGTCCGATAAATTTGGGTAATCCCTGCGAATTCTCCATTCTTGAGCTGGCGGAGAAAGTCATCGAGCTGACAGGCTCCCAATCAAAGCTGATATTCAAACCGTTGCCGCACGATGATCCGAGACAACGAAAACCCGACATTACGTTGGCTAAAAGCAAACTGCTCTGGCAACCTGCAATCGGGCTGGAGGAAGGCTTGCGCCGCATGATTGAATATTTCGGAAAGTATCGTTCTTGAATAAATATAATATCGATAACGGGAAAAAATATAATACAAAGATGAACATGGAAATAAATCCTTCCGAGTACAAGATTCTCATCGTAGATGATGTGATGTCCAACGTATTGTTGTTGAAAGTACTCTTGACAAATGAGAAGTTTGCGATTGCTACGGCGAACAACGGACAGCAGGCTTTGGAACAGGTGGAAAAAGAACATCCGGACTTAGTGTTGCTGGATGTGATGATGCCGGATTTAAGCGGATTTGAAGTTGCGCAGCGTCTCAAGTCAAACCCCGATACGGCAGATATTCCAATCATCTTTTTGACTGCATTGAACAGTACGACGGATATTGTGAAAGGTTTCCAGGTAGGGGCCAATGATTTTATATCCAAGCCTTTCAATAAGGAAGAACTGATAATCCGTGTCACTCATCAGATTTCATTGGTGGCGGCCAAACGTATTATTTTGAAGAAAACGGAAGAGTTGCAGCGTACCATTGCCGGACGTGACAAGCTGTATTCTGTGATTGCCCACGATTTGCGTTCTCCGATGGGCTCTATCAAAATGGTGCTGAATATGCTGATTCTTAACCTGCCTGTTGAGAAGATTGGCACCGAGATGCACGAGCTGCTGACAATGGCAAACCGGACAACAGAAGATGTTTTCTCATTATTGGATAACCTGCTGAAATGGACAAAGAGCCAAATCGGTAATCTGAATGTTGTCTATCAGGATATTGATGCAGTGGAAGTGATGGACAGCGTGATTGATGTATTCAATATGATAGCCGGTTTGAAGAAGATTACCATTCGTGAAGAAAAGCCGGAGAAGTTACCTGTCTGTGCCGATATTGATATGCTGAAAACCGTTATTCGCAACCTGTTGAGCAATGCCATTAAATTCAGTAATGAAAACTCCGAAGTGTTGGTGAAAATGGAAGAACAGGGAGATATGGTGGTGGTCAGCGTAAAAGATAACGGTTGCGGAATTGACGAAGAAGGGCAGAAAAAATTACTGCATACCGATACGCATTTCAGCACCTTCGGTACTAACAATGAAGAAGGTTCCGGATTAGGATTGCTATTGTGTCAGGATTTTGTCGTGAAGAATGGCGGTAAGCTGTGGTTTACATCCAAGCAGGGAGAAGGATCGACATTCTATTTCTCTATCCCGTTGAAGAAATAAATAAGGAGGTCGTGTCAATACAAAAAAACAAATAGTAAACGTTTTTTTGTATTGACACAACCTCCTTATTTGTTACATAACCTTTTAAAGTCGCAGTATTCACATTTCTTCGTATCTTTTGTTTGAGTGAAGGGCTCCCCGGGATTGTATATCTCTTGCAGAAGCGCCGATAGCCGCTCCCGAAAATCATCTTCATAAAATGCAAAATTATAAACCGGTATTTTAGGCTGACGCGGTGCACCCATTTCGATGACGGGCGAGTAGCTTTCGGACGCGGCACGATGAATGTATAGCAGGGAGGGGGCTACTTTCAAGGTTTGTTTGCGGCACATGATGGCGGCATACAGGAAAGTCTGGAAGATATAACTTGGACGGTTATCGGCTGGAGTAAACAGTTGTTCTATGTTCTCAGGAGTTTTGGGAGTACCGCCTGTCTTATAGTCCACAATACGCAGGGTATCGTTTTTACTATCCATCCGGTCTATCGTTCCACCAATATTTAAAGGCAGAGTTCCCAAGGGAGTATTTACTTCTATGGTTTCCGTTACTTTTTGTTCCATGGCTTCCATGTGGAAAGGAGCATACTGCAAGTCATTACGGAGCAGTTGCCGCAAATAGGAAGCAATGACTTTGGAGTGAACGAGCTGTGTGCCGTTATACTCGGGACGCTCGTCGGCCGGTACATGAAAAAGTTCTTCTTTGAAGGCGGTGTCTACGTAAGTTTGCAGTTTAACGTCATTACGGAGCAGTTGTTCCAAATCTTCTTTGCGTATCTCTTTTCCATTGGCGGTAAGGTCTTGATATACCAGTTCGGCAGAACGGTGGAAGATGGTTCCGAACAAGGCGGAGTCAATCTCTGCACTGACCTCATCGGGGGCTTTCAGTCCGGCAACGTAGCGGTAGTAGAACTTTAGCCGGCAATCGAGGTAGGTATTGAGTGCCGAAGGCGA
The DNA here is from genome assembly GCF_015555825.1 of Bacteroides clarus. Classification (NCBI taxonomy): domain Bacteria; kingdom Pseudomonadati; phylum Bacteroidota; class Bacteroidia; order Bacteroidales; family Bacteroidaceae; genus Bacteroides; species Bacteroides clarus. The sequence goes on along the minus strand of NZ_JADNLF010000003.1, from coordinate 224,053 downwards.
AAAGAGCGCATTCGGATGTCGCCGGATGTCGTATGTGTTGTACATTCGTGATAGTACCTCATCCGTCTTATGTATTTCTATCTCACGGCTGTGTTGGGGAGATTGTCCCGCTTCCAGATATTCGCGCGAGATGTCGTGTGGAGACTCTACGAGGAATTGGAGCATGAAACGTGACATTTCACCTCGGTTCAAACCGTCGGATGCCGTATTGTATAATAAGGTGATATTTTCCGCACGCTGTATAAGGCGGTAGAAGTAATAGGCATATACCGAGTTCTTGTGCTCGATGGTGGTCATGCCGAATGCTTTGCGCAGGTTATAAGGAATGAAGGACGAGTCACCGCCGGCTTTTGGGAGTTGGCCTTCATTGAGGGACAGCATAATAAGATTACGGAAGTCAAGATTACGTGTTTCCAGCACTCCCATTACTTGCATGCCGATAGCCGGTTCGCCATGAAACGGGATGTTGGTTGAGGTGAGCAGACGATTCATCAAACGTTTCAGGGTGTCTGTCTGCAGGCTCAGTCCGTCGCTCTCTATCAAGCTGAGTAAACGGTTGACAAGCGTATAACTCTTGAATAGTGATTCCCGGTAAAGCTGGTTGAAAATATCTTCTTCGTCTTTTTCCTGACGGTAAACAACGGCTACTTCGTGCAGCAGTTCGGTGAGATAACGGCAGATGGAAGAGATTCCGTTCTGCGGAGTGAATATCCGTTCAAGAAAAGCGTCTTTTTTAAGCTCCGACGGAAGAGGGTAGAAACGGTTGTCTTTGGTGAGTTGCTTCTCCAAGTCTTCGGAGGCGGCAGACAGTTGCCGGGTATAGGGGTGTTTCAATATGGCAAGTACCGTTTCGTACGTATAGCGTCCCGTATCTCTGCGGTATCCCGTAGTCTGCAATTCCATAAGGGCGTTGATGTAACTGTATACGGGTGTCTGCGCCAATGGAAATCCCATAGTTATGTTGACGTTCTCCACTTCCGGGGGAATGGAGTGCAGTACGGGCAGTAACAGCGATTCATTGCATAATACGATGGCGTTTTCTTTCTCCTTGCTTGTTTCGGTATCATTTTTCGTAACCGTACGCACCCATTCGGGCAGGTAGCGGGCTTGTGCATTTTCTGTCGGAGCGGATATGAAACGGACTTTCTTGGGATGCCGCAGGACGTCAAAGGCTGTTTCGGGCAGTTGATTGGGGAACAGCTTTAAGTTGCGCAGGATAAATTCACCTGCCTCGTGGATGTACGGCGGTTGCTGTTCGTGGGGCAGACGGGTGTAGAACACATCGTAATCCCAGTAGAACATGGCTTTTCCCGCATCCTGCAGAAGTTGGAAGAAGCGGGTTTCCACCTTATTCAGCACGTTGAAGCCGACGAATACGTAGCGGTCATAGCGCAGGCGGTTTGTATCGAGCTGTTCTATGACGTGGCGGTACATCATGCCTTCATAAGCGATGCCCAGTTCGGAGAGATTCTTCCGGTAGTTTCTATAAATGTCTCCCAGCCTGTCCCAAAGGGAGATAAACTTCTCTTTGAGCTGCGTGCGCTTGTCAATGGAGAAGTTTTGAAAAAACTGTTGTATGGCTTCTTCCTGTTCTTTATCAAGAAAATCGTAGCTGTCCATGATGTTCTTCAAGTCCTGCAGGTTGCTGAACAGTTTGCCGGCATCTACAAGGTTCTTATCTACGTCATCGAAGTCGCTGATAAGCAGTTCTCCCCAAAAATAGAAGTCATCCAACGGCTCTTCGCTATGGGTTTCTTCCCGGAATACTTTATACAACTCGCACACCAACCGGATAGGGTCACCCGGTTTCAAGGGTGAAAGTTGGCGAAACAGTTCGCTGATGTTGACGTATGCGGGCGACCATAACGGGCGGTCGCTTTGGGCTGCCAGATGTTCATTAAAGAACAGGCCGGCGCGTTTATTGGGAAATACGATGGCTGTGCGTGACAGGTCGTTTCCTATTTTGGAATATAGGTCTTGGGCTACTAATTGAAGGAATGTTTTCATACTTTCTCTATTATTTCTTCTTCTACATACCACAGATACCCGCTGATAGTATTTACATCATACCCCATGCGGACAAGTAATTCTATGTATCCTTGCACCTGCTTGTTATATTTCTTGTTAGGTTTGCCGAACTTGAAGTCTACAACCACGATTACACCGTCACGCATCATCACGCGGTCGGGGCGGCGGTTGCGGAGCGCGCCGTTCTCCTGCCAAATGATGTCGCATTCGTTGAATAACTGCCATGCGCCCGAATACCAATCCTTGATTTGCGGTTGAGAGAACGCCTTGCGGGTCAGTTCCCGTATTTCCTCTTCTGTTTCGGTACGTCCTATAATACCCTCGAATACCAGGCGGCTGATGGCATCGTCAATATCCGCTTCGGTTTCGATGGCAGAGAATAATGTGTGCAACAAACGTCCCCGATTGATGAAACGCCGGCTGGATTCGGCTTCGTCCACTCCGGCTATGAAGTCGGCGGAACGGTTGGACTGGCGGAATTCGATGTCGTGGCGCATGCTCTCCATGTGCACCGGAAGCTTGACGGGCTTCTGGGCAAGCTTGTTCAGGACTTTGCTTTTGTCATTCGGCTTATCCGTGTCTTTGTTCTTTTCATTCTGAACGCAGTGAAGAATCTCTTCTCCCGACGGATATATCTCTCCGCTTTCATAGACACTTTCCTCTTCATCCCAACTGCCTTCACCCGTTTGGGCAACTTGAGGCAGGGCGGCGGAAAGAAGTTCCGCCATCGTCCCCTTCTGGTCTTTCTTGCTCCATAATATCAGGTTCTTCCCGGCGCGGGTAAACGCTACATAAAGCAGGTTCAGATTGTCCACCCACAGTTGCAAGCGCTCGTCAAGATAGTCTTGACGGTAAACAGACTCCGCCATTGTGGAAGAGTAGTTGACGGGAACAAGGTCTATTGCATTATAAGGTGACTCGGGAGCGGTGCACCATACGAGCTGGTTGTATGTTTCGTTCTCCAGTTTCCAGTCGCAGAAGGGAATGAGGACGGTATGGAACTCCAGTCCTTTGGATTTATGAATGGAGAAGATACGTATGCCGTCCATTTCTCCGCTGGGGATTGTCTTGGCGCAAAGTGTCTCGTCCCAGTAACGGATAAAGCCGTCGAGGTCGGAAGAATTACTTTGCAGATACTCCGTCACCGCATCGAAGAAGGAGAACAGGTAAGCGTCCTGCTTTTCGATGCTGCCCATATTGAACAGTGTAAAGAGTTCTTCCAGTAGTTCGTATAGCGGCATCAGGCGTAGTTCGTTCATACGGGAAACGAACTCTGCGGGAAGCGCTGTTCTTGCATCAGCCGTTAAGATATTGTGCCAATCTGCCGATTCTGCAAAGTTCGCCTCTCGCTTGTCTTCGTTTGCTCCTGCAATATTTCCGTTTTCTCGGAGCTTATTCTCATTTGCTCCTGCCTTATCGGCTTTCGCTTGTTTTTCATCTGTAATCTGTAATTTGTAATTCATGATTAGCGAAGCTTTCGCTATCTTTTCTTCCGGATTCGACAGATAGCGCAGAGCATCTATCAACATGCAGATAGCAAGAGACGCATCCAAACGGAACGCTTCATCCGATACGACGGGAAGATGCAGTTCTTTGTCGAAATAATCCGCGATAGGCGGTATGTTCTTATTCTTGCGTACAAGAATGGTGATGTCATTCAGTTTCACACCTTCCGAGAGCAGTCTTTGTACTTCTTCGCCCAAAGCGGATAAAGTTTTTTCGGTATAGTTCCGTTCCTCGTCAGGCTCTATGAAAGAGACTTTGACATAGCCCTTACTGTCTGTTTTAGGAGATTCCTGGGCTACATCGGCATAGGCCCGTTTCAGCGGAAAGCATTCTTCTTTCAGTTCTTCCAAATGCAAGGAATTCAGATAATCTACCGCAGCGGTAAACAAGTGGTTATTGAAATTGATGACATTCGTTTCACTCCGGCGGTTTACCTTCAATGTTTCCACACGTACCGGGAAAGGAAAAGAGAGTTGGGAACTGTTGTTGTAGAGTTGAGGTTGGGATTGACTGCTTCCCAGGCTGTTCAATATTCCCCAATCACCGTTGCGCCAACGATAGATGGACTGTTTCACGTCACCCACAATCAGACTGTCAGCTCCTTGTGAAAGCCCTTCGAGCAACAGTAACCGAAAATTATCCCATTGCATGCGGCTTGTATCCTGAAACTCGTCTATCATTACATTGCGGATGTTGGCGCCTATTTTCTCGAATACGAAGGAAGAATCACCCTCGTGCACTAATTTATGTAACAGGGCGTTGGTGTCTGACAACAGAAACCGGTTATGCTCTCGGTTCAGTGTGCGTACTTCTTCATCGATATGGTTGAGCAACTGTAATTTGTTGAGATGTTGCAACGAGAGGCGGCAACTGTTTATCGTACGGCTTTTCTGCGGGCGCAGCCTCTCTGCATCCTGAAGCAAAGGTATCAGACTGGTTTCCGCAAGACGGATAATCTCATCCTTACGGGAAGATGTTTTTGTAGTCCAGTTTTTGGCATCTGCCAGACTGTTTTGTAAGGTGGCATTCAGTACGTCTTTGTCTGTCAGCCGCCCGTCACGCAATTTGCGGAAATAGCTACCTATGCCGCGTGCACCGCCTTTCAAGTCCTCGGGTACGAGAGCATGACCGTCCAGCTCTCCTTCGAACTGGTCATAGAAACCTTTCATCTGTTCCAGCGCATCAGTCTCCATTTCGCGCAGCACGTCACGATAAAGTTTGATTGTTTCGGGCGAACGAAGTTTGAGACGCAGTCCTTCGCCGCGTTCTATATAACTTTCATCGAAGATGTTCCGTCCGAAACTCTTGACTTCATTGGAGACATTCCAGCGTTTGTCATCGGCAATGCGTTCGTTGATGTAATCCAATAGCCAAGCCAATACGGGCGAAGAGGGAGTCAGCTTTTCAATCATACTGTCGACGGCGTCACTCAGCACATCGGCGTTATTCAGTTCGATGTTCAGATTGGGGCTGAGTTCCAGTTCACGGGCAAGGTTGCGCATGACGGACTGGAAAAACGAGTCGATTGTCTCCACGCGGAAGCGACTGTAATCGTGCAGCATATATTGCAAGGCCATCCCTGCACGTTGGCGCAGTTCTTTGTCGGAAAGGGAAGAGGAATTCAAATCCTCTTTGATACGTTTCAGGTAAGCGTCTGATGCAGGGTCTGCCTTCCAAATGCCGTAAAGTTGCGTTAAAATACGCTCTTTCATCTCCGCCGTAGCCTTGTTGGTAAAAGTTACGGCAAGAATCTGCCGATAGGCGCGGGGATTGAGAATCAGAAGCTTGATGTATTCCACAGCCAGTGTGAAGGTCTTTCCCGAACCGGCCGAGGCTTTATATACTAATAGTTCCATGTAGATATGCGGCTTTGAAGTTTGACTACAAACATACATAAAAATCATGAGAAAGGCTTAAGGCTAACGTGAAAAACAAGTATGCAAAAAAGGACTGTACCCTTTTGTCCGTATGGTACAGTCCTTTATATGTATCTTTAATAAAGATTTATACGCTCTTATCAAAGAACGGGTGTCTGGAACAGGAATGTGAAAGAGGAACTGTCTTTCAAATCTTTTACGGCATCTCCCGCGTAGATTTCTCCGTTGGTCAGCGCAAGTTTCTTTACTGCGGCTTTAGGGCTGAAATCTATTTTCTTCAAATCAAGCCAGAACAGGTTAGGAGTGAGGGTTGACTCAAAATAATAGACTTTATCCTTTTGGTTGGAGACCGAACGCCAACGGGTGGAAGAGATGTGGGGCTTATCCGGTGTAGTGATTCCAAACGGGACGGATACGGTACGCATCACGCTCAACACACTGGGCACTGCAATCTTTGCGTCTGCCGTCTGAGGAATGGCATGGATGTAGAATGACGCACGTACAAAACGGTCGCTGGAACGATTGGTTCCGGGCAGCATTTGCAATCCGCCGACTTCTTTCCAGTAGTCGTTTATGGCTAATTGATCCTCATATTTGGGCGAGTTGGTCATTACCTGATATTCTTTGCCCTCGTGGATACTCAGCTTTCCGTCCAGATATTCCAGGATAGCGGTATTTCCCGTTTCGTCTGTAATAGCCAAATGAAGAGTGGAAGCCGAGCCGTTCGGCATTTGGGGGGCATCAATGCGGAAGGTCTCTTTTTTCAGCTCGTCTACGGCTTCGCGTACGGTAGCGAAGTTGTCAAGTACGTATTGCGTCCAAATACTGATGCCCATTACGGGGCGGGTATCTCCGGGACGGTCATATACGGACTCCGGCAGGAATAGCAGGCCGGCCACCAGACCTTTCTCATTCATACCGTCACATGTACCTATATCATAACCTGTTGCAATGACACTGCCGTACTTTGATGTCCATTTCACTGTTTCGCCTTTATTGTATCCGGCTCTTTCCATTCCCCGCGGGAATACGTAAATATTACTCATGATATCCTCTTTCCAGTCCATTGTACGGCCTGTGATAACCATATTGTCCGGTCCGATGTAAGTGGCGCGCGTACATGCGTCCGCTTGTTGTATGCCTAATGAAAACAGGGCAGCTAAGGCTGTTAATGCTACCGTTCCTCTTTTTGTATTCATAATCTTATGAGTTAAGTGATTTATATACAAAGAGTAACAAATGCAGCATTAAACAGTTTGATACAAACAGACTTTTTAGGTTCTATTCTGTTTTTTCTTTTAGAAGGTCTTCCATTTTTAGTACTTCATCACGGTATTGCGCGGCTTCGATGAAGTCGAGTTTCTTGGCGGCTTCCTGCATCAGTTTCTTGGTACGCTCGATGCTCTTTTCAAGCTGGGCGCGGTTCATGTACTGAACAATCGGGTCTGCGGCAAGCGTAGCGGTACTGTCTTGTTCCACATAGGGACGTGGAGTGGTTGCGGAAGATTTTTCTTTGCCGGCTCCGCTTTCGGCAAATCCTTCCGTACCGGCAAATACGTTGAGGTTCTTTGCTTTCTTGATTTGCCGGGGAGTAATGCCATGTTCTTCGTTATACTTCAATTGCTTTTCGCGACGGCGGTTGGTTTCGTCAATGGTAAGCTGCATACTTTCCGTAATTCTATCAGCATACATGATAACCATACCGTTGACATTACGGGCGGCACGTCCCGCTGTCTGCGTCAATGAACGGTGAGAGCGGAGAAATCCTTCCTTGTCCGCATCCAGAATAGCCACAAGAGAGACTTCCGGTAAGTCCAGTCCTTCACGCAGAAGGTTGACACCTACAAGCACATCATATTCGCCTTCACGTAAATCGCTCATAATCTTTACACGTTCCAGCGTGTCTACGTCACTATGGATATAGTTGCATTTTACGCTGTTATTGAGAAGGTACTCCGTCAGCTCTTCCGCCATACGTTTGGTCAGAGTGGTGACGAGTGTACGCTCATTGCGCTCTATGCGCAATTGAATTTCTTCCATCAGGTCGTCTATCTGGTTATGGCTGGGGCGTACTTCGATGATAGGGTCCAGCAAACCTGTGGGACGAATCACCTGTTCTACGACAATACCTTCGGATTGCATCAACTCATAGTCGGCGGGGGTGGCGCTGACGTATATTACCTGTTTGGCCATAGATTCAAATTCCTCAAACTTCAACGGGCGATTATCCATGGCAGCGGGAAGCCGGAAACCGTATTCTACAAGATTGGTTTTCCGGGCACGGTCACCGCCATACATGGCTCGTATCTGCGGAACACTGACGTGGCTCTCGTCAATGACGATAAGGAAGTCATCGGGGAAGAAATCCAGTAAACAGTAAGGGCGTGTACCCGCCTCACGTCCGTCAAAATAGCGCGAATAGTTCTCGATTCCCGAACAGTGTCCCAATTCGCGCAGCATTTCCATGTCGTAGGTGACCCGTTCCTGCAAGCGTTTGGCTTCAAAAGGACGTCCCTCGTTCTCAAACCATTGCACTTGTTTGCGCAAGTCGTCCTCTATCTCATGGATAGCCCGCAGAGTGGCTTCCTTGGTCGTCATAAAGAGGTTGGCGGGATATATTTTGTAAGCATCGAACCGGGCAATGGTAACTCCGCTTATAGGGTCTACTTCTTCGATGCTGTCTACCTCATCTCCCCAAAAAACTATGCGCAGCAGATTGTCGGCATAAGCAAGGTAAATGTCTACGGTGTCGCCTTTCACGCGAAAATTCCCCCGGTTCAAATCAATGTCGTTACGGACGTAAAGACTGTCTACAAGCCGGCGCAAGAACACATTGCGACTGTAATTTTTTCCTTGTTGCACGTCGATGACATTATTATAGAAATCGGCCGGATTTCCCATGCCGTAGATGCACGATACGGAAGATACCACTACCACATCCTTGCGTCCGGAAAGCAGGGCGGAAGTGGCGGCAAGCCTGAGCTTGTCGATTTCGTCGTTGATGGCGAGGTCTTTCTCTATATATGTGTCCGAAGAAGGAAGATAGGCTTCGGGCTGATAGTAATCATAATAGGATACATAGTATTCTACCGCGTTGTTCGGGAAGAATCCCTTGAACTCGCTGTATAGCTGTGCAGCCAGTGTCTTGTTATGGCTCAATATGAGCGTAGGCTTGTTGATGTTGGCTATGACATTGGCAATGGTAAATGTTTTTCCGGAACCTGTCACACCCAGCAAAGTTTGTGCGGGAATTCCTTCACGTACACCTTCGGTGAGTTGTGCAATTGCTTCCGGTTGGTCTCCGGTGGGACGATAGGCGGATGTTAACTCAAATTTATTCATTTCATCAGAATTGTCGGGCAAAGATAGGAAAGTTACATCGAAAATTTGTGAATTCGTAAGTAAAACATATCTTTGCGATATCAAATTAATAATAACCATTAATGTAATACAACAAAAACATGATTTGGAACGAAAGTATCGAATGCATGGATCGCGAAAGCCTTCGTAAAATTCAGAGCATTCGTCTTAAAAAAACGGTGGAGCGCGTATATCATGACACTCCTTTCTATCGCAAGAAAATGCAGGAACTGGGAATTACTCCCGATGACATCAACAGCATCGACGACATTGTAAAGCTTCCTTTTACTACAAAATATGATTTGCGGGACAATTACCCTTTCGGACTTTGTGCTGTTCCTATGAGCCAGATTGTTCGTATCCACGCGTCTTCCGGTACAACCGGAAAACCTACCGTAGTGGGATATACGCGCAAGGACCTTTCGGCTTGGTCGGAATGCCTGTCACGCGCTTTTACGGCGTATGGCGCAGGCAGTTCGGATATTTTTCAAGTATCTTACGGATACGGGTTGTTTACCGGCGGATTGGGGGCGCACGCAGGCGCCGAGAATATCGGTGCTTCTGTTATTCCGATGTCCAGCGGTAATACGGAAAAGCAAATTACATTGATGCATGATTTCGGTTCGACAGTACTCTGTTGTACGCCTTCTTATGCGTTGTATCTGGCGGACGCCATTAAGGATTCGGGTTTTCCGCGTGAGGAGTTCAAACTGAAAGTCGGTGCATTCGGTGCAGAGCCGTGGACGGAGAATATGCGTCGCGATATTGAAACGAAATTGGGAATAAAGGCTTATGACATTTATGGATTGAGTGAAATAGCGGGTCCGGGTGTAGGGTATGAATGTGAATGCCAGAATGGTACGCATCTTAACGAAGATCATTATTTTCCGGAGATAGTAGACCCGAAAACACTTGAACCTGTTGCACCGGGTGAAACGGGAGAGCTGGTATTTACTCACCTTACTAAAGAAGGCATGCCGTTGCTGCGTTATCGCACTAAAGACCTTACGGCTTTGCACTATGACAAATGTTCTTGCGGACGTACATTGGTGCGTATGGACCGTATTCTCGGACGTAGTGACGATATGCTCATTATACGCGGCGTGAATGTATTCCCCACACAGATTGAATCCGTTATTCTCGAAATGCCTGAATTCGAGCCGCATTATCTGCTGCTTGTCGACCGTAAGAATAATACGGATACCATGGAACTGCAAGTAGAAGTCCGTCCGGAATATTACTCCGATGAGATTAATAAGATGCTGGCTTTGAAGAAGAAGCTTACCGCGCGTTTGCAAAGCGTATTGGGCTTGGGCGTAGATGTCCGTCTGGTAGAGCCTCGCAGCATTGAGCGCAGTGTAGGCAAAGCGAAACGCGTAATTGATAATCGTAAATTGTAAATCGTCAAATAGTAAAACTTATGGTAGCAAAACAACTTTCTATTTTTTTGGAAAATAAGTCCGGTCGTCTTACGGAGGTGACGGAAGTTCTTGCCAAAGAAGGTGTTAATCTTTCTGCTCTCTGTATAGCCGAGAATGCCGATTTTGGTATTCTTCGCGGTATTGTCTCCGAACCGGATAAAGCATATAAGGCCTTAAAGGATAATCATTTTGCCGTGAACGTAACTGATGTGGTGGGTATCAGTTGTCCCAATATTCCGGGGTCATTGGCAAAAGTGCTCCGTTGCCTGTCTGATGAAGGCGTATTTATTGAATATATGTACTCCTTTGCCAACGGACAGACCGCTAACGTTATTATCCGTCCCAATGATATGGAAAACTGTATCCGGGTATTGACGGAGAAAAAGGTGGATTTACTCGCTGCAAGCGACTTATATAAACTGTAAAAAGGATGAAAAACAACAGAGTGATAGGGTATAGTCTCAGTACTTCATCACTCTGTTGCTCTGTCATCTTATTATCTTGTACCACTTTACCCTTCTGCCACTCTATTATCTTTTTTCCTCCCTATCCATCGATTATCTTGCGCCCTTAGTCTTTGTTTTTGAAAAATTAAGGTGCGTATCGTTGTTTAATTCGATGCGAACCTCTATCTTTGCACATTATTTGAATAAGAGTAATGAAGAAGAACATCCTTATAACTTTGCTTGCAGCACTGCTGCTCTCCTCATGCGGAGAATACAACAAGTTGCTGAAAAGCACAGACTACGAATACAAGTATGAAGCGGCAAAGAATTACTTCGCGAAAGGCCAGTATAATCGTGCTGCGACTTTGCTGAATGAGTTGATTGCTATTCTTAAAGGTACTGATAAAGCGGAAGAATCACTTTATATGCTGGGTATGAGCTATTATAACCAGAAAGATTATCAGACCGCCGCGCAGACATTTACCCAATATTATAATGTGTACCCGCGTGGTACGTTTACTGAACTGGCACGTTTCCATGCGGGAAAGGCGTTATATTTGGATACTCCGGAACCCCGTTTGGACCAATCCGGTACATATAGCGCGATTCAGCAGTTACAAATGTTTCTTGAATATTTCCCTAACAGCGCGAAGAAAGATGAAGCTCAAAGTATGATATTTACTTTGCAGGATAAGTTGGTTATGAAAGAATATCTTTCTGCCAAGCTCTATTATAATTTGGGAAATTATTTGGGAAATAACTACGAGTCTTGCGTTATTACTGCACAGAACGCATTGAAGGATTATCCTTATACCAATATGCGTGAAGATTTGTCTATCCTTATCTTGCGTGCCAAATATGAAATGGCGGTGTATAGTGTGGAGGATAAGAGAGCCGAACGTTATCGTGAGACGGTAGATGAATATTACGCTTTTAAGAATGAATTTCCGGAAAGCAAATACATGAAAGACGCCGATCGCATTTTTAAGGAGGCGCAGAAGATTTTGAAAGATTGATAAAAGAGAGGTTATTATTGTTATAGAATAAAATTAATTTAGATAGAAATTTATGGATTACAGAAAGACAAATGCTCCTGTTACTACGGTGACCCGTGATATGATGGAGTTGTGTGAGGATACCGGTAATGTATACGAAACAGTAGCGATCATTGGTAAGCGTGCCAATCAGATCAGTGTTGAAATCAAGAATGATCTTTCTAAGAAGTTGGCAGAGTTCGCTTCTTACAATGATAATCTTGAAGAAGTATTCGAGAATCGCGAACAGATTGAGATTTCCCGTTACTATGAGAAATTGCCGAAACCGACATTGATTGCCACTCAGGAATATCTTGAAGGCAAGGTATATTATCGTAATCCTTCTAAGGAAAAAGAAAAATTGCAGTAATGATACAGCGTATTCAATCCGTTTATTTATTATTAGTGACTATTCTGCTGGTTGTGGCCATCTGCTTGCCGGTAGGACAGTTCATAGGTTCGGATGGAATAGCGACTCATGTTTTCAAGCCGTTGGGTGTAACTTTGGCTGACGGAAGTTTTCAGTCTACATGGGGTTTGTTCGGTATTCTTTTACTGAGTGCAATTATTGCGCTATGTACTATATTCCTGTTCCGTAACCGTATGCTGCAAGTTCGTATGACGATATTCGGCAGTCTTTTACTGATAGGTTATTACATTGCTTTCTTTGTATTCATGTTTATTTTGAAAGGTGATTTGAATGCGATGAGTTTTCAGTTAGGTTGGGCTTTATGTCTGCCTGCTGTATGTATCATACTGAATTATTTGGCTTTTCGTGCCATCTATCGTGACGAACTGATGGTGAAAGCTGCGGATAGATTGAGATAATAAATCGGTTTCGATAAGAAAAGGATATTTAAATAATAACAAGCGGGGCATATGTTACTTCGACATGTGCCCCGCTTGTTTATTTATCGGACTTGTATCGTTATTTTCTTAAATCGAATAAATAGGTGATTTTAGCCGTGATAACTCCATGTGCCGAGCGGGAGAAATAGTCTTTCTTAGTACTGCTGTAAAAGTCGGACAAGGCATAATAATACCTGCCTTCTACCAGAAAGTTGCCTGCTTTAGTACGTAGCTCTACACCGGCTCCACCCGTAATACCATAGTCGAACTTATTGTCGACGGCTTTATCATGCTGCTCAACGGTTATTCCCGTATAATTGTCCCAGTCACCGCTTATTGTATAACTGTCTCCGAGAAAGAAACCTATCTGCGGACCGGCATGTACAAAGAATTGCAGGCCTCTTTCTTTTCCGAACGCCAGGTGCGCAAGGAAAGGAATCTCTATATAGTTCATCTTTCGCGTATATTGTAATTCGGGATAGTCCTGATAAAATTCATCCCAACCATGTTGGGAGAAGTTAAGTTCAATTTGTGCACCGCATATCATACTGAAATACTTTTCGGAAATATAACGGGCTGTCAGTCCGCCGTTGATACCCATCAGATTGCTTTGGCGAACTCTGGGAGAGAAGCTTACGCTGTTCAGGTTGATACCGCCGTTGATACCCACAGAAAGGTTATGGCGTTGTTCGCCTATCTGCGCGCTTGCCGGCAAAGCGCATGTACCTGCTAAAAGAGCTGTTCCTATGATTGTTTTTAGTTTCATTTTCTTCAATTGCGAATTGCTATAACGCCAAATGGCTGTCAGTCGTCTTTAATCAAAATCAAGCTTTATCAGCTCAAAATTTTTGGTGAAATGCACAAAGAATACTTTCCGGTTGATAAATCCGCCCCAGTTATTGACACGCTGGAACTTGAATCCTGTCTGAATAGGAACGAGGTTCATTTCGTTCAGGTTCTTTTCAAAACCTGAACCGTATCGAGACAGTCCTTTGAGGAAGAAATAGCCTGTATCGAAACCTAACATTCCGAATTTGGGATAACGTTCATCCATGTCTTTTCCATACCACTTACGGTAACTCTTGGTGAAGTTAATGGCCGCCGGAAGCAAGTTGTTCGTATAGAAAGATGAATAGAAATATGTATCGAGTTCAAAGAAGGCCTCAAGATGGTCTTTTGTATAAGTCTGCCATTCCGGATAACCGAACAAGTGTATACGGCTGTCTGGCTTTTCGCGTACCAATAACGTCAATTGCGGAAGTATCTTAATCAGGGTGATGTTGTTTCCGGAAGTCGGGATGAAGATATTTTCGCGGTCGTTACGCAGTACGGCTTTCAATGACTCTACGGTGGCATCTTCTTTCAACGATTTTGTCGGTATGGAACGGTTACGCAGTTCCTCTTTCAATCCTTTAATGAAGTCCGCCTTGTCTCTTGTGTCTTGGCTGGCTTCGATGAAGATTACATTGGCGTTGGGGAATTGGCGGACAAAGTGGTCGTACACTTCCGAATAGAGATAGGATTGGGGAGTGTTGATTTGGTACACCGACGGATTGCGGAATACGGTGTTATCTTTCGATGTAAACGGTATGACCAGACGTATGTCATGCTTGTCGGCAAAATCGGCCAGCGGCTTGATGTGTTGCTGGTGCAACGGACCGAAAATAATATCCATATCCCTCATTTCGCTTTTGCCCAGTATGGAGTTCAGAGATGATGTGGCGGAACCGGTAGTGTAAGTATAAAGGTCTATGGAAGTTCCTGTACGTTTCAAGCTGTCTACCGCCATGAGGAAACCTTCGTAGTATTCCACCATTTTTGCAGATTCGCTTTTACTTGCTCCATCGGATAGGAAGGGAAGGATAACGGCCGCCTTGATGACATTGATGCGCTCGTTACTCTTTTTGTTTTCACTGAATAGTTCGCTGTCGCTCGGCACGGTTTGGGGATGTGTGCTTTGCTGAGTTTGGGCAGAGGGGTAGGGAATGCAAAGGAATGAGCCTTTCTTTATTTTATTCTCCCCCCGTAACTCTGGATTGGCGGCAATGAGTTCGGCCTCTGTAATGCCGTATTCGCGGCTGATGCTGAATACCGTTTCTTTACGTTTTACCTTATGCATATCGCGGCAACGCGACTGTACCGGAGCTTGAACGGACGAATTGCCCGTAGATATACCGGATAGTTCCGGTGTGGTTGCGGTGACGGTTGTCTCGTCCGTAGCAGAGGGAATTTGGATTACCTGTCCGATGCGGAAGTTCTCGGCGCTCAGTCCGGGGTTGGCGTCGCATATTGCTTTGGCGGATACGTTATATTTCACGGTCAGGCGGTAAAGGGTCTCACCGGGCGCTATGGTGTGAAAGGTTTCTTTTTGCGTATTGGCGTCCGTGCGTGGAATGCGTAGAGCGCGTCCCACATATATCTTGTCATCGCTGCCGGGATTCAGTTTTACTATATCCGCCTGGCTGATGTTGTACATACTGGCAATGGAATATAAGCTTTGGCCTTTCTCTATTGTATGCAGAAAATATGACTGGTTTTCTTGTGCATTTACTCCGAGGCCACATGCGCCGGCAAGCAGTAGGGAGCATAAAATACGGTTGATTGTTTTCATTCAGTAATCGTTGGTTTATGTTTACAATTTCCCAAAGTAGCCGCAAAGTTAACAATATTGTCCTATTTTAACCAAAGGATTGAGTTAAGAAATAATATTGTGCATTTCAAAACTGAAAAATACTTCTTTTCGGCTGATATTCGGTCGGAAACCGTTATTTTTGCACAAATTCATTAATTAAAGTATGCAAGAAGAAACAGAATATATCAATGTATACGGAGCGCGTGTACATAATTTGAAAGATATCGATGCGGAAATCCCCCGTAACAGTCTGACGGTGATTACAGGATTGAGCGGAAGCGGCAAGTCATCTCTCGCGTTCGATACGATATTCGCCGAAGGCCAGCGCCGTTATATTGAAACATTTTCCGCTTATGCCCGTAACTTCTTGGGCAATTTGGAACGTCCCGATGTAGATAAGATTACAGGATTGAGTCCGGTGATTTCCATTGAGCAAAAGACAACCAATAAAAACCCACGTTCTACCGTAGGTACGACAACGGAGATATACGATTATCTTCGTCTGTTGTATGCCCGCGCCGGTGAAGCTTATTCTTATCTTTCCGGTGAAAAAATGGTGAAATATACCGAAGAGCAGATTCTTGAGCTTATTCTGAATGATTACAAAGGGAAACGCATTTACATTCTTGCTCCGCTGGTACGTAGCCGTAAGGGACATTATAAGGAGTTGTTCGAGCAAATTCGCAAAAAAGGCTATCTTTACGTCCGCGTGGACGGTGAAGTGCGCGAAGCGTTGCCCGGCATGAAACTGGACCGCTACAAGAACCATGATGTCGAGGTGGTCGTTGACAAACTGGTGGTAGCGGATAAGGATGATACCCGCTTGAAGAACAGCGTTGCCACCGCCATGCGCCAGGGTGACGGGTTGCTGATGATTCTTGATGCCCAAAGTGAGAGCGTACGTCATTACAGCAAACGTTTGATGTGTCCTGTGACCGGATTGTCCTATCGCGAACCTGCTCCCCACAATTTCTCTTTCAACTCTCCGCAAGGGGCTTGCCCGAAGTGTAAAGGGCTGGGTGTGGTGAGCCAGATTGATATAGACAAGATTATCCCCGACCGCGAACTGTCTATCGGAGAGGGAGCCATCATACCTTTGGGAAAATCCAAGAACAGCATGATATTCTGGCAGATCACCGCATTGTTGGAGAAATACGAAGCCACGCTGAAAACCCCTGTTAAGGAGCTTCCGGACGATGCCATCGAGGAGATATTGTACGGTTCGGACGAGCGTATAAAGATAAAGAGCTCGCTTATCGGTACATCTTCCGACTACTTTGTAACTTTTGAGGGAGTAGTGAAATACATCCAGATGTTACAGGAAAAGGATGCGTCTGCCACGGCACAGAAGTGGGCGGAGCAATTTGCCAAGACGGCCGTCTGTCCCGAGTGCCATGGGGCGAAGTTGAACAAGGAAGCCTTGTCATTCCGCATTCATGATAAAAATATTTACGAACTCTCTACAATGGATATCAACGAGTTGTATGACTGGCTGATGAATGTAGACCGGTATCTTAGCAATAAGCAGCAACAGATTGCCGTGGAAATTCTGAAAGAAATCCGCACCCGTCTGAAGTTCTTGCTGGATGTGGGATTGGACTATTTGTCGTTAGACCGCAGCGCTGTCAGCCTTTCCGGTGGTGAAAGCCAGCGCATCCGACTGGCTACGCAGATAGGTTCGCAGTTGGTAAATGTGCTCTACATCCTGGACGAGCCGAGCATCGGATTGCACCAGCGGGATAACCAGCGGCTTATCCATTCGCTGAAAGAACTGCGCGACATGGGTAATTCCGTTATCGTGGTGGAACATGATAAAGACATGATGCTCGCAGCCGATTATGTCATCGATATGGGCCCAAAAGCGGGCAGATTGGGTGGTGAAGTAGTATTCGCCGGTACTCCGCAGAAGATGTTGCAGACGCATACGCTGACTTCCCAATATTTGAACGGTGAGCGTGCCATCGAAATTCCTGCCGAACGGCGGAAGGGCAACGGTCATAGTCTTTGGCTGCGTGGCGCAAAGGGTAATAATCTGAAGAATGTGGATGTGGAGTTTCCGCTTGGCAAGCTGATTTGCGTTACAGGTGTGTCGGGTAGCGGAAAGTCTACGTTGATTAATGAAACGCTTCAGCCTATTCTTTCACAGAAGTTTTACCGTTCCCTTCAAGACCCTTTGGAATACGGCAGTATCGAAGGACTGGAGTATATAGATAAGGTGGTGAATGTAGACCAGTCGCCGTTGGGACGAACCCCTCGTTCCAATCCTGCCACCTATACGGGAGTCTTCTCCGATATCCGTAACTTGTTTGTAGGCTTGCCTGAGGCTAAAATCCGCGGTTACAAAGCGGGACGTTTTTCGTTCAATGTCAGTGGCGGACGTTGTGAAGCCTGTCAGGGTAATGGTTACAAAACCATTGAAATGAACTTCCTGCCCGATGTCTACGTCCCTTGTGAGGTTTGCCATGGCAAGCGTTACAACCGCGAAACGTTGGAAGTGCGCTTTAAAGGGAAGTCCATTGCCGATGTGCTGGATATGACGATAAACCGCGCGGTGGAATTCTTCGAGAACGTGCCTCAGATATTGAATAAGATTAAAGTAATTCAAGAGGTCGGCTTGGGGTATATCAAGTTGGGGCAATCTTCCACCACGCTTTCCGGTGGTGAGAGCCAGCGTGTGAAATTGGCTACCGAACTTTCCAAGCGGGATACGGGCAAGACGCTCTATATTCTTGACGAACCCACTACCGGACTGCATTTTGAAGATATTCGCGTTTTGATGAATGTATTGAATAAATTAGTTGATAAGGGTAATACGGTTATTGTTATCGAGCATAATCTCGACGTTATCAAAATGGCGGACTATATTATCGATATGGGCCCCGAAGGCGGTAAGGGCGGGGGAGAGCTTCTCTCTTGCGGCACACCCGAAGAAGTGGCGAAGAGTACAAAAGGATATACTCCGAAGTTTCTGAAAGAAGAACTTCATCTTTGAATATCCTACGGCGAAAGACAATTATCCTGTGATGAAAAATGATTATCTTGTGATGAAAGAACCCAAAATTAATAAAACGAATGCAGCACGGCTGCTCGATAAGGCGAAGATTGCCTATGAACTCATCCCGTACGAAGTGGATGAAAAAGATTTGAGTGCCATACACGTTGCCGCCAGCCTGGGAGAGGATATAGAACAAGTCTTTAAAACATTGATATTGCATGGTGACAAGACCGGTTATTTCGTGTGCGTCATTCCCGGAGAGCATGAAGTCGACTTGAAATTGGCGGCCAAGGTTTCCGGAAACAAGAAGTGCGACCTTATCCCCATGAAGGAACTGCTTTCGCTGACAGGATATATTCGCGGCGGCTGCTCGCCTATCGGTATGAAAAAGCCTTTTCCCACTTATATTCACGAGACATGCCTGCAATTCTCCTATATTTATATCAGTGCCGGGCAACGCGGACTACAGCTTAAACTGGCTCCGAAAGATTTGATAAAGGAAGTACGCGCCGAGGTTTGCACTCTTTTTGAACCGTAAAAGCTTGGTTCGGACAAGAGATATTCTGTTTTCTTATCGAAAATCTCGATGAAAAGTATATATTTGCAAAAAATATAAATAAACTAATACTAATTACTAATTTACAAAAACTTATTTTTATGTTTAGCAAACACCCTAATGGTTTGATTGCTGCCGCTTTGGCTAATATGGGAGAACGTTTCGGCTTCTATATCATGATGGCAATCCTTACACTGTTTATCTCGGCCAAGTTCGGGCTGTCTGAAACGACTACCGGATATATCTATTCCGCATTCTATGCATCCATCTATATTCTGGCATTGGCAGGCGGTATCATAGCTGACAAGACTAAAAACTTTAAAGGTACTATTCTTGCCGGTTTGGTGATGATGGCTGTCGGCTATTTGATTATTGCCATTCCTACTCCTACGCCGGTTCCCAGCATGGGACTTTACCTGGGATTGACTTGTCTCGGACTTTTGGTTATCGCTTTCGGTAACGGTTTGTTCAAAGGTAATCTTCAGGCATTGGTAGGTCAGATGTACGATGATCCAAAATACTCGAGTCTGCGTGACTCCGGTTTCCAAATTTTCTATATGTTTATCAATATCGGCGGTTTCTTTGCTCCGTGGATTGCTATCGGTGTACGTAACTGGTGGTTGAAGGTTAATAACTTCGATTATGATGCCACTTTACCCGAACTTTGTCACCAATTCCTTAAAGAAGGTGATAAAATGGCTCCTCAGGCAATGGAGAATCTTGCATCGTTGGCCGATAAGGTTACGCTCGACGGCAGCCACGTGGCTGATATGGGTGTATTTGTCAACAACTACCTGGATGTGTTTAACCGTGGTTTCCAATATGCTTTCATGGCTGCCATTGTTGCCATGTTGATTTCATTGGTAATCTATTTGGCCAATAAGAACCGTTTCCCCGATCCTGCAAAGAAAGTGGTAGCTGCCAAAGAGCAGAACGCTACTGTAAGCAAGGAAGAAATCAAGATGAGTGCGGCTGAAATCAAACAGCGTATTTACGCTTTGTTCGCTGTATTCGGTGTAGTGATTTTCTTTTGGTTGTCGTTCCACCAAAATGGTTATTCGCTGACTTACTTTGCGCGCGACTATGTAGACTTGAGCGTAATCGATATCGACCTCGGCTTTACCCGTATCAAGGGTGCTGAAATATTCCAGTGTGTAAATCCGTTCTTTGTGGTATTCCTTACTCCGTTTATCATGTGGTTCTTCGGCGCGCTGAAGAAGAAGGAGAAAGAACCTTCCACACCGATGAAGATTGCCATCGGTATGGGTATCGCGGCATTGGCTTATATTTTCCTTATGGTATTCTCGTTCACGCTGCCCGCCAAAGATGCGCTGAGTACAATGAGTGCGGCTGAAATTAATGCCATCCGTGTAACTCCGTGGATTATGATCGGTTTGTACTTCATCCTTACGGTTGCCGAATTGTTTATCTCGCCGCTGGGATTGTCTTTCGTATCGAAGGTGGCTCCTCCTCATTTGCAAGGTTTGATGCAGGGCTGTTGGTTGGCTGCGACCGCAGTAGGTAACTCGTTGCTTTTCATTGGCGGTATTCTTTATACTACCGTTCCAATCTGGGCTTGTTGGTTAGTCTTTGTAGGTGCGACGGGCGCTTCTATGATTGTAATGCTCTCAATGGTTAAGTGGCTGGAGAGAGTGGCAAAATAAATGAAAACCCAGTTAAATGAAGAATGAGAAATGAAGAATGAAGAATTTTTCATTTCTCATTCTTCATTTAAACTTAAATTTAAATTTCCTTTCCCATTATATAATCATTCATATAATACCCGTTTCCTATCGGGAAATCTCCTTCTCTTAATTTCTTCATTCCCATACGCTCATAAAAGTGTATTGCCTTATTATTACGGTTTACGTTTAATTCCAGCATACATGGTTCCGGATGCACTTCCTTGATGTATTTTATGGCTTCACGAAACAGGAAACTTCCACAGTGCGCCCCTTGATAATAGGGGAGTACATAAATCTTTTGCAGATGAAACAGGTTGTCGCCTTCCGGTTGTACGGATACATATCCTGCTGCTTCACACTCTTCGTAGGCTATGAGGTACACATGTCCTTCTTCTTCCATTTGCTTACGGATATTCTCCAAAGAGTACATCCATTCCATCATATATTCGGTTTGTTCCTTTGAAAGTATTTCCTTGTAGGTTTCGGGAAATATCTGCCAGGCAAGTTTGTGAATCAATTCACAATCGGCGCTTGTCGCTTTTCTGATAGTAAACATATTTGTGGCGTTTATATTGTTAATCGGATACAAATATAGCATGCTTTATGAAACGGTGTATCTTAATCGGCCGAAATTATAATCCGGTGCATCAGAGCTTAGCGTCGAGGTATATGTGTTGCAAACCTTAGGAATAAAAGGCATAAACTTTAGGTATTGGCGGGGTAAAATCCGGGATTATTGTTAATTAATATAAATATAAAGTACTTTGCAATACATAGTACTAATATAATACATATATTTGTGCCATACAAAGAATGTCGGTAGGGCATCTTTGTTGTAATTAATAAAGCAAATTAATAATGAATAGATTATGGATGTTAATAATGTAAAGTCGCAAATGCGTAAGGGCATGCTTGAATATTGCATCATGCTATTGCTCCATAAAGAACCGGCTTACGCTTCGGATATTATACAAAAACTGAAAGAAGCCCGGTTGATTGTGGTGGAAGGAACGCTGTATCCGTTACTTACCCGTTTGAAGAATGATGATTTATTGAGTTACGAATGGATAGAGTCCACGCAAGGGCCGCCACGCAAATACTATAAGCTGACAGAGAAAGGGGAGCTGTTTTTAGGTGAGCTGGAAGTATCTTGGCGGGAATTAAGTGATACGGTCAATCATATAGCGAATAATTAGCGGTTGGCAATTATATATATTAGATAATAAAGTAATAAATAAAAAACATATAACAATGAAAAAGACATTAACGGTAAACTTAGGCGGAACTGTTTTTCATATTGATGAAGACGCCTACCGTCTTTTGGATAATTATTTAAGTAATCTGAAGATACATTTCCGTAAGGAAGCCGGTGCAGACGAGATTATTGATGATATTGAGCGCCGTATTTCCGAGCTCTTTGCGGAGAAACTTACTGCGGGTTCGCAAGTGATTACCATTACTGATGTGGAAGAGGTTATTGCCCGTATGGGAAAACCGGAAGATATGGAAGCGGAAAACGATAGTGAGCCGTCGGTTGGCAATGCAACCCGTACTACGATACACCGCCGTCTTTACCGTAATCCGGATGATAAGTTACTGGGAGGTGTTATCAGCGGTATGGCTGCGTATTTGGGATGGGATGTGACTCTGCTCCGTCTGTTGTTGCTGGTTGTATTGATTTGTGGAGTAGGAACATTGATTCCGGTTTATATCGTTTGTTGGTTGGTTATTCCCGAAGCGCGTACAGCCGCCGAGAAACTGAGTATGCGCGGCGAAGCCGTTACAGTAGAAAATATAGGGAAGACCGTGACCGATGGTTTTGAAAAGGTTGCCAACGGTGTGAATGATTACATGAAATCCGATAAACCCCGTACTTTCTTGCAGAAGCTGGGTGATGCTTTGGTGATGGTGGCCGGTTGGTTTTTCAAAATCTGCCTGGTGATATTTGCCATTATTTGCAGTCCGCTATTGTTTGTGTTCGGGGTAGTATTTGTCGCGTTGCTTTTTGCGGCCGTGATGGTGGCTATTGGTGGCGGAGCTGCGCTTATCTCGATGTTCCCCACTTTTGATGTGATATTGCCTACTTCTCCGTTATCGGCTATTGTAATGTACATTGCGGGTGTTTTGCTGGTGGGCATTCCATTGGTAAGTCTTGTTTGGGCAATATTCAGCCAGATATTTAAGTGGCAGCCGATGGCTTCCGGCTTGAAATGGACTTTGGTTATTCTTTGGATTGTGAGTGCAGCCGTCTTTGGTATCTGCTTCGCTATGCAGGGAGCAACCTTCCCGATATTGGGCATTCTGGTGTGATTAATAGAATAATATCCTATTGATGCATTGGTAAATAGGAAGTTAATAGAATATTTATAGCAAGTTAATATCATAAAGAAAGGAAGTTAACATCATCGTACCAACGATGTTAACTTCCTTTTTTCATATCCTTTTTTATCTGCTTTCTTTATTGTTTAGCTGGTTTCAGCCATTTATCCAGCCATTCAAAGAATGTACGCTGCCACAGAATACCGTTTTGCGGTTTCAGTACCCAATGGTTTTCATCGGGATAGATAAGCAATTCGGCAGGCACGCCGCGCATGACGGCTGCATCAAAAGCGGCCATAGCTTGGTTGGCGAGAATACGGAAATCCTTTTCACCGTGGATACAGAGAATAGGAGTGTCCCATTTGTCTACAAAGAGGTGAGGGGAGTTGGCAAACGTACGTTGGGCTGTGGCATTGTTCTTTTCCCAGTATGCGCCGCCCATATCCCAGTTGGCAAACCATTTTTCTTCGGTTTCCAGGTATTGCATTTCCATATTGAAGATGCCGTCATGGGCGATAAATGCTTTGAAACGTTTGTCGTGATGTCCTGCAAGCCAGTAAACGGAGAAACCGCCGAAGCTGGCGCCTACACAACCCAAACGGTCTTTATCGACAAACGGCTCTTTCGCCATTTCATCAATGGCGGTGAAATAATCCTTCATGCACTGACCGCCGTAATCGCCGCTGATAGCCTCATTCCATTCTACGCCGAAGCCCGGAAGACCGCGACGGTTGGGAGCTACGATGATATAATCGTTGGCCGCCATAATCTGGAAATTCCAACGATAACTCCAGAACTGGCTGACAGGACTTTGAGGACCGCCTTCGCAGAAGAGCAGGGTAGGATACTTCTTGTTCGGGTCGAAGTGCGGCGGATAGATAACCCAGGTCAACATCTGCTTGCCGTCAGTGGTTTTCATCCAGCGTCCCTCTACTTTACCCATTTCCAGTTGGTCGTAGATTTGTTTGTTCTCGAAGGTGAGTTGCGTTACGGGATAAATCTCCTCTACCGGAGTATTGCTATCGGCATTGTTGTACGTATCGGTACCGAACATGCAGACAGGGAAAGGTTTGCTGTCCAACTGACCGATGGAGAAGATTTCATCGCCCATGGACATGGAGTGGCGTTTGGCAATCATACTGTTACCGCATAAGGCCATCGAAGCATAGTCGTACATGCCGTTGGTCAGTTGGTATATATGTTTGTCATCTTCCAAACCGGTGTTGTAGATTTGAGTTCTGCCCTGCCATACACCCAGGAAGAAGATGCTTTGCGAGTCTTTATTCCACAAGAAAGCGTCTACATTGGATTGGAATCCTTGGCTGACGAAACGTTTCTCTCCGGTAGCACGGTCCATTACACACAGGCGGTTGAGGTCTGCCTCATAGCCGTCGCGCTCCATACTCTGCCATGCGATGTATTTGCCGTCCGGAGAATATTGCGGATTGGTGTCGTAGCCCGCCATTTCGGTTTGACCGTCGGAAGCTTTCGCATCCTGTTTACAAAGGTTGACGAAGCCGCCTTTCTGTACGTCGTATTCATAGATATCCGAGTCGGTAGAAATAGCATATGCCAGTCCCGTTTTCATACGGCAGGTGAAAGCCACTTTATCCGATGCGGGGCTCCACGCCAGTTGCTCGATGCCGCCGAAAGGCTTCATCGGACTTTCATAGGGAAGTCCTTCAAGGATGTCTTTCACATTACTGATGCCATTGCCGTCGAATTCGGCAACGAAAGGATGCGGAGCGGTCGTTACCCATTCATCCCAATGTTTGTACATCAAATCGGTAACGATGATGCCGGTTGCCTTGGGCAAATCGGGATGCTTGTCGGCGGTGCTCTGCACGGTCTTTACTTGAGCGATGAAAAGTAATTTCTTACCATCGGGCGAGAAAGCAAATCCCTCGATATCTCCGTCATACTGAGTGAGTTGTTTGCGTTCCGTACCGTCCGGATTCATTTCCCATACTTGGCTGCTACCGCTTTCATTGCACAGGAAAGCGATTTTCTTGCCGTCCTTAATCCAGGCAGGCTGGCTTTCCTGCCAATTGTCACGAGTAATTTGCTTGTTATTGCTGCCGTCGGCATTCATAACAAACAATTCATTATTGCTCTTATTCTCCGGCACGCTGTAATAAGCTACCGAATAAGCAATCTGTTTCTCGTCGGGCGATACGGCTACGCTGCCGATACGTCCCATTGCCCAAAGCGCTTCGGGCGTCATACGCTGACCTTCGATTTTTATATCCGATCTCTCGATAAGCGCTCCGTTTTGTCCTGCTTCTTTGGTTCCGCCGCAGGATGCCAACATCATTGCTGCCGACATAAATAATAGGTTTGATTGTTTCATATATGTTTGAAGATTTATTTTGGTAGCGAAGATAGGGAATTAATTTAAATTTTCTTCAGACTCCATTTTCCTTTCTTCATATAGAAGTAACAAAGCACTAAAATACCTACGGAATAAACTATTTCCGATGTCCATGCAAATGCCACGTCTAACTTCAGATAGGCTACAATGTATGTGATATAGCAGGTGTAAATTACCAGCGTTATCAGCTCCAAGGCCAAGGCGGTACGTGTGTTACCCGTTCCCGATACGGACTGAAAATATACATTGGCCGGTACGAGAAACAAGTAAGCGGAGCAAAGCACCCACAGCGAGGGGATAGCCGCCTCTTGCAATTCCGGCATATCCGTATACACGCCCAATATCAATTTGGGGAACAGGGCGAAAAATACGGCAAACGGCAATACGAAAGCGTACGCGATACGTATATGTTGCCGTATTGTTCCGGGTACGCAGCTGATGTTTCCCGCTCCGATAAGGTTGCTGACCAATGAGCCGCAGGTCGACGCGAATGCCATCATCACCATAAACATGATTCCCGATACGTTACGGATGATATTTGTGATGGCCAGCGAACGTTCTCCCAAATGTTCTACGTAGAGGAACAGCAGGAACCAAGTAGAGAGTGACAGGAAATTCTGTACCATTGTCCAAAAAGAAACGTTGAGCATACGCTTGAGTATGTTCCAACGGATGCCCGGTATCTTGTCCAACCCATATTTGCGGATATCAATGCGGTTGCGGGTATAGATGATGAAGAATACCAATGAAACCAATTCCGCCAATGACGAGCCGATGGCCGCTCCGGCAATGCCGAGGACGGGGAAGCCGAACTTGCCGAATATCAGGATATAGTTGAAGACGACGTTGCTCAATACCATGACGATTGAGTTCAATGTCAGTGTCTTGGTTTGTGTCGTTCCCAGGAAAAACGCACGGAACATTACCGCCGTAAAGGAGAAGAAGAAACCGAAGACACGCCAGTTGAGATAACTCATTGCCGCATCATAAATATGCTCGGAAGAGACAAGCCGCTTCAATATCACCGGAGCAAAGCTATAACAGACGACAAACATAACCGCTGCCATTCCTAATTGAAAATAGATGCCTTGATAGAACAAGTTGCCTATTTCTTTATATTGCTGCTCACCGTTACGCCGTGCAATCAGAATTTGCGCTCCGATACTGAAACCGAAGGCCACCATGAACATTACTATATAGAAGATACCCGCAATGGCAGATGCTCCTAATTCTATTTCGCCTACACGTCCCAGGAAGGCGGTGTCTGTCATACCGATCATCTGCTCCATGAGCAAACTGATTAGGATAGGGTAGGCTATAAGCCAAATTTCTTTGTAGGTGTACTTAGTTTGCATATTCGATAAATAAGTTTTTTTGATATACTTGAAAAAATCATTTGATATACTTGATAACCCTTTTTGATGTACTTGAAAAAGGAAAAGAAAGCCGGGCAATGCGAATTGTCCGGCTCCCTTCTGAAAAAATATCTTGAACGGAAGTTTTATTTCCTGTTCTGTTTTTCTTTCATCATCTGTTCTTGCTGCTTTTGCATGGCTTCAAGACGGGCGGCAAAGCCGGTTTTCTTCATTTTCTTCGGGTCTTTCTTCTTCGCTTCCAGTTGTGCAAGAAGAGCTTCCTCATTAGTCATCTTACGCATGATGAGCGTAGTCACTACGCTGATAAGCGTGGAAATGAAGTAGTAATAGTTCAGTCCCGAAGGATAATCGTTCAATATGAACAGGAACATAACAGGCATCAGGTATGACATCCATTTCATAGCCGCCATTTGCGGATTGGCGCCGGTATCCTGCTGCTGCATCATAAACCTGGTGTTCAGAATATTTGTTACGGTCATCAACAAACAGAATAAACTGAGGTGACTGCCCAGGAACGGAATATGGAACGGGAAGTTGATGAATGCGTCGTATGTAGACAAGTCATCGGCCCACAAGAAACTTTGCTGGCGAAGCTCGATAGCACTCGGTACGAACATAAACAAGGCCATTAAGATGGGGAACTGAATCAGCATAGGCAAACATCCGCCCATCGGGCTGACACCGTACTGGCTATACAATCCCATTACTTCCTGCTGTTTCTTCATGGCATCTTCCTGCTTGGGATATTTCTTGCCGATTTCGTCGATTTTAGGTTTCAGGACGCGCATTTTAGCAGAAGAAATATACGTTTTCCAGGTTGCGGGGAATACCACTGCTTTTACAATCAGTGTCATCAGCAACAAAACGATACCCATGCTCAATCCCCAGCTGGATAACCAGTCGAAGATGTTGATGGTGAACCATTTGTTTATCCAGCGGATTAACGGCCAGCCCAAGTATACCAAGCGGTTGAGTTCCCACTTATCCTCACGTCCCTTATCGAGCGCAGTCAGTGTTTTGTAGTGGTTCGGACCGAAGTAGAAGAACAGTTGAGTAGGAGTTTTGCCCGTCGGATCGAAAGCCGTACTCATTTCAGCGGAATAATCCTTGATATATCCGCTGCCCTGCGCTTCCATTTTTGAGTTTAACTTGGTCTTTTCAAAGTCTGCATCGGCCAGGAATACAGAAGAGAAGAACTGATTCTTGAAAGCAATCCAGTCCAAACGTTCTGCGACTTCTTTTTCATCATTCTTACCGGCGGATAGATAGTCGGTTCCGTCTCCGGTAATTTTATAAGTCAGTTCCGACAAACGGTTTTCGTACGTATACCCCTTTTCTATCTGGCGTGCACGTTGCGACCACTCGATATCCACATAGTCGGTACTTGCCAGTTTGTTTGCCATGCCTGTTGCGTCAATCGTAAAGTCTACCAGATAAGTGTCATTATGCATGGCATAATTAAAGTCGATATAGCTGGCGCTATCTGCCGACAAACGCATGGTTACGGTACTGTCCGTACGGTTTACCACTGTAAAGTAGTAATCTTCCGTCTGTATCGTTTCCTTTTTGTTGTAGAAAAGGAAGTTCATGGAAGCGTCGTCGCCGCTGAATAAAGTAACAGGAGTCTTCTTGTCCTGTCCCATATACTCTTTCAACGTAGCTGATGAAATACGTCCGCCTTTAGTGGCTACCGTCAGTTCCGCCAGGTTGTTTTGTATTGTAACCTGTGAGTCGGTTCCTTGAAGCGCATTAAAGAATAGGGCGGTGGAATCTGCCGTTTGAGCTTCTTTGTCATTAGCCAGGGCGGCTTCCGCCTTTGCTTTCAGGTCAGCTTCGCGTTGTTGTACTTGGGCTATGGAGTCATAATAACGTTGCTGTGCGGCCAGCTGCTCCTTGCTCGGACGGCTTAGGAAACTGAATCCGACTAACAAAACGGCTATTAGGACAAGGCCTGTGATGGTATTTTTATCCATTTAGTCAAATATGAATTATCTATTATTAATTAGTAATGATTACTTCTTTTCATTTTCAATCGCAGCTTTCACAAAGGCTACGAACAACGGGTGCGGGTGTAATACTGTACTGCTGTATTCCGGATGGAACTGGGTTCCCACAAACCACTTCAATGCAGGAATTTCCACGATTTCCACTAAATCGGATTCCGGATTGATACCTACGCATTTCATGCCTGCCGCCTCATATTCCGTTTTATAGGCGGAATTAAACTCGTAACGGTGGCGATGACGCTCCTGTATGTGCTCTGTTCCGTAGGCTTCGTATGCTTTGCTGCCTTCTTGCAATACGCACTCATAGGCGCCCAAGCGCATGGTACCTCCCATATTGGTAATGGATTTTTGTTCCTCCATGATGTCGATAACGTTGTGAGGCGTCTTTTCGTCCATTTCGCGTGAATTGGCGTCTGCGTATCCCAAGACATTGCGGGCGAATTCGATGGCGATGCACTGCATGCCCAAGCAAATACCGAATGTCGGAATATCGTGCGTACGCGCATATTTGATAGCTACAAATTTACCTGCGATGCCGCGTTCGCCGAAGCCCGGTCCGATGAGAACACCCGACATGCCTTTTAATGCTTCCGCTACATTTTCGTCTGTCAGCTTTTCGCTGTTTACAAAATCTACGGATACCTTGCGGTCATTATATGTTCCGGCTTGTGAAAGGGCTTCGCGGATGGATTTGTAAGCATCCTGCAAGTCGTATTTACCCACCAGCGCAATGTGTACCGGTTCTGTTGTTTCTGCCTTATGACGACGTTCGAGGAAAGCGCGCCAGGGGCCCAGTCCCGGAGTGTCGCCCACAGGAAGTCCCATTTTTTTCAAGATGGTTTCATCCAATCCCTGAGCTTGCATCAAGATAGGCACTTCATAGATGGTCGGCGCATCAATGCTCTGTACAACGGCATTTTCGTCCACGTTACAGAAAAGGGCTACCTTCTTGCGTAAATTAGTGCTCAATTCGTGTTCCGTACGGAGCACAAGCACGTCGGGCTGAATTCCGGCGCTTTGCAATTCTTTTACGGAATGCTGGGTGGGTTTTGTTTTCAATTCACCGGCAGCGGCGAGGTAGGGCACATAAGTAAGGTGTACGCATAACGCGTCTTTACCCAGTTCCCATTTCAGTTGGCGGATACTCTCCAAATACGGAAGAGACTCGATGTCACCTACCGTACCGCCGATTTCAGTAATAACAAAATCGAACTTGTATTTGTTGCCCAACAGCTTTACGTTACGCTTGATTTCATCTGTGATATGAGGGATCACCTGAATGGTCTTTCCCAGATAATCGCCGCGACGCTCTTTGTCGATAACGCTCTTATAGATACGTCCGGTTGTAATGTTGTTAGCTTTGGTAGTCTGGATGCCCAGGAAGCGTTCATAGTGTCCCAAGTCAAGGTCAGCTTCGTGACCGTCTACCGTTACGTAGCATTCTCCGTGTTCATAAGGGTTCAGTGTGCCCGGGTCGATATTGATATACGGGTCGAACTTTTGAATCGTTACTTTATAACCTCTTGCTTGCAATAATTTACCGATGGATGACGAAATAATACCTTTACCTAATGAAGAGGCAACGCCACCGGTGACGAAAATATACTTTGTTTCTCCCACAGCTATACTGTTTTTAAATGTTTTCTCTAAAAATTAAAGCGCAAAATTATGAAAAAAAAGAGGAAGTACATAACAGTTTAGTGAAAACAATTATAAAAAGTGGAATATGTGCGCATAATAAGGTTCTGATAAACTTTCACTTCCTACCTTTTGTTATCTGAACATTTTGATTTAATTTTGCG
Organism: Bacteroides clarus; assembly: GCF_015555825.1. NCBI lineage: Bacteria > Pseudomonadati > Bacteroidota > Bacteroidia > Bacteroidales > Bacteroidaceae > Bacteroides > Bacteroides clarus. Next base: position 193,790 of record NZ_JADNLF010000003.1, on the reverse strand, counting down.
TTCAAATATAGATTTTAAGAAAAAAGTATGAGGAATAGACGCGTTTTAATAGGATTGGTTGCCGCACTACTTTCATTTCCGGTGATAGCCCAGAATTCTGCAAAGAATATAAAGAAACAGGCTGTAACGGAGAATGCGGATACATTGTCGGGTATTTGGAGTCAAAACTGGATATTGAAGCTGAAACCTTACAATGATGGATATCGGTTGGATACGGTCTCTGTGTTGTATGAGAAGTATTTCGGGGTACTGAATTATTTGAATGATCCGGCTACTCCCGAACGCTACATCGCGTACAATCCGAATTACTACCGCATGTTCGTTCCCACTACTTATTATTATGCTCCGATGGAACGTATGTCACAGGTCAACTGGACTTTTCAGAAACCTGATACGGTACCTGCCCTGACAAAAGAGCTTTTGCCTTTCGATACATTGAGCTTCTTGTCGAAAGAGAATGCCAATAAGGTTGTGGATCGTGTGATGATGAGTACGTATATCAATCGTCCGGATTTAGTGGTAATGACTGAAAAGGAGATTAAAAAGAAGAAATTGTTCAAAGATAATATAGAAAAGGAAGTTTCCTCCAAACCTTCCGTAGCAAAGCTTTTTGCCCAAGAGAAAATGGTGGGAGTGAAGGAAGAGGCTGAAGTCGTGATACAGAAGCCTAACTGGTGGGTGACCGGCGGAAACGGTTCGTTGCAGATTACGCAAAACTATATTTCCGATAACTGGTACAAAGGTGGTGAAAGTACCAACGCTTTGCTTGCCAACTTGCAGTTGTTTGCCAATTACAATGATAAAGAGAAGGTTCAATGGGAGAATATGCTGGACGCTAAATTAGGTTTCAGCTCCGCGCCTTCCGATGAATTTCACGATTATTTGGTAAGTACCGACCAGCTTCGTATTTATAGTAAATTGGGTATTCAGGCTGCATCCAAATGGTACTATACCGTTTCTACGGAATTTAAAACGCAGTTCTGCCATGGTTATAAAGCAAACAGTGAGGAACTGGTTTCTGCATTCTTCGCTCCGGCGGATTGGTCATCCAGTATCGGTATGGATTATAAATTGAAAAAGAAAAAGTTCAACTTATCTGTTTTCATAGCTCCGTTGACTTATATGCTGCGCTATGTAGGCAATAAAGATGTGGATGAAGTGAAGTTTGGTTTGGATGAGGGCACATGCGTCAAGCACAATTTCGGTTCTCAAATACAACCGACTTTGTCATGGACTATCATCCCTTCCATTGTTTTGGACTCACGGCTGGATTTCCAGACCAGTTATGAGTGGACGCGTATCGAGTGGGAAAATACGGTTAATTTTGTGTTGAACCGTTATCTTTCCACCAAGCTCTATGTTCATGCCCGTTTTGATGATAGCGCCAAGCCGACCGAAGGAGACAGCTATTTCCAAGTAAAGGAATTGTTGAGTTTTGGTATCAATTACAAATGGTAACCATATATATTGTTAACGGCTGAAAAGAGCGCTCCGTTGGATGACAACGGAGCGCTCTTTTTCTTTTTCCGGTAGAAAAAATCAAGAAAAATCACTAAAATCAGGAAAAAGAACGTTTACGCACACAGAAAAAGTTATCTAATCCCTTGCAGTTCGCAAATAATGCGTAAATTTGCCGCGATTTGTAATGCACACTTTGCAAAATGGCGAATACTATAAAACATCAGGGTATTGTGGAAAACATAAACGGTTCTCATCTTCAAGTGAGAATTATTCAAACTTCGGCATGCGCTTCATGCAGTATCAAAGGACATTGCAGTTCCGCCGATACGAAAGAGAAGCTCATCGATGTTACAGACGATAACGTATCTTCCTATCAGCCGGGTGACCGTGTATGGGTTATCGGCGAATTATCGATGGGAGTGATGGCGGTTCTGTTAGCCTTTATACTACCTTTCCTTGTTTTAATCTTTTCCCTTTTTATCTTTATGGCTATATGGAATGACGAGCTGGGTTCGGCGCTTTGCTCGTTGGCTCTCCTTATACCTTATTATTATATATTGTGGCTGAACAAGTCGCGGTTGGGAAAGAAGTTCTCTTTCTCAATAAGCCCCATGAACTAACTAATACATAAAACAAATAATTAATAAACAACTAATTTATGAATGTAATTCTGATTGCAGTAATTTCATTGGGAGCGATAGCGCTGGTGTCAGCGGCTATTCTTTATGTAGCTTCCAAGAAATTTGCCGTGTATGAAGATCCGCGAATTGCACAGGTGGCCGAAGTGCTTCCCCAAGCAAATTGCGGTGGATGTGGTTACCCGGGTTGTAGCGGATTTGCCGATGCTTGCGTGAAGGCCGGTTCGCTTGAAGGTAAACTTTGTCCGGTGGGTGGACAACCCGTTATGACTAAGGTTGCTGAAATCCTGGGATTGGATGCTGCCGCCGCCGAACCGATGGTTGCAGTGGTTAGATGTAACGGAACATGCGCCAACCGTCCTCGCGTCAATCAATATGACGGCGCAAAGAGTTGTGCTATCGCATCTTCTCTTTACGGTGGTGAAACCGGTTGCAGCTTTGGCTGCTTGGGCTGTGGCGACTGTGTGGTTGCCTGTCAGTTCGATGCTATTCACATGAATCCCGAAACCGGACTTCCGGAGGTGGATGAAGCGAAATGTACTGCTTGTGGCGCATGCGCTAAGGCTTGTCCGAGAAACATTATTGAAATCCGCCCGCAAGGTAAGAAATCCCGCCGGGTGTATGTACAATGTGTAAACAAGGATAAGGGTGCTGTGGCACGTAAGGCTTGTACCGTAGCTTGTATCGGTTGCGGCAAGTGTGTGAAAGTATGTCCGTTCGAAGCAATTACATTGGAAAATAATCTGGCCTACATCGACCCGAATAAGTGTAAATCTTGCCGTAAGTGCGAAGAAGTTTGTCCGCAGGGCACAATTATAGCACTGAACTTCCCGCCGCGTAAGCCAAAGGCAGAGGGGGAAACTCCGGTTGTAGCTCCTAAGGCTGCAGAAGCTACTACGAAGGTAGCGGAAGCTCCGAAGAAAACGGTGGAAAGCCCCAAAGCTCCTGAGGCTCCTGCAACAGAAGCTCCGAAAGCAGAGGCATAATATTAAAAGAAATTAAACGACTAAAAATACAGAATTGTATGTTGAAGACATTTTCAATTGGTGGAGTTCATCCACACGAAAATAAACTTTCAGCACATCAGCCTATCGTGAAGGCAGAGATTCCGGCAAAAGCCGTTATCTTATTGAGCCAGCATATCGGTGCTCCTGCAAAGCCTATCGTAGCTAAAGGTGATGTTGTGAAAGTAGGTACAAAGATTGCCGAACCCGGCGGCTTCGTATCGGCAGCCATCCATTCGTCTGTCAGCGGAAAGGTCGCTAAAATTGACACAGTTGTCGATGCCAGCGGATACGCTAAACCGGCTATCTTCATTGATGTAGAGGGAGATGAGTGGGAAGAATCCATCGACCGTACCGATACGTTGGTAAAAGAGTGTAACCTCACAGCCGAGGAAATCGTGAAGAAGATTGCGGACGCCGGTATCGTAGGTTTGGGCGGCGCTTGTTTCCCGACACAAGTAAAATTGTGTCCACCGCCTGCATTTAAGGCGGAATGTGTTATTATCAATGCCGTAGAGTGCGAACCGTATCTGACCGCCGACCATCAGTTAATGCTGGAGCATGCCGAAGAAATAATGGTAGGTGTTTCTATTTTGATGAAAGCCGTTAAAGTAAACAAGGCATTTATCGGTATCGAGAACAATAAACCCGATGCTATCCAGTTGATGACGAAAGTAGCCGCCGGTTATGCCGGTATCGAGGTTGTTCCTTTGAAAGTACAATATCCGCAAGGCGGTGAAAAACAGTTGATTGATGCTGTTATCAGCCGTCAGGTTGCTGCTGGCGCATTGCCTATCTCTACGGGTGCTGTGGTGCAGAATGTAGGTACCGCATTTGCCGTATATCAGGCTGTGCAGAAGAATAAGCCGCTGTTTGAACGCGTTATTACCGTTACCGGTAAATCTTTGTCCAAACCCTCTAACTTCCTGGCACGTATCGGTACGCCGATGAAGCAGCTGATTGATGCTTGTGGCGGTTTGCCCGAAGATACGGGTAAGGTTATCGGCGGTGGACCGATGATGGGTAAAGCTCTGGTAAATACCGATGTGCCGACAGCTAAAGGCAGTTCCGGTATTCTGATTATGAACGATAAAGAGGCTAAGCGCGGTGAGGTACAACCGTGTATCCGTTGCGCCAAATGCGTAGGTGCTTGTCCGATGGGACTGGAACCCTACTTGCTTGCTACTGTATCGGCTCACGGAGACTTTGAGAGAGTAGAGAAAGAAGATATCATGTCATGTATCGAATGCGGCTCATGCCAGTTCACTTGTCCTTCCAACCGTCCGATGTTGGACTACATCCGTTTAGGTAAGGGAAAAGTAGGAGCGATGATACGTGCACGTCAAGTAAAAAAATGAAAGAATTAATTTAGTATAATCTTATGAATAAATTAATCGTATCCCTTTCGCCCCATGTTCACGGCGGTGACAGCGTAAAGAAGAATATGTACGGCGTGCTTATAGCATTGATTCCTGCATTTCTTGTATCGCTTTACTTTTTCGGACTGGGCGCACTGATTGTTACGGCTACTTCCGTAGCGGCCTGCTTGTTCTTTGAATGGGCTATCGGCAAATTCCTGATGAAGAAAGAAACCACAACTATCTGTGACGGCTCTGCCATTATCACCGGTGTGTTGCTGGCCTTCAACCTGCCTTCCAATCTTCCTATCTGGATTATCATTTTAGGCGCATTGTTTGCTATCGGCGTAGGCAAGATGTCTTTCGGTGGTCTGGGCTGTAATCCTTTTAATCCGGCATTGGCAGGACGTGTGTTCTTGCTGCTGTCATTCCCTGTGCAGATGACTACATGGCCTGCCGTGGGACAGTTGACCGCTTATACGGATGCCACTACGGCTGCTACACCGTTGGCTATTATGAAAGGTGTAATCAGCGGTGCTCCGGGAATGTCTTTAAGCGACCTTCCTGCATCTTTCGACCTGCTGATCGGTAATAACGGCGGTTGTTTGGGCGAAGTCAGCGCATTGGCTCTGTTGTTGGGATTGGCTTATATGTTGTGGAAAAAGATTATAACCTGGCATATTCCTGTTTCCATCTTGGTTACGGTATTTGTTTTTTCCGGTATCATGTATTGGACTAATCCGGAAATCTATGTGTCTCCGGTGATACAACTGCTGTCCGGTGGTTTGATGCTGGGTGCTATCTTCATGGCTACGGACTATGTCACTTCTCCGATGAGCCATAAGGGAATGTTGATTTACGGCGTATGTATCGGTTTGCTGACAGTCATCATCCGTCTGTTCGGTGCATATCCCGAAGGTATGTCGTTCGCTATTCTGATTATGAATGCGTTCACTCCGCTGATTAACACGTATGTTAAACCTAAACGCTTTGGGGAGGTAGCGAAGAAGAAATGAAAAAGTTAGAATCATCCTTAAAGAATATGTTGCTGGTGCTTACGGGAGTTACTGCTATTTCCGTAGCCTTGCTGGCCTATGTCAACGAATTGACAAAAGAACCTATTGCGCAAGCCAATGCCAAGACCTTGAGCGATGCAGTCAGTGCAGTTGTTCCCGGTTTTGACAATGATCCGATTGCGGAAAAGAAAGCCCAAGAGGTTAACGGTGTTGAATACTCCGTATATCCCGCCACCAAAGAAGGTAAATTCATTGGCGCGGCTGTTGAAGCGGCAGCCATGGGCTTCGGCGGTGAACTGAAAGTCCTGGTCGGTTTCGATGCTGAGGGTAAGATTATCGATTACTCCTTGCTGTCGCACGTAGAAACTCCGGGATTGGGTTCCAAGGCTGCCGATTGGTTTAAGAAAGGAAACAAGGGAGATATTACGGGTATGAATCCCGGTGAAGCTCCTCTGACTGTAAGTAAAGACGGTGGTAAAGTAGACGCTATTACAGCTTCAACCATTACTTCACGTGCGTTCCTGAACGCTGTAAATGTTGCATACGCTGCGTATGCGGGTCAAAACACAGCCGATGGAGCTACGGGAGCTACTCAAAAGAATGTGGAAGAAGCCGCTGATACCAATACGGCTACGGGAGCTACCATTAAAGTTGAACTCACTGATTCTGTCAGTGCTAAATAAGAAAGGAGTAGAGATATGAATAATTTTAAAGTATTGATGAACGGGATTGTTAAAGAGAATCCTACGTTTGTGCTCCTGCTTGGTATGTGTCCTACACTGGGTACTACTTCATCTGCCATCAACGGTATGGGTATGGGCTTGGCTACGGCATTCGTACTGATATGTTCCAATGTGGTAATTTCTGCGATTAAGAATCTTATTCCGGATATGGTACGTATTCCTGCGTTTGTGGTCGTTATCGCATCATTCGTAACATTATTGCAGATGATAATGCAAGCTTATGTTCCTGCATTGTATGCGACGTTAGGCTTATTTATTCCGTTGATTGTGGTAAACTGTATCCTGCTGGGACGTGCCGAAGCTTTTGCCGCCAAAAACGGTCCGGTGGCTTCTATGTTCGATGGTTTGGGCATGGGACTCGGTTTTACTTTAGGTTTGACTTTGCTGGGCGCTGTTCGCGAATTTCTGGGCACGGGTAAGATTTTCAATCTTACGATTCTTCCCGAAGAATACGGAATGTTGGTGTTTGTACTTGCTCCGGGTGCATTTATTGCGTTGGGATACCTCATTGCGTTGGTTAACAGCTTCAAGAAAGCGTAGTTTGTAATTCATAATTAGAATTGATATTATGGAATATATATTGATATTTATCTCGGCAATCTTTGTCAATAACATTGTGTTGTCGCAGTTCTTGGGTATTTGTCCGTTCCTGGGTGTGTCCAAGAAAGTGGAGACGGCGTTGGGTATGTCGGCAGCGGTGGCTTTCGTGCTTACCATTGCAACAATCGTAACGTTCCTCATTCAGAAGTATGTGCTCGATGCTTTCGATTTAGGGTATCTTCAAACCATCACCTTTATCCTTGTGATTGCCGCATTGGTGCAGATGGTGGAAATTATCCTGAAAAAAGTATCTCCTTCTTTATATCAGGCTTTAGGTGTGTTCTTGCCTTTGATTACGACAAACTGTTGTATTCTCGGTGTAGCTATTCTCGTTATCCAGAAAGATTACGATTTGCTGACCGGTGTGGTTTACGCATTCTCCACTGCCCTTGGCTTTGGTTTGGCGTTGACACTCTTTGCGGGTTTACGCGAACAGATGAGTTTGGTAAACATACCGAAAGGCATGCAGGGAACTCCGATAGCTTTGATTACCGCCGGTTTGCTGGCTATGGCATTTATGGGCTTCTCCGGTGTAGTTAAAATCTAAGATATACTTGGAAGTCAAGATAAGGCGAAAGAGCTGTTCTCTTTGTAAAAGAAGAGGATAGCCCTTTCGCTTTGTCTTTTATATGAGGAGTTATCGCGCACGGTCAGGGTGGAGTAATCTTTCGCTAATTTTTCTCCGCCATGTATATACTTTATGAATTTATTTCCTTACATTTGCGGCCTAGTGATAACCTAAAAGCTAAATTATCTATTTAATATGAAAGAGAAAATCTTGGTTACAGGCGGAACCGGCTATATCGGTTCTCATACTGTTGTAGAACTTCAAAACGCAGGCTATGAAGTTGTTATTATTGATAATCTGTCAAATTCCAGCGCAGATGTTGTAGACAATATCGAAAAAGTATCGGGTATCCGTCCCGTATTTGAGAAATTGGATTGCTTGGATTATGCCGGTCTTGACGCTGTGTTCGCTAAATATAAAGGTATCAAAGCAATTATTCATTTTGCAGCGAGCAAAGCTGTGGGAGAGTCTGTGGAAAAGCCGTTGCTGTATTACCGCAACAACTTGGTTTCTTTGATAAATCTGCTCGAACTGATGCCTAAACATGGAGTAGAGGGTATTGTATTCTCTTCTTCTTGTACTGTATATGGTCAGCCCGACCAACTTCCTGTCACGGAAGAAGCTCCTATAAAGAAGGCGGAATCCCCATACGGAAATACGAAGCAAATCAACGAAGAGATTGTTCGTGATACAGTCGCTTCCGGCGCTCCTATCAATGCTATCTTGCTGCGTTATTTCAATCCGATAGGCGCTCATCCTACGGCATTGCTTGGTGAATTGCCTAACGGTGTGCCGCAGAACTTGATACCGTATCTTACTCAGACTGCTATCGGTATCCGTGAGAAGCTGAGTGTGTTCGGTGATGATTATGATACTCCTGACGGTTCTTGTATCCGCGATTTCATTAATGTGGTGGATTTGGCAAAGGCTCATGTCGTAGCTATCCGTCGTATTTTGGAGAAGAAACAGAAAGAGAAAGTTGAAGTATTCAATATCGGTACAGGACGCGGTCTTTCCGTATTGGAGCTGATTAATGCGTTTGAGAAGGCTACCGGCGTGAAGTTGAATTATCAGATTGTGGGCCGTCGTGCCGGAGATATTGAAAAAGTATGGGCTAATCCTGAACTGGCTAACAATGAATTAGGCTGGAAAGCGGAAGAGGGTATTGAAGATACTTTACGTTCCGCATGGAATTGGCAGTTGAAACTTCGTGAAAGAGGTATTCAATAAGAATAAACGGATTTGTGTTTTTTAACAGATAGAAAATAAACAAATGCTTCCCCGCATTTGTTTATTACATGCAAATCAGCCTGAAGCTGCTTATGTATATGTGAATATCCGTAATTAGTACATATGCCTCCCCGGCATAGACAGGTAAGATTGCATAGTAGTTTTGTCGTGTTTTATTTTGTGTTTGTGTTGTGAATAAGCCTTGTCGCGAGACAGGGCTTATTTTTTTGTTTTTTTCATTAGTTTTGTCACATTTGTTACACTCGGGAGTTTTTCCTTGTTTTATCTTTGCAAGAAAAAAGATTATGGAACAGTTACACGCTCATGAAGTTCTTCACATGATGGAAGGCAACAGTTATACGGAATTGTCGTTAAAAGAAGCGATCGTTCGCAAGTTCGGTAAAGAACAGCGGTTCTATGCTTGTTCGGCTGATAATATGGACATCGATACTCTCATTGAATTTCTTAAAATGAAAGGTAAGTTTATGCCTGCCGGCAATGGATTTACGGTAGATATTACCAAGGTCTGCAATCATTGATTATCTTGAATATTCTTCCCATACGGAATTGAATATATTTGTACTTGGCATAAGAAATATACATGTATTTCTTATGCCAAGTTTCTTTTTGAAATAAACTTAGAATCTTGTTCGCCGATATTTATTGGTGGAATATGAGGCGCAATTAACTGTTTTTTATAATTAGGTGCATTACTAATTGTTAACCAACGTTATTGTATATGGAACAAATTGTTCCTATTGTAGTATAAATCGTTCAAAATCGTATAATTTATAGAAAAAAAGCTTTTAAGGAGAACAATTAGACGTGATTTGTTTATACATTTGCGAGGTTGTTTATGTAACTATTTTAAATGAACAAATAGCCTGACGCAAATGTTAAGAGAGCAAGTGAAATTGGATGATGAAGGACGCGACATGGCTGGTAGAAGATTTACGCGACGACTTACAACTTTACTGGATAATAATTAAGAAAACAGAATATAAAAAGATTGCTTATGTCACAGATTGTTGGACATATCTCTCAGGTTATCGGACCTGTTGTAGACGTCTATTTTGAAGGTACAGAGGCAGAACTGATGCTGCCAAGCATTCACGACGCGCTGGAAATAAAAAAGAACCACGGTAAGAGACTGATTGTGGAAGTACAACAGCACATTGGTGAAAACACCGTGAGAACCGTAGCTATGGATAGTACGGACGGTTTACAGAGAGGTATGAAAGTTTACCCGTTAGGCGGACCTATCACCATGCCGATAGGAGAACAAATCAAAGGCCGCTTGATGAACGTTGTGGGCGACTCTATCGACGGAATGAAAGAATTGGATCGTGCCGGCGCTTATCCCATTCACCGCGAACCCCCTAAATTTGAAGATTTGACTACCGTACAGGAAGTTCTCTATACGGGTATCAAGGTTATCGACTTGCTGGAACCATACAGTAAGGGCGGTAAGATTGGTTTGTTTGGTGGCGCCGGTGTAGGTAAGACTGTATTAATCCAGGAGTTAATCAATAATATCGCCAAGAAACAGAATGGTTTTTCTGTGTTTGCCGGAGTAGGAGAGCGTACCCGTGAAGGTAACGACCTGCTAAGGGAAATGATTGAATCCGGTGTGATCCGCTATGGCGAAGAATTCAAGAAAGGAATGGAAGAAGGTCATTGGGACCTTTCCAAAGTTGATTATAACGAAGTGGCTAAATCGCAGGTCTCCTTGATATTCGGTCAGATGAACGAACCGCCGGGTGCACGTCAGTCTGTTGCATTGTCCGGTCTGACGGTAGCCGAGTCTTTCCGTGATATGGGTTCCGAGACGAATGGCCCGCGCGATATATTGTTCTTTATTGATAATATATTCCGTTTCACTCAAGCAGGTTCCGAGGTGTCCGCATTGTTGGGACGTATGCCTTCGGCCGTAGGTTATCAGCCGACACTGGCAACGGAGATGGGGGCCATGCAAGAACGTATTACTTCTACGCGCAACGGTTCTATTACTTCTGTACAGGCTGTTTATGTGCCTGCCGACGACTTGACCGACCCTGCGCCTGCCACTACCTTTACGCATTTGGACGCAACAACGGTATTGAGCCGTAAGATTACCGAGCTCGGTATTTATCCGGCTGTCGACCCGTTGGAGTCCACCTCGCGTATTCTCGACCCGCACATTGTAGGTCAGGAACACTATGAAGTAGCTCAACGTGTAAAGCAGATTCTTCAGCGCAACAAAGAATTACAGGATATTATTTCCATCCTCGGTATGGAAGAACTCTCGGATGCCGACCGCACATTGGTAAATCGCGCTCGTCGCGTACAGCGTTTCTTGTCCCAGCCTTTTGCCGTAGCCGAACAGTTTACCGGAGTTCCCGGTACGATGGTCTCTATCGAAGATACCATCAAAGGCTTTAAGATGATTCTGGACGGTGAAGTTGACTATCTGCCCGAACCGGCTTTCCTGAATGTCGGAACTATTGAAGAAGCGATAGAGAAAGGTAAGAAGTTGCTGGAACAGGCAAAGAAGTAGTTTGAATATTTAAATTTCAATAGACTAAAAAAATGAAGGGACTGCATTTGGATATTGTATCGCCGGATAAGGAAATCTTCAATGGCGAGGTCGACAGTGTTACATTGCCGGGTACGCTTGGTTCGTTTACTATTTTGTCGCAACATGCGCCCATCGTGTCTTCGCTCAAAGCCGGTACACTGGCTTATGTAACAAAAGACGGAGAAGAGCATGTGCAGGATATTCATGGCGGTTTTGTGGAGATGAACGGCAACAAAGTTTCGGTTTGCGTAGACTGACCCCTTTTGATTTTGAACCTTAAATTGAATCGATGTGAGTATTACAAAACGAAATTATTTGTGGCAGGTAGCGCTCTTAACGGTATTGGTAGGCGGTATAGGCGGTTGGGCTTATTATTCGGTATTCCCGCATCACTATTTTGGCGGTTATCCGTTGATACCGATTTTCTTCTTGGTTTTCGGCGTGTTTATGATAAGCATGGTCGAAAGCTGCCGTCACCGGATGCCGGGGCGGATGTTGCAGATATACCTGTTGATGCGCGTTATGCGAATGCTTGCTTCTATCATTGTGATGCTGGTATATTGCGTTGCCGTGCGTGAAGAAGCGAAAGAATTCCTGCTGACGTTTATCGCGAACTATCTGATATATTTGATTTATGACTCTTGGTTTTTCTTCACTTTTGAAGCTAACCGGAAGTTGAAAAAGAAAATGAAACAAAAAAATGAAACAATTGCGTAACATACTAACCGGGGTGTTGCTGGTGTGGGGATTATTGTTATCCGCCTCTGTGCAGGCCGACAGTATTCCTGTTGCACAAAATGGACTTGCGGCCGAACTCGACAGTATAGCCCAACGTGATGATGTAACCTCTGCAGAGCAAGAGAAGAATACGGTGAATGTAAAGGAAATCGTATTCGGGCATATTGGCGATTCGTACGAATGGCATATTACAGCTTTTGGGGAAACGCATGTTATCATTCCGTTGCCTGTCATTGTATATAGCAGTACAACAGGATGGCACACTTTCCTTTCTTCCCGTTTGGAAGAAAACGGCGGAAGCTACGAGGGGTTGTCTATCGCTCCGGAAGGCAGTAAGTACGAGGGAAAATTGGTGGAATACGATGCCGCAGGTAATGAGGTGCGTCCTTGGGATATATCCATTACGAAAGTTACGTTGGCATTGCTTATCAATAGCGTCTTATTGCTTATCATTATTCTGAGCGTGGCCCAATGGTATCGCAAGCATCCTCAAGGCAGTGCGGCGCCGGGCGGTTTCATAGGATTTATGGAGATGTTCATTATGATGGTGAACGACGACATTATAAAGAGTTGTGTGGGACCAAAGTACCGTAAGTTTGCCCCTTACCTGCTGACAGCGTTTTTCTTTATCTTCATAAATAACCTCATGGGATTGATTCCTATCTTCCCGGGCGGGGCGAATGTCACCGGAAACATTGCCATTACGATGGTCCTGGCTGTCTGTACGTTCCTTGCCGTCAATATTTTTGGAACCAAAACATATTGGAAAGACATTTTTTGGCCGGATGTACCCTGGTGGTTGAAAGTGCCTGTACCCATGATGCCGTTCATAGAATTCTTCGGAATCTTTACGAAGCCGTTTGCTCTGATGATACGTCTTTTTGCCAATATGCTGGCGGGACACATGGCAATGCTGGTGCTGACTTGTTTGATATTCATATCGGCGAGTATGGGACCTGCTTTGAACGGGACATTAACGGTGGCTTCGGTGCTGTTTAATATCTTTATGAACGCATTGGAATTATTGGTAGCCTTTATCCAGGCCTATGTGTTTACGATGCTGTCGGCCGTGTTCATCGGTCTGGCGCAAGAGGAACACAAAGAGAAAGCGGAGGAGAAGGCTATAAAGTGATGGAGTGATAAAATCGAGAAAATAAACATTAATAGAATAACAATTTAAAAACTGAAAGTTATGTTACTATCTGTATTATTGCAAGCTGCTGCGGCAGGTGTTGGAGTTAGTAAATTGGGTGCAGCCATTGGTGCTGGTTTAGCTGTTATCGGCGCAGGTGTAGGTATCGGTAAGATTGGCGGTTCCGCCATGGAAGCCATCGCACGCCAACCGGAAGCATCGGGAGATATTCGTATGAACATGATTATTGCCGCCGCCTTGATTGAAGGTGTCGCATTGTTGGCAGTTGTTGTGTGTCTGTTGGTATTCTTCTTATAAAAAGATAAAATTATGTCATTGTTATTACCTGATAGTGGTCTGCTGTTCTGGATGCTCCTTTCATTCGGCGTGGTTTTTGTGATATTGGCCAAGTACGGCTTTCCCGTCATTACTAAAATGGTGGAAGGCCGTAGGACCTACATAGACCAGTCGCTGGAAGTGGCACGTCAGGCAAACGCCCAGCTCGCCAAACTGAAAGAGGAGAGTGAAGCGCTGATTGCTGCCGCGAACAAGGAGCAGGGACGCATCATGCGGGAAGCAATGCACGAGCGTGACAAGATTATTGTCGAAGCGCGTAAACATGCGGAAGCCGTTGCGCAGAAGGAACTGGATGATGTAAAACAGCAGATTCAGCAAGAGAAGGAAGAAGCTATCCGCGATATTCGCCGTCAGGTTGCTGTACTATCGGTAGATATTGCGGAGAAGATTATCCGTCGTAATCTGGACGAAAAGCAAGACCAGATGGAAATGATTGACCGTATGCTGGATGAGATGCTGACGCCCAATCACTAATCATTAATCTTTAGAAGAAATGGATATAGGAATTGTTTCGATGCGATATGCAAAGGCTCTTATGGAGTATGCCAAGAGCACGGGTACGGAAGACAGACTATATACTGAAATGCGTACGTTGAGCCGGAGTTTCGAGAAACATCCTGATTTGCGTACGGCATTGGAGAATCCGGTACTGTCGGTACGGGAGAAATTCTCGCTTATCTGTACCGCGGCCGTGGGGGATGCTCCTGCCGAGCGTGAGTTGGCCCGTTTCATTACGCTGGTATTAAGAAACAGGCGTGAGGCGTTTCTGCAATATATTTGTCTGAGCTATCTGGATTTATACAGAAAGAGCAGGCATATCGGGATTGCGAAACTGACGACCGCCGTACCCGTAAGCCATGAGATTTGGGAACGTATCCGAAACAGCGCTTCCCATCTGCTACATGCCGAAATGGAGTTACAGACAGATGTCGACCCATCTATTGAAGGCGGATTTATATTCGACGTCAACGATTTCCGTCTGGATGCCAGTATTGCTACTCAGCTAAAGAGAGTGAAACAACAGTTCATTGATAAGAACAGAAGAATCGTGTGATTTACGATTTGACAATTTGCAATTTATTATTTAGCATTGTGACGGGTAAGTTGTAAGAGGTCAAAAGCGGTATATGATTCGTTTCTTCAGAAAGTAAAATAGTAAATCGTTAAATAGTAAATACTAAAATGTTGTCTGAAAATATAAAAGTAAGCGAAGTCTCCGATATTCTGCGCAAACAGTTGGAAGGCATCGACACCCGCGTGCAACTGGATGAAATCGGTACGGTACTGCAAGTCAGCGATGGCGTGGCACGTATCTACGGATTGCGCAATGCCGAAGCAAACGAGTTGCTGGAATTTGACAACGGTATCAAAGCCATCGTGATGAACCTTGAAGAAGACAACGTGGGTGCCGTATTATTAGGCCCTACGGATAAAATCAAGGAAGGATTCGTGGTGAAACGTACCAAGCGTATTGCTTCCATCATGGTGGGAGAGGGTATGTTGGGACGCGTTATCGACCCGTTGGGCGCACCGTTGGACGGCAAAGGCCTGATAGGCGGCGAGCTTTGTGAGATGCCGTTGGAACGTAAGGCTCCGGGCGTTATTTTCCGCCAGCCGGTAAACCAGCCGTTGCAAACCGGCTTGAAAGCTGTCGATGCCATGATTCCTATCGGCCGAGGGCAGCGTGAGTTGATTATCGGCGACCGCCAGACGGGTAAGACTGCGATTGCCATCGATACTATCATAAACCAGCGTGCCAACTATGAAGCGGGCGATCCTGTGTACTGTATCTACGTAGCCATCGGTCAGAAAGGCTCTACGGTAGCATCCATCGTAAACACATTGCGTGAAAACGGTGCGATGGATTACACCATCGTTGTGGCTGCTACGGCAGGCGATCCGGCTGCATTGCAGTATTATGCTCCGTTTGCCGGCGCTGCAATCGGTGAGTATTTCCGTGATACCGGCCGTCATGCGCTGGTGGTTTATGACGACTTGTCCAAGCAGGCGGTAGCCTATCGTGAGGTTTCCTTGATTTTGCGCCGTCCGTCGGGACGTGAGGCATATCCGGGTGATATCTTCTACCTGCATTCCCGTCTGTTGGAGCGTGCGGCAAAGATTATCAGCCAGGAAGAGGTGGCGCGCGAGATGAACGACCTGCCCGAAAGCCTGAAAGGCAGAGTAAAAGGCGGCGGCTCATTAACGGCGCTTCCTATTATCGAAACGCAGGCCGGTGACGTGTCGGCTTACATTCCTACAAACGTAATCTCCATTACCGACGGACAGATATTCCTCGACACCAACCTCTTCAACCAGGGTAACCGTCCGGCTATCGACGTAGGTATCTCCGTGAGCCGTGTAGGCGGTAATGCCCAGATTAAGGCGATGAAGAAGGTTGCGGGTACATTGAAGATAGACCAGGCTCAGTATCGCGAACTGGAAGCGTTTACCAAATTCAGCGGTGATATGGACCCTGTTACTGCGCTGACTATCGACAAAGGGCAAAAGAATACCCGTTTGCTGGTACAGCCTCAGTATAGCCCGATGCCCGTAGAGAAGCAGATTGCCATTCTTTATTGCGGTACGCATGGTTTGTTGAAAGACGTGCCTTTGGACAAAGTGAGCGAGTTTGAACGCAGTTTCCTCGAATTCCTTGAAAGAGATTATCAGATGGAAGTGCTCGATGTATTGAAGACGGGTGTCATTGATGATAATGTCTGCAAGAAGATAGAAGAAACGGCGGCAAAGACAGCCAAGCAATTTATGTAGATGGCGGTCAGGCATTCAACAACGACTAATCGCCAATCACCAACCCCTAATCACTATATGAAATGGCTTCACTGAAAGAGGTAAAAAATAGAATAAGCTCCGTCAAGAGTACGCGTCAGATAACCTCGGCGATGAAGATGGTAGCATCTGCCAAACTGCATAAGGCGCAGGGGCGGATTGAGAATATGCTACCTTATCAACGGAAGCTGAATGAGATTCTGACAAACTTCTTGAGTACGGATGCTACGATAGAGTCACCCTATACCGAGGAACGTCCGGTAGAGAAAGTGGCGATTGTGGCGTTCTCGTCCAATTCGTCCTTATGCGGCGCTTTCAATTCCAACGTGGCGAAGATGCTGGAGCGCACACTGGAAGACTATAAATCGTTGGGCAAAGAGAACATCTTGCTGTATCCCGTAGGCAAGAAGGTGGAAGAAGCCGTAAAGAAGTTGGGATACGAGCCGCAAGGCAGCTATCAGGAAATGGCCGACAAACCTTCGTATGTGCAGGCTTACGAGCTTGCCGGACTCTTGATGAAAGAGTTTCTGGAGGGACGCATCGACAAGGTAGAGCTGATTTATCATCATTTCAAATCTACCGGGTCGCAAATCCTGACGAGAGATAAGTATCTGCCTATCAACTTGGATAAGGTGGCCGAAGAAGCGACGGAAACCGCCGGAAAGAGCAACTTCAATAATGATTATATTGTAGAGCCTTCCGCAGCCCGGTTGATAGCCGACCTTCTTCCTAAAGTATTGAGCCAGAAGATTTATACGGTTCTGCTGGACTCGAATACTTCCGAACATGCAGCCCGTATGCTTGCCATGCAGGCCGCTACGGACAATGCCAACGAGTTGATTCAGGACCTGACGAAGCAGTATAACAAGAGTCGCCAACAGGCGATTACGAATGAATTGCTGGATATAATCGGCGGCAGCCTGAAATAAGTTTTGCATAGGAATAAGAGGATGTACCGAAGCGCTTTCGGTACATCCTCTTTTCCTATCATAAAAAACATTCCGCCAACATCCCCTTTCCTTTATTTATTTGTGCTACCTTTACCACCTGTTACAACAAACTGAAAGGAATAATGGAGCAAAACTCTGAATTAGCGCTTGCATGGCAGTTCATTGAAAATACAGGCACTCATCTTTTTCTGACCGGTAAGGCCGGAACCGGTAAAACAACCTTCTTACGTAAACTCAAGCGGGAAAGTCCTAAGCGCATGGTCGTTATCGCGCCGACCGGTATCGCGGCCATCAATGCCGGCGGTGTAACAATCCATTCGTTCTTTCAGATTCCGTTCGCGCCTTATGTGCCCGAAAGCTCGTTCAGTACGAATGGACAGGCAACCTATCGTTTCCGTTTCGGTAAGGAGAAAATCAATATCATACGCAGTATGGACCTGCTGGTGATTGATGAAATCAGTATGGTGCGTGCCGACCTGTTGGATGCGGTAGATGAAATGCTCCGCCGTTACCGCGACCGTCACAAGCCGTTTGGCGGTGTGCAACTATTGATGATTGGCGATTTGCAGCAGTTGGCTCCCGTAGTGAAGGACGAGGAATGGCAGATGCTGAAGAAGTATTACGATACTCCCTATTTTTTCTCCAGCCGCGCGCTGAAGCAGACGGAATACTGCACTATCGAACTTAAAACCGTATACAGGCAGAGTGACGGAGCTTTCTTGGACTTACTGAACCGCATTCGCGAGAATCATTGCGACCCTCAAGTCCTGGAAGCCCTGAACCGTCGCTATCTTCCCGATTTCCAACCCCGGAAGGAAGAGGGTTATATCCGTCTGGTCACCCATAACTACCAGGCGCAGCGCATCAACAATTACGAACTGGAACAGCTTCCGGGACGTTCTTACGCTTTTCGTGCCACGATTGACGGAAAGTTTCCCGAGTATTCATATCCCACGGACGAACTCCTGGAGCTGAAAAAAGGCGCTCAGGTGATGTTTGTAAAGAACGACTCGTCCGGCGAGCACCGCTACTATAACGGCATGATCGGTGAAATCACCGACCTTTCCGCCGACAGCATCGAAGTGCGTGCCAAAGATAGCACCGCTGCCTTCCTGCTGCAAGAAGAGGAGTGGGCAAACGCAAAATATGTATTGGACGAGGAAAGCAAGGAGATTGTGGAAGATATTGAAGGTACTTTCCGGCAGTTCCCTTTGAAACTGGCATGGGCCATTACGATTCATAAAAGCCAGGGACTTACGTTTGAACGCGCCATTATCGACGCCAGCTCATCCTTTGCGCACGGACAGACGTATGTGGCTCTGAGCCGTTGCAAGACATTGGAAGGTTTGGTGCTTAGCGCCCCGCTTTCCGCAAAAGCCGTCATCAGCGACCGGGCGGTAGACCGCTTTACGGAAGAAGCACGCAGAAACGAACCGGATGAAGACCGCTTCCATTCGTTGCAGCGAACCTATTTCCATGAACTGTTGTCGGGACTATTCGATTTCCGGCCGTTGGAGCAATCGCTTCAGCGCTATGTACGCCTGATTGACGAGCATCTTTATAAACTCTATCCCAAGCAGTTGGCAGCATACAAGGCAGAAGCGGAACGTTTTCACGAGAAGGTGGTGATAGTGGCGCAGAAGTTCGGTATGCAATACAACCGTCTGATTGACGCCGTGCAGAACTATGCTACGGACGAAACATTGCAGGAACGGATTGCTGCGGGAGCCGGCTACTTCAAAAAAGAAATGGAGCCTCAGTATCTCGTATTGATAAAAGAACGGGTTCTTGCCACGGACAACAAGGAACTGAAGAAACAGTTGAATACCGCGAAAGAAGAGCTGAACACCCTTTTCTTGCTGAAAGACGACCTCTTGGCTTACGTCATAGCGCACGGATTCCGTACAGCCGAATATTTAAGGCAGAAAGCGATACTCTCCATCGGTGACTCCGCTCTCTCCGGTAAAGAAGACCTGAAACGAAGAGGACTGTTGGATGCGGTGGAGAAGAATATACGGGAACGGAAAAAGAAAGAATCGGCTACACCTGCTGTTCAAGTTCCTTCGGACGTGTTACATCCCGAACTTTACGACCGGCTGGTGGCATGGAGAAACTCGGAAGCGTCCCGGCTGGGGCTGCCCGTCTATACGGTTATCCAACAAAAAGCCATTTTAGGCATCAGCAACCTGCTGCCCGCCGATAAAGCCATGCTTGTCCGCATCCCTTATTTCGGAAAGAAAGGAGTGGAAAAATACGGGGATATTATTTTGGAAATGGTACATGGATACCGCAAGGAAAAAGGATTGACAGAGCCGGAACTCATGCTTTAGAACGGGCTTCTGTTACCTTGCTGCACTTCGATGCGTATGCCGAACGCTCCGTTGGAAGATTTCATCTCGAATGCGCCCTTGAAGTTGTTCTTCTCCCATGGCAGCGCCGAGCGGTTGGGAACTTTCCAGCCGTCTTTGTCATATTCGCCATAGGTATTGATACGCATACCGTTTTTCAGTTTGAAGCTGCCCATCTGCAGATTCTCCGGTGACGACCAGAATCCGGTCAGCCCGAACGGATTCATGCTGTAAACGGTGGAATTGGTCAGTGAGAATACATTCGAAAGCCCTTGCGAGTAGGTAACGTCCGGATTAAGACGGAATATGCTGCTGTAATCCTTGCTTGCGTCCGGTATTTCCAGCGTAAACTCAGGCAGGCGGGGAGCTTCCATTTTCATCAGGCTCATATCCAAAAGAAAGCCGTTGTAATTCTTTGTTTCGGGCAGGAATACGCCATCGGGCGGAGTACCGTCGGGCATGGAGCGTACGCTGTCGCCCTTCACTTCGCTTTGGGCATATAGCGAAGCGATGCTTACAAGCAGTGCGATGATAAAAAAGCAAACTCGTTTCATTGTTCCATTCAACTATTCTTAATGGAGCTCTCACCAATCCGGCGGTTTCGCTCCTTCATTCTTTAATTCCCCGTCTCCCGATTACAAAGATAAACCTTTCCGGTCATTCTTCGAAATTTCTTTAAGTAAATATTGAGGGGCGGTCTGCATCGGGAGTGTTCGTCTCATTCATTTATACTCTTTATACTATCAGTTTATATCCTATTCCGCGTACGTTTACGATGCGGATTCGGTCGTCCAGCGCCAGTTTGTGGCGTAGCTTGGTGATGAACACGTGCAGGCTGCGGGAGTTGAAAAAGCTGTCGTCTCCCCAAAGTTCGAGCAGAACATTCTGGGTGTTGACAACTTGGTTACGGTTTTCGCAGAGGCGTTTCAGTATTTCCGATTCACGGTGGGAGAGTTCCATATCCGTGTCAGTGTGCGGAGATACGGCAGTCCCTATATACGACAACCGTTGCGTGACGGAGTTAAACCGGTAATCGCCTATTTCAAAATCGGTGACTTCTTTGGGTGCGGCGTCAGTGAAGCTGAAAGCCCTGCCCGCCAGCGCTTTGATACGGATAATCAGCTCTTGCATGCCGAAAGGCTTTTTCAGATAATCGTTGGCGCCAAGCTCAAAGCCCTCTACGACATCATTGATGGCCGAGCGGGCGGTAAGGAACAGTACCGGCGTATGCTTGTCAGTCTGGCGGATGCGGCGTACCATTTCAAAACCGTCCATGCGGGGCATCATTACGTCGGCCACGAGTACATCGGGGCGCAGGTCGAAGAACCGGCGCAATCCCTCTTCACCGTCGGCAGCGGTGTGGATGGTGAAGTTCTGCCCTTCAAGCGTGTCTTTTATAATCATGGCGAGGGTTTCTTCATCCTCAACCAATAATACTTTTATTTTATCCATAATCCTTTATTTATTCTGTATTATAAGCCGAATTTTGTTACTCCTGAGGCGGATGTCGGTTTTCAGCGGCGAAACAGACTGTTCCAACCGTTGAAACACTTTGTTTCCCTACGGTGAACATTTTGTTTCGCTATGCGGAACATTCTGTTTTCATGCCTTGAAACAAAGTGTTCAAACGCGTAAAAAACACTTTGTTTCGTGCGTTGAAGCTTTTTGTCCCATACAGATTTCAATCATCCGCCTGCTTGTTTAATCTTACAACAAAGGTGCTGCCTTTGCCCGGTTCGCTCTTTACGGATATGCTCCCGCCATGTTTCCCAACCATGGTCTTGACGTAGAACAAACCGAGCCCGTAGCCCTTCACGTCATGTAGGTTACCGGTGGGAATGCGGTAGAACTTATCAAATATGTGGCTCTGCTTTTCGGGAGCGATACCTATTCCACGGTCGCTGATGGCGATTTCGACAAGTTCTCCTTGTTCCGCTGCGTTGATTTGCCGGCAACGGATGTTTACTTCCGCTTCTCCCGGCGAGTATTTTATGGCGTTATCTATTAGGTTGCTGATGATGTTACTGAAATGAGTGCGGTCGGCGGTAAGAGCCAGGTCTTCCGGCTCGATATCTACCGATATATGCACGGGCTTCTCCGATTTCAGTGTGTGCTGTTCGATGAGCGGTTCGAGGATATCTCCAACGGACAGTACTTCCGGATGCAGGCGGAAGGTCTTGTGGCGTTCCATACTCATGGAAAGTATTTGCTCGACAAGTCCGCTGAGCCGCTGCAACTGTTCCTGGCAGATACGCAGGTATTTGTCGCGTTGCGTCTTGTCTTCCGCCTGGTTAAAGTTCAGCAGGGCATCGTTGGCGGCGTAGGCGACGGCGATAGGGGTTTTCAGCTCATGGGTGATGTTGTTGGTGAAGTCGCTTTTCATCTCTTCCAGCGTCTTTTGCCGCAGAATGGTGCGGATAAGTACCCAGAATGCGAAGATAAGGATAATCAGAATGACGAGCGAGGTAGCCAGTATGCCCGACATCTGCTTCAACACCAGTTGCGTGACGGGCTCTATCCAAAGACGGTAGCTTTGGTGGGTATTGAGGTCGAAGGCGTAGTTGTATTGCTTGGCGTCAGGGCCGGGGATATATCCGGCAGTACCGGCAACGGCCAGCGTGTCCACGAATGTGTAAGGCGCGTCTTTGTCGCTCGTGTAGATATGCTCCAAACGGTAGGGCAGCGTGATGCCCCGGTCTTTCAGTTGAAGGGTCAGCAGGCTGTCGTACACGAGGACGTCGGGGTCGGAGATAATGTCCAGACCGGAGTGCAGACCTCGTTGGAAATAGGTGGCGAGTTCCAGCATGCTGTTCTGGTCGCGCAGAATCACATCCAGTCCGTCTTTGGCTCTCAGGGCGGCTTGGGGCGAGTTACCGGTATCTTTTACGGCGGCTTCCAGCTTCTTTTGGGCTGAATCGGGGTTCAGCCATTGAGCCTTGCTCCGGTCTTTGTTTCGTTCTATGAAAAGCACGTCACCGGAGTCCGAGGCGGCAATGTCATCACGGGTGACAATAGCTTGTACGGAAGAATTGTCCGAGATATTCATCGAAATGGTATCACTCTTTTGATGGATGACCTGCTGGGTGGTGGTTTCTTCTTTCTCACCGTTGCGGTCTATACTGGTGGTGCTGCGTACATAGGCTTTGTTTTGCGTTCCGTCTTTCTCGAATCCGGCGGATACGCTCACTTCTCCATGGTCGGTGCTGTCCTTACGCATCCTTTCCACACGCAGCATCATTTCATTATAGTCGCTCATGCGCATGGCTTCTATGATGTTGCGTTCCAGGTCATTGCGCATGGTGCGGTACAACCCGCCGAGCCAATAGGCCTGGTAGGAGAAGATACCCGCCAAAGACAGGATAACGAGTACGGCAATATATTTCAGAGGCAGTTTCATGGCAGTTTCTTTATGCTTAATGCTTACGCAGGCAAATATAAGGAGTTATATCGTGCGCTGTATCATGCGGTAAGACTAAATAACACTTCCGATAACAGTAGATAACACTTGGTAAGCCGGTGATAACACAGAGTTACGCGGCTAATGCCGTACTTTGCGGAGGTCAATTAAAATATGCCTGACTATAAATTAAATTTCAACACTGACTTGATATGAAACGATTTTATCTGTTATCAGCCATTTGCCTGACAAGCATCAGCCTTTCCGCCCAGGAAAGCACCGGCGAAGAGCGTACTCTCAGCGCTGACAGTATTATAACCTCGGATGCCCGGCTGGACAGCATCTACCAAAGTCTGCCCGAAGTAATGATAACCGGCGAGCGTCCCGTAGTAAAAGCATCGCAAGGCAAACTGGTTTATGACTTGCCGCGGCTTATCCGCGACCTGCCTGTGGACAACGCTTATGATGCCGTAAAGGAGCTTCCCGGCGTAACCGAGATGAACGGCGCTTTGCAATTGGCGGGGCAGGGTGTCACCGTCGTTCTGAACGGAAAGGTAACCACCCTCAGCGTCGAACAGTTGTATTCATTGCTGCGGAGCATCCCTGCGAGCCGTATAGAAAAAGCCGAAGTGATGTACAATGCGCCCGCCCGCTACCAAGTGCGCGGCGCCCTTATCAACATACAATTGAAGCAGACCGCAGACGGCCCTTCTTCCTGGCAAGGCGAGCTTTATGGCAAGTACAACCAGAAGTATTACGAAAACTTTGAAGAGCGTGCCAGCCTCTTATATAACGGAAATAAGTTCTCAGCGGATTTTCTTTACTCGCACAAACATGGCCGTACTTACAATACGACGGACAAAGAGGCTATGCACACTCTGGCGGATGGCTCGGTGTACCCGATGACTACCGATGAGGTGCGCCGCGGCCGTTCGCATACGCATAGTTTCCGGGTGGGAGCCGATTACAATATCGCTGAAGAGCATCAGTTGAGCTTTGTTTATAACGGTAACTATCAAACGTATCACAACCGGATGCATATCAACGGTTCGCAGCAGTCCACCACGCTGAGTAACAGTACGGATTGGCTTCACAACGGTCGTCTGGACTACCGTACTCCCTTCGGTTTGAAAGCGGGTGTGGAACTGACCTATTATCGTTCTCCGTCCGACCAGCTGTTGAACAGCCGTCTGTTGGAGAGCGATGAACTCGACTTCTTTACGCAAGACTGCCAGCGCATCAACCGCTGGAAAATGTTTTTGGCGCAGGAACACAGTCTGGGCAAGGGCTGGGGATTGAATTACGGCATCGTCTATACCACCAGCACCGACAATAGCTACCAATATTACTACGACCCGGAGACCGGAGAGCAGCTGGGAGATGAAAACACAACTTCGTTGGCAGCCGGTGATAACTCCGCCGATAACCTCAGCAACATGAAATCACGCAAACGGGAAGAAACACTGAACATCTATGCGGGCTTCAACAAGAGTTTCGGCGATAAGCTCTCGCTGGACGCATCCTTAGCCATAGAACGCTATAAAACGCCCGTATGGAACCAGTGGGATTTGTATCCTGCCATCAATCTGAACTATATGCCTGCTCCCGGACATATCCTGCAACTTGCGTTGAGCAGTGATAAGGACTATCCCGATTATTGGGCTGTGCAGGATGCCGTTTCGTATATCGGCGGCGGGTATTCCGAGATTCACGGTAATCCTCTGCTGAAGCCTGCGCAAAGCTACGAGTTTAAGATGAACTACGTTTTGAAGGGAAAATATATCTTCAGTACCTGGTTCAGCCATACCAAAGACTACTCGACGCAGACGCTTTACCAATCCTCGCAACGGTTGGTCGAGATTTATAAGTATATGAATTTTGATTATCATCAACAGGCTGGTATACAGGCGTCAGTGCCGTTTAAGATAAAGAATTGGTTGAATTCCCGCCTGACGCTTATCGGGATATGGCATCACGAGAAAGACAATGACTTTTGGGATATTCCTTTCAATCGCAAACAGTGTTACGGCATAGCTCAAATGAACAATACTTTCACCCTTTCCACCAAACCCGATTTGAAACTGACCCTCACCGGATTTGTACATAGCAAAGCGATTCAGGGGATTTACGACCTGCCTGTTTCCGGCAATGTGAACGCCGCCCTGCGCTATGGATTTGCCAAAGGAAAGGCCATACTGAATTTGTATTGCAACGATATATTCGAAACAGGGCAAATCTCTCCGCGCATCCGCTTCCGGACACAGAACGTAACCAATCATTATTCGTGCTTTCGCGAGTTGGGAGTGTCGTTCACATACAAATTCGGTGGCTATAAAGAAAAGCAAAGGGAAGGGGTGGATACATCACGATTTAAATGATTATTTGGCTGTTAATGATTGTTTGAGAATTGAGAAGGATTGAGTAATAAAGGAGGATTGACGATTGAGTGTAACTTGATAATTGAACATGACTTGGCGATTAAATATGATTTGGTAGTTAAGCATGGCTTGGCAATTAAATATGATTTTGTAGTTGATTTGATTAACTCTAAGCCTGAAAGGCTTTCAGCATATAGCCCGGGGTAACACCCCGGGTCTAAATGTCCTCTGTATTCTACGCCCTGTAAGGGCAAAAGATTAATGTTCAAAAATTTTGCCCTTACAGGGCGCAATGTTAGTCATATATACGTTCCCGGGGTGTTACCCCGGGCTTAGAGATGTAAGGCTTTCAGCCTTAGGTTAGTCTATACTTAATATACCTTGATATTAAGTATAAATTGGTCTTAAATATACCTTGATATTAGGCATGATTTGATATTAAGTATAAATTGGTTTTAAATATACCTTGATATTAGGCATGATTTGATATTAAGTATAAATTGGTTTTAAATATAACTTGATATTAGGTATGATTTGATATTAAGTATAAGTTGATATTAAATATGTCTTGATAATATAGGTATGTCTTGTCAATTAAATATGATTTTGTAGTTGATTTGATTAACTCTAAGCCTGAAAGGCTTTCATCATATAGCCCGGGGTAACACCCCGGGTCTAAATGTCCTCGGTCTTCTGCGCCCTGTAAGGGCAAAAGATTAATGTTTAAAGATTTTGCCTTTATAGGGCGTAATGTTGGTCATATATACGTTCCCGGAGGCTTACCCCGGACTTAGAGATGCAAGGCTTTCAGCCTTAGGTTACTCTACAATCAGGCTATTCTATGTATTAAATTATTCCATTATACTATATGGCATTCTCCCCATACCGACGAAACAACTCGGCGTGTTACTAAATTCTTTTTATATACCTGCATTTTCCCTTCTTTTTTGTACTTTTGCAACTTTCAAAAACCAAAGTTGTTATTTAAAGAAAAGACCCTGTATGAAATCAGACATTGAAATAGCGCGCAGCATAGAGCTGAAGAAGATAAAGCAGGTTGCTGAAAGTGTGGGTATTCCCCGTGAAGAAGTAGAGAACTACGGCCGTTACATCGCCAAGATTCCCGAACAACTGATTGACGAGGAGAAAGTAAAACAGAGTAACCTGATTCTTGTAACCGCTATCACGGCAACCAAGGCGGGCATTGGCAAAACTACCGTCTCTATCGGCCTGGCATTAGGACTTAATAAGATTGGAAAGAAAGCCATCGTAGCCTTGCGTGAACCCTCACTCGGCCCATGCTTCGGAATGAAAGGCGGAGCGGCAGGCGGCGGCTATGCGCAGGTGCTTCCCATGGAGAAAATAAACTTACATTTCACAGGAGATTTTCATGCCATCACTTCCGCTCACAATATGATTTCCGCTTTGCTGGATAACTATATCTACCAGCATCAGGCAGACGGCTTCGGTCTGAAAGAAATCATCTGGCGACGCGTGCTCGATGTAAACGACCGCTCTTTGCGCAGCATCGTCACCGGTCTCGGCCCGCGCACCAACGGGGTTACCATGGAGTCCGGCTTCGATATTACGCCTGCATCGGAGATTATGGCAATTCTTTGCCTGTCAAAAGATACGGAAGACCTTCGCAGGCGAATCGAGAACATCATACTCGGCTTTGATTTCAACGGCAAACCGTTTACTGTTAAAGACTTAGGTATAGCCGGTGCCATCACCGTATTGCTGAAAGACGCCATTCATCCCAATCTGGTACAAACTACCGAAGGAACGGCTGCTTTTGTGCATGGTGGTCCGTTCGCAAATATAGCGCACGGTTGCAACTCCATTCTCGCCACCAAAATGGCTATGACCTTCGGCGATTATGTAGTGACGGAAGCAGGCTTCGGCGCGGACTTGGGAGCGGAAAAGTTCTATAACATCAAATGCCGTAAAAGCGGACTGCAACCCAAGCTCACTGTTATCGTTGCCACTGCGCAAGGCCTGAAGATGCATGGCGGCGTCAGCCTTGACCGTATCAAGGAACCGAATATGGAAGGCCTGAAAGAAGGTTTCGGTAATCTTGACAAACATATTCGTAACCTGCGCTACTTCGGGCAGACCGTTGTTGTCGCTTTCAACCGTTTTGCCAGTGATACCGACGAAGAAGTAGAAGCTATCCGCCGTCATTGTGAAGATGATTTGAAGGTGGGCTTCGCCATCAATAACGCTTTCGCCGAGGGTGGGGAAGGTGCCATCGACCTGGCTAACCTTGTCGTGGAAACAATCGAAAAGAAACCTTCCGCCCCGCTGCAATACACTTACGGGGAAAACGATAGCGTACAGCAGAAGATAGAGAAAGTAGCCTGCAACCTTTACGGAGCAAGCGTGGTGACTTACAGCAGCGCTTCACGCAAGATGATGAAGCTCATCGAAGAAATGGGCATCGCGCATTATCCCATCTGCATAGCCAAGACGCAATACTCTTTCTCCGCCGACCCCAAAATATACGGCGCAGTCAATAACTTCGAGTTCCACATCAAGGACATCGTTATCAATAACGGCGCGGAAATGCTTGTAGCCATTGCCGGTGAGATACTCCGTATGCCGGGTCTGCCCAAAGTTCCGCAAGCGGAGCACATCGACATCGTGGACGGTAACATAGAGGGACTTTCTTAAAAATTGAGAATTGAGAATTAAGAAGTGAGAAATAATAGTTTCTACAATAAGAAGTGAAAAAAAACAGGCTGCGCAGTTCGAGTGAACATTGCGCAGCCTGTTTTTTTATTTCTCAATTCTTAATTTAATAATCAGTAAGCGAACAGCGGATATTCCTTCATCTTAGCATTCACACGTGCGCGAACGTCTGCGATGACCTGTTCGTTGTCTACGTTGGAGAGAACGGTTTCGATCATTTCGGCGATTTCCAGCATCAAATCTTCTTTTGCGCCGCGGGTTGTGATGGCGGGAGTACCCAGACGGATACCGGAAGTCTGGAATGCGGAACGGCTGTCGAACGGAACCATGTTCTTGTTTACGGTGATGTCGGCAGATACCAATGCCTTTTCAGCCACTTTACCTGTCAAATCGGGGTATTTGCTGCGCAGGTCTACCAGCATGGAGTGGTTGTCCGTACCGCCGGAAACGATTGTAAAGCCACGGTCTATCAGGGCTTGCGCCAGCGTAGCGGCATTCTTCTTAACCTGCTTGGCGTATTCCTTCCATTCCGGTTGCAGAATCTCGCCGAAAGCAACGGCTTTTGCCGCAATGACATGTTCCAACGGACCGCCTTGAATACCGGGGAATACGGCAGAGTCGAGCAATTGGGACATCATCTTGATTTCGCCTTTCGGAGTTTTCTTGCCCCAGGGGTTGGGGAAGTCCTTACCCATCATGATGACACCGCCGCGAGGACCGCGCAGCGTCTTATGAGTGGTGGAAGTTACGATATGGGCGTATTTCACGGGGTTATCCAGTTCACCGGCGGCAATCAGTCCGGCAGGATGCGCCATGTCAATCATCAGGATAGCGCCTATCTTGTCGGCAATTTCGCGCATGCGCTTGTAGTCCCATTCGCGTGAATAAGCGGAACCGCCGCCGATAATCATTTTCGGTTTCTCACGCAGGGCTACTTCTTCCATTTGGTCGTAGTCTACGCGTCCGGTTTCTTTATTAAGGTTGTATTCGCAGGGAGTATAGATAATACCGGAAGTATTAACCAATGAGCCGTGAGAGAGGTGACCGCCGTGCGCAAGGTTCAAACCCATGAACTTGTCGCCCGGATTCAGCACTGCGAGGAATACGGCGGCATTGGCCTGTGCGCCCGAGTGCGGCTGTACGTTAGCCCATTCTGCACCGAAAATCTGTTTCAAACGATCGATAGCAATCTGTTCGCTTTGGTCTACAACCTCGCAACCGCCGTAGTAACGCTTGCCGGGATAGCCCTCTGCGTACTTGTTGGTGAGGCAGGAGCCCATCGCCTGCATAACTTGGTCACTTACGAAGTTCTCTGATGCAATCAGTTCAATGCCTTTGAGCTGACGTTGATGTTCTTTTTCGATGATGTCGAAAATTAAATCGTCTCTTTTCATTCTTGCTTATTAGATAAGTTTGATAATTCTGTGTTCTCTTATTAAGCGCACAAATTTAAAGGAAATAAATGAATAAACTGTAAGAAAAGTAAGAAATTTCCTATCAAAAGAACACCCCGAGCGAAAAGCTGAGTACATTATCCCGTCTGTGGAAGCGTATTTGGTTGGCAAGAGTAATTTCCTCGCCGACGCTTTCATCGTAAACCGGCTTGTAGCTGATGCGCTTTGAAATGTTGTGCAGTCCGATGTCGTAGCGGAAGTCGAAGAATACGCGTGAAATCGTTACGGCAACGCCGGCCGTGAAGCTGACGTTCAGCGGATAAAGCTCTTCTTCGATATCCCGTTGGTCGAAATTCTCGAAAGTGACCTTGCTCTGCTTGTCCCAAATATAGCGTATTTTCGGTCCGCCGAATACGGCAAGGCTGTAAGGCCCTTCCTTGATGATGTTGTATCCGTAGATTACGGGAATCTCGAAACTATGGATGGACGAGGTGATAGAGGCCATTTCGGGCGTACTGTTTTCGGGCGCGTCTTCGGGCAGCGGCTTCTCGAAGGTGATATTGCAGCGGTTTATCGTGTACGACAGTTCCGGTTGCAGGAAGTGGCGCTTGAAGTTTATCCGCATAAAGAACGAGCCGAAATAGCCTATCTTGTAGTTGTTCTGCACTTCGTCGATGACGGTGCCGTTAAGCACCAGGTCTGATACGAGGAAAAGTGAAGAGGTGAATCCGCCCTTGATACCGAAGTTCACCCGTCGGTCGTGACGGTGGGTATGCTGGGGGCGTTCCGGTTCATCCGTTCCGGGCACAACCGGCAGTTGACCCCACATGGTTGCGGAGAAAGCCAGCAAACAAAACCCGAAAAGTAATCCTCTTCTTCCCATAATTGTCTTTAAATTATTAATGTAACGACACGCTTGGACGTATCAGATAGTATCTATCACTTTTTCTTCTCTACCGACCAGCCGAATTTTCCGATTTTCTCTCCCAGTCCGTAATAACCGCCATGCACGTAGACCAGCAGATTGGATTCCGCCAGCTCCAGCTTTCCGGTTTCCGTATTCAGGCGGGATGTATCGGCACGGACATTCACCACATCGGCGATGAACATATCGTGTGAGCCGAGGGCGACGATTTCCTTTACCCTGCACTCGATGCACAAAGGAGACTCCTCTATGAGCGGAGCGCTGACAACGGTACTCTTGCCGGGTGTCAGCTTCATCTCCTCGAATTTGTTGTAGTTCTTGCCCGAGCGTACGCCACACCAGTCGGTGGCGCGTGCCATGTCTTTGGTTGTCAGGTTGATGACAAACTCCATGTTACGCTTGATGATGTCGTAGGAGTGACGTTCCGGACGTACGGAAATATAGCACATGGGCGGGTTTGTGCAAATGGTTCCCGTCCATGCGACAGTCAGTATGTTGTATTCTTCCGGGGTGCTTCCGCAGCTCACCAGTACGGCGGGCAGCGGATAAATCATGGTTCCCGGTTTCCAGTCTTCTTTCATCAGATTATCTCTATGTCCTCTCTTGTTTGTTCTTTCTCGCAATAGTGGCATTTGATTACGCAATTATCCTTGTCCACCACATGAAACAAGGTAGGCATCGGCTCGTTGTTGGTGATGCACTTGGGATTGGCGCATTTTACGATGCCGCGTAATTCGTCGGGCAGGTTCACTTCGCGTTTTTCCACCACTTCGTAGTCGCGGATGATGTTCAACTTTACGTTGGGGGCAACTACGGCGATGCGGTTTATTTCCTCGTCGCAGAAGAAATTATCCGCTATTTTGATGATACCCTTTGTCCCCAGCTTCTTGCTCTTGAGGTTGAAGCCGATTGTTATGTTGTTGTTCATCTGTTTCAGTCCGAGCAGTGACACTACTGTAAACAACTTTTCGGATGGTATATGGTCGATGACAGTGCCGTTTTCTAACGCGGCTACTTGTAATTCTTGCTTTTTCATGTCCTAAATAAAGTATGAAGTGTAAAATATTGAAGTAGAAAGCGTAAAAGAAGTATAACGTTTAGAGCGGTATACCTCATGTTCCATGCTTTATACTTTAACATCGTCCAGCGTGATGCCGAGGACATCGCAGAGGATGGCTTCGCGGGCATAAAGTCCGTTTTGCGCCTGCTGGAAATAGTACGCTTTCGGATTGTCGTCCACATCGAGGGCTATCTCGTTGACACGGGGCAGCGGATGCAGGATGCGCAGGTTGGGACGGGTGTGTTCCAGCATCTTGTTGCGCAGGATGTAGATGTTCTTTACACGTTCGTACTCCATGAGGTCGGTGAAGCGTTCACGCTGCACACGGGTCATGTAGAGGATGTCCGCGTCGGCTATTATTTCTTCCGTGAAGTCGGTGTGTTCCACGAATTTGATGTCGTGTTCGCGACAGTAAATCTTGTATTCTTCCGGCATTTTCAGTTCTTCGGGAGCGATGAAATGGAAGGTGGGGTTGAAGTGGCGCATTGCCATCAGCAGGGAGTGTACGGTGCGGCCGTATTTCAAATCGCCTACCAGGTAAATGTTCAGATTCTCCAGCGTGCCTTGCGTCTTGTAGATGGAGTAGAGGTCGAGCATCGTTTGCGAGGGGTGCTGGTTGGCTCCGTCTCCGGCATTGACGATAGGCACCGAGGTTACTTCGCTGGCATAGCGGGCAGCCCCTTCCAGATAGTGGCGCATCACGATGATGTCGGCGTAGTTGCTTACCATTTTGATGGTGTCTTTCAGCGTTTCGCCCTTGGACGAGCTGGTGGCTTTAGGGTCGCTGAAACCGATGACACGTGCGCCGAGACGGTTGGCGGCGGTTTCAAAACTTAAACGGGTACGGGTGGACGGCTCGAAAAATAGGGTGGCGACAACTTTTTCATCAAGCAGATGCCTGTTGGGCTTTGCCTCGAACTCTTTCGCCATTTCGAGCATGTAGAGGATTTTTTCCTTGCTGTGTTCGGCGATAGTGACTAAACTTCTGTTTTCCATATCGTTGATATTCATTTTACTTTTCGAGAGTGTAAAGGTACGAAAAAGATGTGGCGCACGAAAATGTGAGCGGACTTTTTTGAGATAAAAATGCAGGTTGTCGCCAAGCGCGCGCTTTGTCGCTCCCGAGCCCTCAGCCCGTCATTCCCGGGCGCACGTCTCATCGGTCGTGAGCCCGTGGTTTACGCTTGCCGGCATGCGCGGCCGGGCTTCGCAAGGTGTGGGCTCGGGAACGGCAAGCCGCGCGCTTCCGGTCTCTCGTTTCCCGGAAAGAAAAAAGCGGCAGCGGCGGCAGTTCTTTCTTTTTCTTTCTTATGATGTTGTTGTTTATATATAATATATAGTATTTCCGCATGAAAAAACGCGCGAAAAAGCGGTTAATAGCTTGCTTGTCAGCGCATTTTCGATTTTCCTCTGATTTAAAAAAGTGCAGAATTTGTTCACTTTAGAGGCGTTTCGCGTTCATTTTCGTGCGAAAAGTGTCAAAATCTGCACGGGAAAACCCGCTTTCCGAACCTAAAAAAGACGAAAAAAGCAGGGATGTTTGGGTGTATATATATTATATTTCCGTACCTTTGCCCTATTATTATAATCACAGAAATTGTTGAACCGGACATGATAAAAAGAGTCGTAAAAGTCCTTTGGATTTTCATAGCACTGATAGCATTGACATGCGTTATTATTTTCTTCTCGATAGCAAAAGGTTGGATTGGCTATATGCCGCCTGTGGAAGACCTGGAAAATCCCAATTATAAATTTGCAACGGAAATCTTCTCGGAAGACGGAAAAGTTCTGGGTACTTATTCTTATAGTAAGGAGAACCGCGTTTTTGTGGGATATAACGATTTGTCCCCCCATATCATCAATGCGCTGATCGCGACGGAAGACGTACGTTTCGCCGAACATTCGGGTATTGACGCCATCGCGCTGTTCCGTGCCGTGGTGAAGCGGGGAATCCTGATGCAGAAGAATGCCGGCGGCGGCAGCACCATCAGCCAGCAGCTTTCCAAGCAGCTCTATTCTCCGAGCGCCGATAACATTATGGAGCGTCTGTTCCAAAAACCCATCGAATGGGTTATCGCCGTGAAACTGGAACGCTATTATACCAAAGAGGAGATTCTTACGATGTATCTCAACAAGTTCGACTTCCTGAACAATGCGGTAGGTATAAAAACCGCCGCTTATACTTACTTCGGTTGCGAGCCGAAAGAATTAAAGATAGAGGAAGCCGCCACGCTGGTGGGTATGTGCAAGAATCCGTCGCTTTACAATCCGGTACGTTATAACGAACGCTCGCGCGGACGCCGCAATGTGGTGCTCGACCAAATGCGCAAGGCCGGATATATCACCGTTGAGGAACGCGACTCTTTGCAGGCATTGCCCCTGAAACTGTCCTATCATCGCGTAGACCATAACGAGGGGCTTGCAACGTATTTCCGCGAATATCTGCGCGGCGTACTGAATGCCAGGAAACCCGACAAATCGGATTACCGGGGCTGGCAGATGCAGAAGTATTACGAGGATTCGCTCGACTGGGAAACAAACCCTCTGTACGGCTGGTGCGAAAAGAATACGAAGAAAGACGGAAGCAAATACAACCTGTATACGGACGGGCTGAAAATCTATACCACGATCGACTCCCGCATGCAGAAATATGCGGAGGACGCCGTGACCGAGCATCTGAAAGAATTGCAGGGTTACTTCTTCAAGGAGAAAAAAGGCGCTAAAAAAGCGCCCTATACTTTCCGTCTGACGCAGGAGCAGGTGGACGAAATCCTGGGACGTGCCATGAGGCTGTCCGACCGCTACCGCATCATGAAGAACGCCGGAGCTTCCGAGGCGGAAATCAAGAAAGCGTTTGATACGCCCGAGCAAATGTCCGTATTCAGTTGGGGCGGCGAGAAAGATACGGTAATGACGCCGATGGACTCCATACGTTATTACAAGTTCTTCCTGCGTGCCGGATTCATGTCGATGGACCCTCGCAACGGTCATGTAAAAGCGTATGTAGGCGGGCCTAACCACCATTACTTCAAGTATGACATGGCCATGGTGGGACGCCGCCAAATCGGTTCTACCATGAAGCCTTATGTGTACTCGCTGGCCATGGAGAACGGCTTTTCTCCTTGCGATCAGGCGCGTCACGTGGAATATACGTTGATAGACGAAAACGGAAAACCCTGGACACCGCGTAACGCCAACAAAAAACGCTACGGCGAAATGGTGACGGTGAAGTGGGGACTGGCGAATTCGGACAACTGGATTACGGCCTATCTGATGAGCAAACTGAACCCGTATGAATTGAAACGGCTGGTACACAGCTTCGGTGTGCGCAATCGCGACATCGTGCCTTCGGTATCTCTCTGTCTCGGCCCTTGCGAAATATCCGTAGGCGAGATGGTGAGCGCTTACACCGCATTCCCCAATAAGGGTATTCGTGTAGCGCCGCTGTTCGTAACCCGTATCGAGGATAACGACGGTAATGTACTGGCTACATTCTCGCCGGAAATGCAGGAAGTAATCAGCGCATCCAGCGCTTATAAGATGCTGGTGATGCTGCGTGCGGTAGTCAATGAAGGTACCGGCGGACGTGTCCGCCGCCTGGGTGTGAAGGCCGATATGGGCGGCAAGACCGGAACGACCAACTTTAACGCCGACGGCTGGTTCATGGGCTTTACGCCTTCGCTGGTGTCCGGTTGCTGGGTGGGCGGCGAAGACCGTGATATTCACTTCGATACGATGCTGCACGGACAAGGCGCTTCCATGGCATTGCCTATCTGGGCTAAATATATGGTGAAAGTGCTTGGCGACAAATCGCTGGGATATGACGAAAACGAGACTTTCCAACTGCCCGAAGGTTTCGACCCGTGCAAGGACAGCGACTATGAGGATGCGGAACCTGCATCGGAAATAGGATTGGACGATTTGTTTAATTGAGAACCGGATAACAGAAATGGTGTATACAATCTGCATCGGCAGTAACGAGCACCGGAAAGATAATCTGGCATTGGCGCGTAAAAGGCTGTCGGAACTTTTTCCGGATATTCGTTTTTCAGCAGAGGTGGATACGAAACCGTTGTTTTTCCGGCGGCAGGCGTTGTTTACCAATCAGGTGGCACGTTTCATATCCGATTATGACGCCGATGAAGTCATACTCCGTTTGAAAAATATAGAACGGGAAGCCGGAAGAACGCCCGAAGAGAAGGAACGGGAGATTGTGCGCCTCGATATCGACTTGCTGGCCTGTGATGGCAAGGTGTATAAACCCGAAGATTGGAAACGGGACTATATTGTCCGTGGATTGGAAGAACTATAAAGTATTAACGATATGAAATTTCTGGGAATCATTCCTGCCCGTTACGCATCTACGCGTTTCCCGGCCAAACCTTTGGCTTTGTTGGGTGGAAAAACCGTTATTCAGCGGGTGTATGAACAAGTGGCCGGTGTTTTGGACGACGCTTACGTGGCTACCGACGACGAGCGCATCGAAGCTGCCGTAAAGGCGTTCGGCGGAAAAGTCGTGATGACGTCCGTACATCATAAAAGCGGTACCGACCGTTGTTATGAGGCCTGTACCAAAGTAGGGGACGGATTTGATGTGGTGGTAAACATTCAGGGTGACGAACCTTTTATACAACCGTCACAACTGGAAACCGTAAAGGCTTGCTTCGATGACCCGTCCACGCAGATTGCCACCTTGGTAAAACCTTTCACGGCGGATAACGGCTTCGAGGCATTGGAGAACGTCAATTCTCCGAAAGTGGTACTCAACAAGAACATGAACGCCCTTTATTTCAGCCGTTCCATCATTCCGTACCAGCGTAATACGGAAAAACGGGAGTGGCTGAAAAATCACACTTATTACAAACACATCGGTTTGTATGCCTATCGGGTGGAAGTACTGAAAGAGATAACTTCGCTTCCCCAGTCCTCGCTCGAACTGGCGGAATCGCTGGAGCAGTTGCGTTGGCTGGAGAACGGTTATACCATTAAAGCCGGCATTACCGAAGTGGAGACAATCGGCATCGATACGCCGCAGGATTTGGAGCATGCGGAACGCTTCCTGCAAGCTCAAAACGTTCAATGAATAGTTGACTGATGATGCTTTTGGACAGAACCATCCAACCTAAAGTAAGGGATATCGAGCATTTGGCCGTACAAATGCCCCGACGCTCCGTCATGCCCAACGGCGTACTTTTGAACGTTCTCGATTCCGGCGATAATGAAGTGGTACGCATAGACCTGCTGATGGAAGGCGGACGCTGGCAGCAGTCGCAACCGTTGCAGGCTCTGTTCACCAACCGTATGCTGCGTGAAGGAACGCTGCGGTACGGCGCTTTGGAAATAGCGGAGAAGCTGGACTATTACGGCGCATGGCTGGAGCTGTCCAGCGCATCGGAATATGCCTACATCACGCTTTATTCGTTGAATAAATACCTGCCGCAGACTTTGGAGATACTGGAGTCTATCGTGAAAGAACCAGTATTTCCGGAGAAGGAGTTGGGCATTATCATAGATAATAATATCCAGCAGTTCATGGTCAATTCGTCCAAAGTGGATTTTCTGGCGCACCGGGCGTTGATGAAAGCGGTGTATGGCGAAGCGCATCCCTGCGGGCGGCTGGTGCAGAAAGAGGATTATAACCGGATAAACCCTGCCGTGCTCAGGGAGTTCTACGACCGGCATTATCATTCGCGGAACTGTACGATTTACGTTTCCGGAAAAGTAAGCGATGATTGTGTGCGGCGGATAGAGGATTTGTTCGGCAGGGAAGCGTTCGGCAAGGATTTTCGCAAACCGGAAAGGAGAGACTTTATTCCGGTTTCTTCCGCAGACAAACGGATTTTTGTGGAATATGCGGATGCCATGCAGAGCGCGGTGCGCATGGGCATGCTTTCCTTGGAGCGCAATCATCCCGATTATTTGAAGACACGGGTGATGGTGACGCTGTTCGGCGGGTATTTCGGAAGCCGCCTGATGTCTAACATCCGTGAGGAAAAAGGATATACTTACGGTATTTCCGCAGGTATCGTGCCCTATCCGGGAAAAGGGATGCTGGTTGTAAATACGGAAACGGCAAACGAGTTTGCAGAGCCTCTTATTCGGGAAGTTTATCACGAAATAGACTGCCTGCAGAATGATTTGGTACCGGAAGAGGAGTTGTCTATGGTAAAGAATTATATGCTGGGCGAGATGTGCCGCAGCTATGAATCGGCGTTTTCGCTGGCAGACGCGTGGATGTTCGTTCAGGTTTCGGGCTTCGGTGATACCCACTTTGAGGATGCCCTGAATGCGGTTAAGGATATTACCCCCGAAGAAATACGGGAACTTGCCGGACGGCATTTGTGCAAAGAGAAATTAAAAGAAGTCATATCCGGCAAAAAAATGTCATAAAAAGCGGGAAGCGGCTCGTGGTTTTGGCAGATTAATCGTATCTTTGTCAAAATACTAATTAAGTAATCTGTAACCAAAGATGAAATATCTATATACCGCAATCATTCTGTTATACTTATCACAGGGCAGTGCCGCAGCCCAAGAAAAGAGCGGTTTCTTCGATAAAATAAAGGGTACTTTCTCATCGGAAATAAAAATAGGGACGCATACGTTTAAAGACGGTTCCGTATATACCGGCGAGATGAAAGGACGCAAACCCAACGGTAAAGGAAAGACGGTTTTTAAGAACGGCGATGTCTATGAAGGCGAATACGTCAAAGGAAAACGCGAGGGGTACGGCGTCTATACTTTTCCCGACGGCGAGAAGTACGACGGCCAGTGGTTTCAAGACCAGCAGCATGGCAGAGGTATCTATTATTTTATGAACAATAACCGTTACGACGGTATGTGGTACCAGGACTACCAACACGGCAAAGGCACCATGTACTACTATAACGGTGACCTTTACGAGGGCGACTGGATAAACGACAAACGTGAAGGCCAGGGTACTTATACCTGGAAGAACGGTTCCAAATACATCGGCTCGTGGAAAGACGACAAAAAGAACGGTGAGGGTACGTTAATCTGGAATGACGGCTGCAAATACGACGGTCATTGGAAGAATGATGTACGCGACGGCAAAGGTACGTTTGAATATGCCAATGGCGATAAGTATGTAGGCGACTGGAAAGAGGATATGCAGCATGGCAAGGGTATTTACTTTTTCCATACGGGCGACCGCTACGAGGGTTCTTACGTGCAGGGCGAGCGTACCGGCGAAGGCATTTATTATCATGCCAGCGGCAATAAATATGTAGGAAACTTCAAGAACGGCATGCAGGACGGACAGGGTACGTTTACATGGGCCAGCGGTGCCGTATACGACGGACAATGGAAAGATAACCAGCGTAATGGCTATGGCGTTTACAAATGGAACGTCGGCGATTCCTACGAAGGTGAATGGAAAGATAATAAATTCAACGGCCAGGGTACTCTGATTCTTACCGACGGCACAAAATACAAAGGCGGTTTTGTGAACGGACTGGAAGAGGGAAGCGGCGTGCAGGAAGATAAGAACGGAAACCGCTACGAAGGCTTCTTCAAACAAGGCAAGAAAGACGGCCCGTTTGTGGAAACGGACAAGAACGGAAAGCTGATACGGAAAGGAACCTACAAAATGGGACGGTTGAGTAATTGAAAATTGAGAATTAAAAATTAAAAAATAGAGAGGGCTGCGCGATTCGGATGAATATTGCGCAGCCCTTATTTTTTAATTCTCAATTCTTAATTCTCAATTTTCAAATAATGTATTGAGAACTGATGGATTCATTGCTCATCACTCGTCTGATGGTTTCGGCAAACATATCGGCGATGCTCAATTGCTTAACCTTATCGCATTTCTTGGAGTAAGGAATACTGTCTGTAAATACCATTTCGGTCAGACCGGACTCTTGTACGCGGAATGATGCCGGATCGGACATCACGCAGTGGCTGGCAATGGCACGTACGGATTTGGCGCCTGCTTCCATCATAATGTTGGCAGCTTTGGTAATGGTGCCGGCCGTATCTACAATGTCATCCACCAATACGACATTCTTGTCTTTTACGTCACCGATAATCTGCATGGTGGCAACTACGTTTGCTTTTTCACGCGTCTTGTTGCACAATACCAAAGGTACGCCGAGGTATTTGGAGAATGTGCTGGCACGTTTTGAACCGCCCACGTCGGGAGTTGCGATAACAAGATCATCCAGCTTTAATGATTCGATATAAGGAAGGAATACTGCCGATGCATACAAATGATCAACGGGAATGTTGAAGAAACCTTGAATTTGGTCAGCATGGAGATCCATAGTAATCAAACGGTCGATGCCTGCAACTGAAAGCAGGTCGGCTACCAGCTTGGCGCCGATGGAAACACGAGGTTTGTCTTTTCTGTCTTGACGTGCCCAACCAAAATAAGGAATAACTGCAATTACACTTTTGGCGGATGCTCTTTTGGCCGCATCAACCATCAGCAGAAGTTCCATCAGATTGTCGGAATTAGGGAAAGTGGATTGAACCAGGAATACGTTTGCGCCACGGATGGACTCTTCGTAAGAAACGGCGAATTCACCATCAGCAAAGTGGGTGATATTCATCTTTCCTAGAGGGCAATCAAGGCTGGCGCAGATTTTTTCTGCAAGGTATCTCGAGTTTGTTCCGGAGAATACCATAAAGGGTGCTTTTTCGCTCATTTTGTAATAGATGTTACCTATTTATTAATTTGCATGCAAAGGTATGAATTTCCCGCTACATAATACAAGACTTATTGTAGAAAAAATATTTTTCTTTACCGGATTTATTTGTAGCTTTGCTTTGTGAAATGCCTTTCATCTATATTATTGTCGGTAGGAATGCTATGCCTGGCAGGTACGGCGTTTGTCTCGTGTGTGGGTACGGCTCCTACAAAAGAGGTGCATCTGATTGATTCCTTGAATCAGGCGGCATATACTTATCGTTATAAAAATCTGGACTCGTCGTGTCATGCGGCGTCGAGGGCTTACCGGGAAGTGGGGCTTTACAGACAAGGAAAGGCGGAAGCCTGTAACAATCTGGGATTCTGCGCTTTTATGCGCATGGATTTCGAGCAGGCGGAGAAATACCATCAGGAAGTGTACGGCCTGACAAAGAATGAGTTGGAGCTTCTTATCGCCGATATAGGCTTGATGAAGATTTATCAGCGGACGGCGCTGAACAAGGAGTTTTATGATTACCGCAACAGCGCCGTGCGCCGCATGAAACGTATCGCCGAGGATAATAATCTGTTTGCGGACAGGCATGAACGGATGCGGCTGGCCTACGCCCGGTCGGAGTTCTATATCGTATCTGCCATATATTACTATTATCTGCAGCAGCGGTCGGAAGCTCTGGCGTCCATCGATGAGGTGCCGGAGAACGAGGAGCTGGCGGCGGACACCAACCAGTTATTGTATTATCACTATATAAAGGGTTCGGCTTCTTTGTGTGACGGAGAAACGCCCGACGAGCGTCGTTTAAGGGAGTTTGACGAACTGTACACGACCTGGAGACTGGCTTCCAGAAAAGGGTATCTGTATTTTGAGGGAAACGGCGTACAGGGGTTGGCCAATCTGATGGCTTCGCCGGATAATTATGAATTCTTTCAAGGACGGCGGGCGCATGCGCTGAAGCAGTTCGGCGAGCCGGTGGATTCTTTATTGCCCATGCGGTTGGGGCAATTGGCTTTGGAGAAATTCCGGCAATATAATGACATTTACCAAATTGCGGGCGCGTACGTTTCCATCGGGAAGTATCTGAATGCGCACGGGGAATACGAGCAGGCTCTCGATACGCTGAAACATGCTCTGGAATGTGTAAACGACCATCATCGCCGCTTTTACGATTGCCACGATAGCTTAGACTGGTTGAAGGCTTACGACCGCCGTGATACGATATGCGCGGAGAAGTCGTGGATTCAGCAGAAACTGAAAACCGTTCCCGAATGGATTTCAAGGATACGCGAGCAGTTGAGTGTGACTTACGCCGGGCTGGAAATGAAAGAGTATTCGGATTATAATAGGAATATATATCTGGATATTCTGGAAGATACCCGTCAGGATAAGGAGCTGGAAAGCCGTTATCAGGCGTTGGAGAAAGAGGCGGGACAACTGAACCTGCTGCTTTTCTGTGTGATTACGGGACTTATTTTGGTGCTGGTGTTCTTCTGGTTCTTTAATAAACGCTCCAAACTGCGCAACAGATTACACCTGCACCGCTTGCAGTCCATGCTGGATATTTGTCAGGGAATAACCGCATCCATTCCCGCCGATGCGCAGACTGAGGAAGACATCACGGATGCGATTCTGACGGCTGTACGTCCCGGGCTGAAATGTTTGTTCGGTACAGAAGAGGTATGTATCAAAAACAGAGAATTGGTATTCGCACGGCGTATGGGGAAAGACGAGCAGGCTATGGTGCAGGTAATCAACCCCTATATCCAATGGGCGCTGGATAACGGAATGACGTCCATCTCTCTCGGCGAGGAACAGCGCAGGCTGGAAAAGCAACGCTATATCCATGAACAGCATATCGCCGGAAACAAACGGCAGAATCTGATTAAAAAGGCTTGTCTTTCCATTGTCAATGGCATTCATCCTTACATCGACCGTATTCTGAACGAGGTGCATAAGCTGATACGCATGGGATATATCCATGATGAAACTATCAAAAAAGAGAAGTATCAGTATATTGATGAACTTGTCACCACCATTAACGAATATAATGATATTCTGGCTTTGTGGATTAAGATGAAGCAAGGTACGCTGAGCCTGAACATCGAGGCTTTTGAGCTGAATGAACTTTTTGAATTGTTGAGGAAAGGGAACCGGGCTTTCGAGATGAAGCGGCTGGATTTGGAAGTGGAGCCGACCGATGCCTGCGTGAAAGCGGACAAGGCCTTGACTCTCTTTATGATAAATACATTGGCCGAGAATGCGCGCAAATATACTCCTAAGGGGGGTAAGGTGAAAATCTACGCCCGTCGGGAGAGTGATTATGTGGA
The DNA here is from genome assembly GCF_015555825.1 of Bacteroides clarus. Classification (NCBI taxonomy): domain Bacteria; kingdom Pseudomonadati; phylum Bacteroidota; class Bacteroidia; order Bacteroidales; family Bacteroidaceae; genus Bacteroides; species Bacteroides clarus. The sequence continues at coordinate 151,468 of NZ_JADNLF010000003.1, read as the reverse complement.
AATATCCGTTGAGGACAACGGCTGCGGCCTGTCTCCGGAAGATGTCGCCCATATCATAGGCGAGAAAGTATATGATTCCAAAGCCATCGGAGTGAACGACGCGCCCGACCGGGAAGAATTGCGAAAGAATAAGGGCAGCGGGTTCGGTTTAATGAATTGTAAGGGTATCATTGAGAAATATAAGAAAACGAATCCTATTTTTAATGTGTGCCTGTTCGATGTAGAGAGTACGTTGGGGCAGGGCAGCCGCTTCTATTTCAGGCTGCCGGCAGGAGTACGCAAGGTTTTGACGGTAATGCTGCTTGCATTCTCTTTGGGTATGGTTTCTTGCGGTAAAGCGGCAGATAACGATATGCTGAAGGAAACGCTTACCGATTCTCTGACATCGGCCTTGCAGGCAGAATATGAACTTTTACTGAATCGGGCTTCCGACTATGCCAATGAAGCCTATTACTGTAATGTGGACGGTGAATATGCGATGGCTTTACAATATATAGACTCCGCGATGATTTGCTTGAATGAGCATTACGGAAAGTACGCCGAAGAACCGCGTCGCTATATGGCTTTGGCCGGGGATGACACGCCTGCCGAGCTGGATTGGTGGAATAGGATGTTTAATTCGGACTTTCATGTGATACTGGATATCCGGAACGAGGCGGCGGTTGCTTTTCTCGCTTTGAAGCAGTGGGATGAGTACAGTTACAATAATGCCGCTTATACTACTTTGTACAAGTTGCTGGGCGAAGACCAGTCTTTGGAAGATTTCTGCCGTGAGCTGGAACGCTCTACGAATAATAAGATGGTGAGCATCCTGCTGGTGATTATTTTGCTGGTTACGCTATGTCTGGGGTATTATGTTCTGTATTTCCGCAGGAGATTGGTAAACCGTTGGAACCTGGAACAGGTCTTGGAAATCAACAAGCAGGTGTTTTCCGCCTCTGTAATGCCTGCATCCGAAAACGAAGAGATGCTGCAACGGGAAGAAGATACGCTGAAAGGTATTCCGCAACACATAGTGGATAATGCATTCGACGCGGTTAACGAGTTGTTGGGTATAGAGCGGTTGAGTATTGCGGTGTATAACGAGGCTGCCCATAGGTTGGAGTACGCATCCAATCCTTTGGAAGGAGCGGCGGAGAATAAATCCGTGTGGAAAGACTTGATGCAACGCTGTTTTGAAGAACAGAGGTATCTGTCGGAAAGTGGAATGCAGGTATTACCTCTCATTGTGAAAACCGGAAACTCCAGTCAGTGCATAGGGGTGTTGTGCCTGGTAAGAAGCGAGGCGCAGCAGGAGTCCGACCACTTGTTGCTGGAGCTGATAGCCCGTTACGTTGCGATCGTGATATTCAATGCGGTAGTGAAGCTGGCAACGAAATACCGGGATATCGAGACGGCTCAGGATGAAGCGCGCCGTGCATCGTGGGAAGACAGTGTGCTGCATGTGCAAAATATGGTACTCGACAACTGTTTGTCTACCATCAAGCATGAAACGATTTATTATCCGAACAGAATAAAGCAACTGATAGGCAAGCTCCGTTCCGGTGAGTTGTCGGAAACGGAAGAGCGGGAAACGGTAACGGCTATCAGCGAACTGATAGAGTATTATAAGGGGGTATTCTCCATTTTGAGCCAATGCGCATCCCGCCAATTGGAAGAGGTTACTTTCAGGCGTACGGTGATTCCTGTTTCAGAGTTATCGGAAGCTGCGGAGAAGTATTTCCGCAAGGCGGGCAGGGGAGTTGCGGCTTCTGTTGTTTTCAGTACGGAAACGGTAGACGAATCGGTTGTCGGCGATGTAAACCAATTGCGTTTTCTGTTGGAGAACTTGATTGATGAAGCTTTGTCTGTACCTGTTTCGGGAAAAATCAGCCTGACTTGTGCAGTAGAAGATGATTTTGTGCGTTTTCTTTTTACAGACACGCGGCGGGAGAAGACAAGGGAAGAGCTGAACCAACTGTTTTATCCGAATCTGGCGCGTATGACGGCCGGTGAAAGGGGAGAGTTGCACGGTACGGAGTATCTGCTATGCAAACAGATTATTCGCGACCATGACGAATTCGCCGGAAGAAGAGGATGCCGCATTAACGCGGAACCTGCGGAGAAAGGGGGATTTGCCGTATACTTTACGCTGCCCCGTTATCTAAAAAGAATTTAGCCGGGAAGATAATTGTTTTTCCCCGGAGCAAATCGGAATAAGTAAGGATGAAAGGATATGAAATATGGAAGCAAAGAAATTTAAAGTCATTATTGTAGAGGACGTAAAGCTGGAGTTAAAGGGGACGGAAGAGATATTCCGTCACGAAATACCGGATGCGGAAGTTATCGGTACCGCCATGACGGAACAGGAGTTCTGGGGTTTGATGGAAACCGGTGTACCGGACCTTGTTTTACTGGATTTGGGCTTGGGTGGTTCCACCACTATCGGCGTGGAGATTTGCCGCAATATCTTTAAGCGCTATCCGGGTGTGCATGTGTTGATATTCACCGGAGAGATTTTGAATGAGAAACTATGGGTGGATGTTCTTGATGCGGGAGCCGACGGTATCATTCTGAAGACCGGAGAACTGCTGACCAAGACGGATGTACAGGCCGTTATGGACGGGAAGAAACTCGTTTTCAATTATCCCATATTGGAAAAGATTGTAGAACGCTTTAAAACTTCCGTCCGGAATGATGCGAAACGGCAGGAAGCCGTTATCAGTTATGATATAGACGAATACGACGAACGCTTTCTCCGTCATCTTGCTTTGGGGTACACCAAGGAGATGATTGCCAATCTGAAAGGAATGCCGTTTGGCGTGAAGTCTTTGGAGAAACGGCAGAATGATTTGATAGGACGCCTTTTTGGAGATTATGAACGAGTGGGAGTAAATGCTACGCGCCTGGTGGTGCGTGCGCTCGAGCTGCGTATTCTTGATATTGACAATCTGGAAGCGGACGAGGAATAATCCCGGATACCGAATAGTTATGAGGAATAAATGGCGCATGCCCCATCCCGCAACGATGTTCTTCCTGCTGACGCTGGGAGTTATCTTTCTGTCGTGGATATTCGATGTCTACGGTTTGAGTGTGCGTCTGCCTCAGACAGGCGAGGAGATACGTGTACAGAGTTTGTTGAGCCCGGAAGGTATTCGATGGCTGTTGCGCCATGTGGTAACGAATTTTACGGGTTTCGCCCCGTTGGGGCTGGTTATCGTGGCGATGTTCGGGATAGGAGTTGCGCAACATTCCGGGTTTATAGATGCGTGTATACGCAAAGGCATACGCGGCCGGGGACGTAATCCGTGGCATATCGTACTCAGTGTTATTGTTTTGGGGTTGCTGTCCAATGTAGTGGGGGATGCCGGATATATCATATTGCTGCCTATCGCCGCAACGTTATTCCATTCGGTAGGATTGCATCCCGTAGGCGGAATTATAGCTGCTTATGTATCGGTGTCGTGCGGTTATAGTGCCAATATACTTTTGAGTACGCTCGATCCTATGCTTGCCGCCGCAACACAAGAGGCTGCCGATATGACGGATGTGTCGGGCGGACGGGTCGGACCTCTGTGCAATTATTATTTCTTTTGCGCATCTACTTTCCTATTGGTACTCATTATTTACCATATAACCCGTAGAAGACTATTGCCGGGCTTAGGGGAATACAATGGAAGTAATGCGTTTTGCGGTTATAAGCAGTTGTCCCGAAAGGAGCAGAGAGCTTTGTTGGGAGCTGTCATTGTCGGTTTGCTCTATGCGGCGCTTATTCTGTGGGCTACATTCTCTTCGTGGGGGATATTGAGAGGCGTTAATGGCGGGTTGATCCGTTCGCCGTTTATTGTCGGTATCCTGTTCCTGCTATCTTTGGGAATAGGGTTGATGGGAATGGTGTATGGATTCGCTTCCGGACGTTATCGTACGGACGGTGATGTGATAGAGGGGCTGACCCAACCGATGAAGTTATTGGGTGTTTATTTCGTAATCGCTTTTTTTGCTGCCCAGATGTTCGCTTGCTTTGAGTATTCACATCTGGATAAGTGTATCGCAATAATGGGAGCGAATATGCTTTCTTCCGTTCGTTCGGACAGTTTGTGGATACTGATATTATTTATTTTGTTTACTGCTCTTATTAACCTCATTATGGTTTCTTCCACATCGAAGTGGGCGTTTATGTCGTTCATTTTCGTTCCGGTATTGGCCGGTATGGGGATTGCTCCGGATATGACACAGTGCGCGTATCGCATCGGTGATAGCGCAACGAATGCGATTACTCCTTTCATGTTTTATATGCCGCTTGTTCTGACGTATATGCAGCAGTACGATAAGCAGTCTACTTATGGTTCGCTGCTTAAATATACGTGGAGATATTCATTGGCCATTCTTATTGCCTGGACTGCTTTGTTTGTGCTTTGGTATCTTTGTAAACTGCCGCTGGGATTGTAAGTCGGGATTGTTTTCGCGCGTATCTTTATTCTGCGGTAATAATATCAACATCATAACCAATGAAAAGCCCGCTTTCAATGACTCCCGTAATGGATTTGAGCTGTTGTTCCAAACCGGAGCCGATGGTGTCGAAACGGACATCCAAGATAAAGTTACCGTTTTCGGTCAGTATCGGACCGTCTTTCCCAACAGCAAGCCGCAATGTTATTTCAGAAGCTCCCAACCGACGAATCTCCTGCTCCGCATGATTGAGCGCACCGGGAAAGACTTCCACCGGAATAGGAAATTTACTCCCCAAACGCTCCACCTTCTTGCTTGGGTCGATGATGATGTAACTTTTGTCACTACTCTTAATCAGCAATTTTTCTTTGAACATGGCACCGCCGCGACCTTTAATCAGGTTATGTTGTGGATCGACCTCGTCGGCTCCGTCAAAAGTCCAGTCGGGGCGTTTATTCCAAAGGGTGGTTTGTGGTATGTTCAGTTGTATGCAGGTCATTGAAATCTCATTGGAAGCAGGTATTATCTCTATGTGGAGCGCTTCCTTGCGTATCCGTTCGGCCAATGCGAATAAAGTCAGGTAGACAGTAGAGCCGGAGCCGGCACCGATTATATCTCCGTTTTTGGCCATATCGGCTACTTCTTTGGCAACACGCTCTTTGCCGGCTCTGTTGATAATAGTATTTAACCATTGCAACTGTTCTATGAGTTGATTGTTCCACTTCATACCTTTTACTGTTTTTTATATTGTTATTATAACATAACTTTAAAGAAAAAAGTTTGCCAAGAATGTTTTCTGTTTCATTGGTTAACGGACTTTGTAAATAGGCTGTTCATTAAGGTTATAATGTAAATCGTATGGGTGACCGTCTATTTTTATATTGATAGATACATTGTCCTTGTTCCCGGTTTCTTTAAACTGACCCTCGATTGTGTGATCTGTGGCAGAGCGTACGGGGTATAGTACTGTAATATATCGTACAGGACTGTTATCTGGCTTCCGCATGACAACCGCATAGGACTTTCTTTGTTCATATTTTCTGTCTGTCTGGTAGGATATGCGGCCATCAAATTCTTTGAAGATAAGATTCTTATTTGTTTCTCCGAATGTACGAACTAACAGGTTGTTGTCACCATTGAAGGTGGTATGAGCGCCAAATACTTCCTTATCCAAAAGAACATTGTCAACAGACTTTTCATCGCAAAGATGGAAATATAATTTTGCATATCCGGTAGCTGTCCCGAATCCTTCATCTACAAATACAAAGAATTCTTGTGGCCGTTTGACGTAGAAGATGGCTCGACGGTGTTTGAAGTTGGCATATCCTTGATTTTCCGTCACAATAAGTTGGTATTCATTTTCATCTTTGGATAATAATAAGGTTCCGGCTGCTTTATTGATGTTTTCCGCTCCGGTCTCTTCATGTTCCGCGGTCTTGCCTAAAACCATCGTGTTATGCGCTTTGGTCTGGCGAAACCATCTGCGTAACTCCATTACATCTTCATTACCCTCTGCCATATATGCACAAACACCGGAGTCGGGGAAGAAGTTACGCCCGTTACGATATAGCTCAAACGTACCGTTGTCAAGCTGGTTATGGCTCGAATCGCCCAATTTTGAAGAAATATTATTACTGTGAATCAATACGGTAGATTGTGAGTCCCAACCGCTACGCAGTACATAAAAGCCTGAAGATTGGAACGTTTTTATTTGTGTGCTCGGACAAGTGCCGCTTTTACCATATGTGTACATATATTCAAACTCGGAATCTTCAGGAAACATTTCCATATATTTCTTGAAATTCTTATTTAGCACGCTTCGGGTTTTCACCCATGAATCGTTGAAAGCAGGGCTGCAATCTTTACTGTTTTTCGTGAAATAGCTGGGGTAAGTGAAGTGCATCACTACCTTTGCCGCTTTTAAAAGTACCTTATTGAGATTTGGTGAAAGTAAATTCTCCGGAACTTTGTTCAGAAGAAGCAGTCGTTTGAGGTCATACAGTCCGTCTAATATACCTATATGATAATGTAGAGACAAGTCGTTTGTCATACCATCCTCCAAAAACAGTTTTGAAGTTTGGTCATTGATAATATCACAACCTGTTTTTTGCCATTGTGAGGCATTCTTCAACTCAGGGAACAAAGTTCCTGCAAACACTAATGCCACTGCTTGGCTTAGCAAGATGTTATTTTCACCGGCATATTTGTATTTGGATAAATAATCGGCATGCTCCGCAAAGTGTACCAGGAAAAAAGAGAGCCACTCCGGCGTAAAGTTGGGAGAACTTTTGAAATATTCAAATGACTCCGTCTGACCCATAATGCGTGTGGACACTTGAAGCTGATACCATTTAAACTTATCAGGACTGCCTTCGGGCAGAGGATGCTTGGCAATCCAATCGGTATATACTTCTTTCCATGAAAGCATATATTTCTCATCATGAGAATCTTGATAGGTTTTTCCTTGAAGCGGCATCCAATTGTGGCGATGCAATTGCTTCTGATATTCATTATCCGCACCTTTAGGCGCAAATTCCCAATTGATTGTTTTATCGCTGTTTTGTAGGGAATAAGGCTTTTTCAGATTCTTATCTTCCAAATAGTTATCGTTTACATAAAAACGGTATTCATCTATGGCATAGTCCGCATAACCACGCTCTACCTCACTGGGAGAAGCTGATGTGACATTGGGATTCTTTATATTCTCTCTGTTTATGTAGTAAGCCAACAGTTCTTTTAAGGCGGTATTATCATCACCTGCTTCATGCAGCGATTTGACAGCACCCAATCCGGGATAGTCCAGATTAAGAATATTGAATAGGGTTACTTCTGTATCTTCGTCTGGGGGCAGAGCGGGCTTTTCTTCATCCTCTACGGGCGGTTTCTCTTCTTCCTTATCTTTTATGGGTATGTCGTTATCTGTACATCCGAACATAATGATAGAAGATAGGAATGCACAAATGTAAAAATGGCGTTTGAATATCATCGTATTAAGTATTTAGTTTATTTGTGCAAATATAAGAAGTTTATCACCGAGTGCCGTTCAGTAATGTGTATATCCTAACTACAAATAGGAGTTGAATTATTAATTTGGTTGAATATGTTATTAGAATTGTCTTTTAGAAAGAGAGAGGAAATGCCGAAACAAGAAAAGAACTCATTTACCGTTGATATCAGTTTAAAGAAATGATTTAGAAAAACATAGACAATCGTTAGTAACGGATCCAATAGGCTGTAATGACTTGAATTACATTTACATTACACTTCTCAGAGGGAAGTTCTTATTAGAAATATGTTTGGTATAATATATTGTAATGGTAAATATTATTTGCAAATAATAGCTAAGAAGTCATGGCGATATATTATTTTTGCCAAAAAAAGATATTTAATAATGATACTATAATAATCATTGAGTAAATATGAAAACGGAGTTAATAGAAAATTTAGACTTTACAGAGAAAGATTATAATGAGAAAACAGCAGGTGAGGATATTGCTTCTTTCAACGAGTTTATAGATGCTATTATCGCATTTGTAGAACAAAGTGGCGGTACTTTGGAAGATGCAATCATTATGGCTGACGATGCTTATTACCAATTATGATGCAACTCTTTTAAAAAATATTATGTATGTATAAAGCATTGTGTTTCAGTAATACAACTATTTGCTTGCCATATAGAAGACTATCATTTTAATACAAACAATAAATATTTTGAATGTAAAATTTGTAGTTTTCATAAAAAAACGTACCTTTGCACCGCAATTAAGGCTGGTTCCGTAGCTCAGCTGGATAGAGCAACGCCCTTCTAAGGCGTGGGTCTTGCGTTCGAATCGCAACGGAATCACAACGATAAGGCAAGTAGTCGATAAAAAGACTGCTTGCCTTTCGTCGTTTTATAATCTTAATGAATTTTCTTCCCGATAAACCGCTATCATCCCGTCAACATCTTTGTTTACGTAAAATAACACTTGTTACTACTCTCGTAAAAAGCTCAAAAAAGGTAAAAAGGTTTTGCTCCTACGTTATAGGCTGCTAACTTTGGAATATCAACTTTTAAAATAATAAAAGCATATGAAAAAATTAATCTTATCTCTTGCACTATGTTGTGCAGCTACTAATTTCTTTGCGCAGAATGCTGACCCTGCACAATTGGTCAACGAAGGTAAAGCCGCACTTGAGGCTAAGAATTATCAAGAAGCATTCACAAAATTCAGTACTTATCTGACACAGACCAACAACCAAGATTCTGTAATCGCTTTTAACTGCGGTGTTTGCGCCGATAAAATTAAGAAACCGGCGGACGCTTTGAAATATTTCGATATAGCCGTACAGAAAAAGTATAACTTGGCCAATGCTTATATCGGTAAAGCCGGTGCATTGAAGGATTTGAAGAAGAATGATGAATATGTAGCTACTCTGAAAGAAGGTCTGGAAGCAGTTCCCGGAAATAAGACATTGACCAAGCTGTATGCCACTTACTATGTAAATCAAGGTATTTTGGCACAAAGAGCCAAGAAAAACAGTGCCGCAGAAGAAGCTTTCAAACAAGCGGTTTCTATTCAGCCCGACAATGTAAACGCACTCAATAGCTTAGGCTCATTATACTACAATCAAGGCGCAACTCTGCTGAAAACAGATGCAGATAAAGCAAAAGAGGAATTTAAACAAGCCAAGGAATACTTGGATAAACTGATTCCGTTATTGTCTGCCGACAAACCGGCTCAAAAGAAAATGAAAGACAATGCAAATACAATGTTGAATTTCATCAATTCTCAATTACAGTAAGTATTTTCAAGAAGATAGCAAAAGAGAGGCAGGTACTGAATTACAATTACCTGCCTCTCTCTTTATTCTACCGCTTGTATTATTTGGTCTTTCTCAATACCACCGCCGTACGTGCCGGAATATAGAGCTTCAGCCACTCCTTCTTTTCTTTCTTATACAGAGGATCCGATAGAGTGAAATGCTTCACTGTATCATCGGTAAGGCCGTTACCGCCATAATCCGGATTATCCGTATTTAATATAACCTCATAAGAACCTGCCGGAACCAAGAAGCCATAATCAGTGAAAGACTGTTTAGGATTGAAGTTGAATACAAATATCAAATCCTTACGCATATACGCCAATACCTGATCGCCGTCATTATGCCAGATTTCCTGAACCGGTGTAGCCTGGAAATTCTTCACGCTCTTGATGACTCCCAACATGGCGCAATCGAAATCACCCAGATAATGATATGCCAGATTCTTGTTATCTACCAAATCCCATTGACGGCGGGCATACTTGCACGACCAGCCGTTACCTTCACGAGGGAAGTCTATCCATTCGGGATGGCCGAATTCATTACCCATGAAATTAAGATAACCGCCATTAATAGTCGTCGCTGTCAGCAAACGTATCATTTTGTGCAAAGCGATGCCGCGATGTACCGTATAGTTTTCATCACCTTTCTGCATGTGCCAATACATATCGGCGTCTATCAAGCGGAAAACAATGGTTTTGTCACCTACCAATGCCTGGTCGTGGCTTTCCGCATAAGATATTGTTTTTTCGTCCTGACGGCGATTGGTTACTTCCCAGAACATGCTGGACGGTTTCCAGTCTTCATCTATCTTTTCTTTGATAGTCTTAATCCAATAATCAGGAACATTCATAGCCATGCGATAATCAAACCCATAGCCGCCGTCCTCAAACTTGGCAGCCAGACCCGGCATTCCCGATACTTCCTCCGCAATGGTTATTGCTTTAGGATTAACTTGATGAATCAAGCGGTTGGCAAGCGTCAGATAACAGATGGCGTTGTCGTCCTGATGACCGTTGAAATAATCTCCATAATTACAGAATGCTTCACCTAAGCCGTGACTGTAATACAACATGGAAGTCACACCGTCAAAACGGAAGCCGTCGAAGTGATATTCTTCCATCCAGTACTTGCAGTTGGACAGTAAGAAATGAATTACTTCATTCTTGCCATAATCAAAGCAAAGTGAGTCCCATGCCGGATGTTCGCGACGGGCGCCCGGGTAGAAATATTGATTCGGATCACCGGCAAAGTTCCCCAAGCCTTCAACCTCGTTTTTCACTGCATGTGAATGAACAATATCCATGATAACGGCAATACCCATGCTGTGGGCTGTATCAATCAATTCTTTCAGTTCTTCCGGAGTACCGAAACGGGAAGAAGCCGCAAAGAAACTGGAAACATGATAGCCGAAACTTCCGTAATACGGATGTTCCTGAATCGCCATAATCTGAATACAATTATATCCGTCCTTGGCAATGCGCGGAAGAATCTTTTCCTGAAACTCTTTGTAGCTGCCTACTTTTTCCTCCTGTTGCGCCATACCGATGTGGCATTCATAAATCAACAACGGGTCGGTAGCGGCCTTGAAGCTCTTTTTCTTCATCTTGTACGGTTTCTCCGGAGACCATACTTGCGCGCTGAATATCTTGGTTTGCTCATCTTGAACAACCCGATTGGCCCATGCCGGAATGCGTTCGCCGCAACCGCCGTCCCAATACACCATCAACTTATATAAGTCGCCGTGTTTCATGGCGTCGGCGGGAAGCTTTATTTCCCAGTTGCCGTTCGCCTTACGTTTCAGGCTGTATTTTTTCTCTTCTTTCCAATCGTTGAATGTGCCAATCAGGAAAATTTGGGTGGCATTAGGCGCCCATTCGCGAAACACCCAGCCGTCATCTGTGCGATGTAAACCAAAATAAAGATAGCCGGATGCAAAATCCGATAATGTCTGCTTTCCCTTGTTGGTCAACTCAGCCTCTTTTTCAGCGGCATGTTTATGGCGTCCGTTTATGGCATCTGCATAAGGTTCCAGCCAAGGATCGTTTTTAATCAAATTCAATGTTTCCATAGAGGATTAATTTTGGATATTTGATATTATGCTTTAACTTTCACAATTACTTTTTTCACGCCGTCCGGAGTGATACCGGGAGCATGTCCGTCTTGTGGGAAGAAAATGGCAAACATACCTGGTTTTACTTCGATATAGCTTTCCGCCAGACCGGCAAAGAAAGTAATATCCTTTTCCGCGTTGTAAGGAGCATCGGCCGGAACGCAGTCTTTGGCAGCGGTATACCCCATTAATTCGGTTCCTGATAGAGGTATCTGGATGTCAATAAAGTCTCTGTGAGTTTCCAGCTTGGCATCTTCTTTTGCTTTCGGTTTGGTTTGCGCTACATTTACAAGCAAATCTTTACCTTTGAGCTCGGTTTTTCCCACTTCCAAAGCGTTTAAGTCGTGCGATTTCAAAAACTCGATGGCCTGTGCGAATAAAGGATTCAGCGAAGCGTATTTCTCTATGTTTTCAAGTCTGTCTACTACCATAATTCAAATATTTTTTAGTTAGTTATAAATAGGTAATTATTATTCAAAGTCGTCTATTGTGTAATTCACAAAGTCGGAAAAACGTTTCATCTGCTTGAAGACGTCATCTGTACGCTCCAGAAAGTCGGGAGCCAGAAAGAAGCTGTCAGGCTGATAACAAGTAACGGTGTATTCCTTACATTGCAGATACTTCAGGTACGGATAATCTTTTGGGAAACCTTTCGGGGCCGTCTTTAGAAAATTCTCTCCGATAACGGGAAAGTATTGCTTGAAAGCAGGATCCTCGACAATCCCCCGAAATTCATCCATATTATCATAAACAGCCTGTCTCAGGGCTTTCAGCAAGGGAGAGGGCGGACAATAGCTGCCACCCGCCAAGAGGCAGTTTCCCGGTTGCAGATGAACATAGTATCCGCAGTGGTCTGATTTCTTCCCTTTGGCATTGATGTAGCCGCCGAAATGATTTTTATAAGGCGTTTTGTCTTCCGTAAAGCGTGTATCCCGGTAGATGCGGTATGTGCAGTCCCTGGCTTCGATGCCACGAACACTTTCGTCAAACAATGAGATACGGGAGATAATAACTGTCAGCAGGTTCTCAAACTCGTTCCGGGCATTTTCATACTGTTCCCGGTGAGCATTGAACCATTCACGATTGTTGTTGGCGGATAGTTCTTTCAGAAATTGAAATATAACAGGGATGTTCATATCATATAAATCCTTATTTCTGCCAAATTTACGGATAATATTTCTAACATGCTACAAACAGACGTAAAAAAAAGCATCGGCTCTGGTAAACCGATGCTCCTTACACATTTATCAATCAAACAGACGCTTCTGTTTTTTGATGTACTTACTTATCACAAGCGGGTACGTCTCTTTTAATTAATCTTATATCTAATACTATGAAAAACACATTTATATAACATTACACTTTCAGATTTTGTTCATGGGGGTAAGCATATCTTTAGCAATTGTTATATCTTTGCAAGAAAATATGTAAAATATGAAAGAGTATAAATACGACGAAGAAAGCGTTAACGCTCTGATAGAGTGGACTAAAACTGCGTCATTCCCCGAACAGGTCATGCTAAGCGAAGCGGAGAATATATTTGATGTGAAAAGGTATGTACAGGCCAATCTGAGCGATATAGCCGCTCATTATCCGGATGAATTCTATAATCCGGCCATCACCCGCCTGTATCAATTAAAGGATAAGATGGAAGGTAAAGATAATGCAGAGTGATTGGGTTCACCCTGCATTATCTATCTTTTATAGTTTTATTTTGAGAATCTTACCGCTGCATCCCTCTACGGATACTTCCGTTGCCTTATAGGGCAATAGGCTTATTTTTTCTTCCTTACCGGTCAATAAATCCACGGCCTGATATTGGTCCATCTGCGGTATTTGCAGAAAATCGAAAGCATGGGAAGGAATATTGATTGCAAGGTCGGCCGATATATGGTCGAAGTTCACGACAAACAGCAATAAATCCCGTCCGAACTTACGCAGGAAAGTATATTGCCTATGTTCGTTGAAGCGCCAGCCGTTGACGTTGGCATACATCAAATCAAAAAAGTCTCCTTGCGCAATTGCCTTTTCCTCGTTGCATAACGTCAATATGCGTTGATAGACGCTATACAAATGTTTCTGATTTTCCGTCAGCATCTTCCCGTCGAATTTCCCGCCATTGCGCCAGCGACGGATAGTATCTACGCTCCAATAATCAAAGATAGTGGTACGTCCGTCCCTGCCGCTGAATCCTTCGCTATCCATACCCAGTTCGCCGAACTCCTGTCCGAAATAAATCATCATGGGATTTACATTCATACAAGCCGATACGATAAGGGCGGGAATAGCCTTGCGCGGATTACTCGCAAAGAAATCGGAAGCGATACGCTGCTCATCATGGTTTTCCAGGAAATTCAACATCCGTTTTTCTATTCCGCCCAGACTTTGCCATGCCCGTGTAATGGCGGTAGCGGATTCGTTGCCGCAAACTATCGCGCGGAGCGTGTCATATAATCCCACTTTGTCATAGAGATAATCAAATTTTCCGCGAAACAGATAGTTGCCGTATTCTTTCGGATTGTATACCTCGGCGATAAAGAGTAGGGCGGGGTACTTGGCCTTTACCTGCGGAATAGCCCATTCCCAAAACTCAACGGGAACCATTTCCGCCATATCGCAGCGGAAGCCGTCGATATTCTTATCCGCCCAGAACAGCAGAATGTCCAGCATTTTGGTCCATGTATCGGGAACGGGATTGAAATGACAGGTACCGCCATTCTGATAATCCACGCCATAATTTAGTTTGACCGTTTCGTACCAGTCGTTGATGTTAGGATACGCATCGAAACGGTTGTTACCCGTAGCCTTGGCGGGAAACTCTTTATAAGGTTCGGCGGCAGCGCCTTTCATGTCGAATTGTCCATGCAGTTCCGACTGCGGAATATAATAGAAGTTATTATAAGGACTGAACGCATAGTTTGTATCATCGTTTGCTCCCAACTGGGAAGTACCGTCCGGCTGCATATCCGAATGGTATTGACGTGCCACATGATTGGGTACGAAATCTATAATTACCTTCAGCCCGCTGCGATGCGTACGTTGCACCAGATTTTCAAATTCCTTCATACGTTCGGGAACATCTTTCGCCAAATCAGGGTCTACATCATAATAGTCCTTTATGGCGTAGGGCGAACCGGCCTTACCCTTTACGATAGCCGGATGATCGGGCTGGATATTATAGCGACGGTAATCCGTTTGCGTTGCGTGTTCAATGATACCTGTATACCAAATGTGGGTAGCACCCAGTTTTTTGATTTCTCCTAATGCCTTGGCGGTGAAATCCGCCATCTTGCCGCATCCGTTTTCGGCGATACTGCCGTTATTGATGCAGTGGTTATTGTTGTTTCCGAATAATCGGGTAAACACTTGATAAATAATCAGTTTTTTTTCGTCGCTCATTGCTTGTTATTTAGAGAATGGTTATTTTTATTCTTTCCATATGGTGCCTTTTTCTATTTGCAGGCGTTCAAGTATGTCGTTGGTGGCATTGTATCCCTGCATAAATATCTCTTCCGCCTTTTCCAGCTCCCGGTTGCTGTAACCGTCCAGATTATAAGGCTCTATCAGCAGGTCGGCTTTTTCCCGTTCGGGAAACGAGTTGGAGCGGAACATGAAGTTGTACGAACGCAAGGCTACACTTACGATATTCATTTTGTACTTAGGCGCCATTAAAGGGCTGACATTGATTGCTACAACCTTCTCGCATACCCGCCGAATGGTAGTTACAGGCAGGTTCATCAGCAAGCCGCCGTCCACGTAATACGTCTCGTCTATCTTTACGGGCGCAAACAGTACAGGCATACAGCAAGATGCCGCTACACGCTCCGCGATATCCCCTTTATGAAAATGCGCAAGACGCCCGTGGTCCAAATCCGTAGCGGTGATAATCAACGGCAATTTCAGCTCTTCCAGCTTTTTCGCCTTCAGGTTGCTTTTCAGGAAGTCTTTGAATTCACTAAGCTCAAACAAGCCCACTTTGGGAATAACCAGTTTCGTTAAATCCTGGAATTTATGCCCGGCAAAATAATCCAATACTTTATGGGGCTCGTTACCGTCCGCATAAAAAACACCGGCCAGCGCACCCGCACTGACACCGGAAATTATGTCGGGCTTAATATCGTGCTCCAATAAAGCCTGCATGGCTCCTAAATGGGCAAAACCTTTAATGAAACCGCCGCTCAGGGCATAACCGATAGAATATTTGTTTGAGAACCAGTTGTTCGTTACTACTTCCATGTTGTTAAAATCTACTGTTTTTGTTCGGTACGAAATTAGTTATTTTATCGTAGTAAGAAAGGAAAATAGTAGAAAAATGTTCATTTATTATAGTATCCACGGGAATTTGAAACACGTTTCATCAAACAATGCATAGTCGGCCGTACCGTTTACCGCAAAGGTTTTGATGCTGCGCGCCTCTTTCAGCAATTCACGCGCCAGCTTTATGGTAGACCCCGTTTTTATGCGGTCGTCCACCAGTAAAATGCTCTTTCCCTTGAAATCAAAATCAACGGGAGCCAGCAATTGCGGAGTATCGTATTTAGGATGTTGGTATTCGTCCCTCAAATTGATGCGCAGCAGGTGCACTTCTTTTTGTAAACGCTGATTGATGATGCCGGCCGGAACGATACCGCCATTGGCAATAGCTACAATCATATCAAAATCATCGTGGAACTCGATCGTGCGGAAACGCTCCAGCACTTCTTCCATTGTTTTTGCCATAAGAGTAATGCGGTTTATATTTTTATCAACTCGTAATTCATTGTTCCCAAGCCTATTTTTTCGGCATGACGCAATCCGGCAAGCCAGTCCGTATCGGGATGTATCATGTGGAATTTGTCGCAGCCGCACAAGTCTTCGTGCTCGTGTTTCTTGGCAAGCACATTATCGCTGTGCAGTACGGGAGCCTGAATCACCAAATCCGCGCAAGCCTTATCCAGCGCTACGGGGTCTGCCGACGCCAGCATGCCGAGGTCGGGAATGATGGCGGCATCATTATGGTTCCAGCAATCGCATTCCGGCGATACGTTCATAATGAAACTGATGTGGAAGTGCGGCTTGTCTTTTAGTACGGCAACGGAATATTCCGCTATTTTGTAGTTCAGACGTTCGGACGTATCCCAGTCGCTTACTACGGCAGCGTCATGCTGGCACAGGGCTACGCATTGTCCGCATCCCACACATTTTGCATAGTCTATTTCCGCTTTACGTCCGGCGTTCAGATGTATGGCGTCATGGGCGCAATGCTTTACGCATATATTGCATCCGATGCAGTTTTCGATATCCACCTTGGGCTGCGACGACGCGTGCAATTCCAGTTTACCGCCTACGCTGGCGCATCCCATTCCAAGATTTTTCAGAGCGCCGCCAAATCCGGCCTGCTCATGTCCTTTAAAGTGATTCATGCTGATGATGATATCCGCATCGGCAATGGCGGTACCTATCTTGGGAGCAGGGCAGTATTCCCCGTCTACCGGTATTTCCCTGTAATCCGTACCCTTCAGCCCGTCGGCAATAATCACCTGACATTGGGCGGATATAGGATTGAAACCGTTCTCCATGGCGCTCTGCAAATGGTCTACCGCATTGGAGCGACGTCCGGAATACAACGTATTGCAATCCGTCAGAAAAGGTTTGGCTCCGAAACTGCGGAGCAGGTTAGACATACGTGCGGCATAATTAGGACGGATATACGCCAAATTACCCGGTTCTCCGAAATGTATCTTGATAGCGGTAAAACTGTCTTTCAAAGGAAGTTGTCCGATGCCTGCACGTTTAAGCAGGCGTTCCATCTTGTCTAAAAGATTAGAGGTGGGAGAGGTGCGTAAGTCTGAAAAATATACTTTGGCTTTTTCCATATATATACCTGTTTATTGTGATTATTTTTGCAAAAATAATAGATAAAATTAAATAATGACAGGTATATGACATAAAAAAAGCAGCGGAACAAAATCCGCTGCTTTACACTCTTTTCGTGTGGAAGAACCATGTCTTCCTATTTGACAATTAACCTAACGGGTTCTCTTCCTCGCCGCCGTTCCCTGAACCGCCGCCGCTATTATTACCGCCGTTACTGCTTCCGTCCGTATAGTCTGTGTCGACAGGTACGGAACGGGTAACGCTCATTTCATCCAACGTACGGTGGAATATCTTTCCCGGAGTAAAAACGATACGCTTGGAAAGGATATTACTTGCCTTGACGGCATCTGCGGCATCGGCGCTCTTCGTTTTAATGGTAGGGCGGAACAATCCGAATTCACCCATTTGTACGGTTTTGCCGTCGTCAATATCCTCTGCCATCATGTCTACCAGACCGCTCACCACTAAATCCACCACTTTGCGATGAATACCGCACAGACGGCTGACCTTTGCGCACATTTTGTCGAAACTCACCTGTCCCGAACCGACAGATCTCGCTACATACTTTTCCGCTTTTGTCTTGTCAAAGCCAAACACTCTTTTGGTTACTACATACTCTAAAGCCATAATTGTTAAAGTTTTATTGGTTAAAAAAACAAGGTTTACTATTGCCGTTTGTTTCAACGACTATGCAAAGATACAATAGGTCTTTATTGCCATAGTCCCCTTTTAAACCCTTTAGAAGTATGTTTTTTAAGAAAAGTCATAATCCATTGATTGCTAAATCTTTTTCTTTTTGAGTTACAGACTGCTTCTGCGGTTTCCGACTTTCTAACGGAAAGAAGTCAAGGTAGTAATAAAAGTTTAAGCCGCCGATAGATAAATATGATATCATTAATTAGTATATTTGCAGTTATAAAGTAGAAAACCTTAAAGATATGAAAACAAAATATTGGACGATTGTAGTACTCGCTTTACTGACGGCAATGATGTCAGTGGCGCCTGCCAGCGCAAAACCTGTAACTGTAAAAGGAAAGGTGACGGCAAAAGAAGATGGTTCCGTCATAATAGGCTGCAGTGTACTTATAAAAGGAACCCGAAACGGAACACTGACCGATACTGACGGAAAGTATGCTATCAGCGCCAATACAGGCGATACACTCGTGTTCTCTTATATAGGCTGCATTACCCAAGAGAAAACGGTGAAGTCTGCCAAACTCAATGTTGTGTTGCAGGAGTCTCCTGAAGCGCTCAAAGAATCCATGGTCACCGGTTATACGGTAGGAGAATCTGTGGAAGATGTATCCTCGGAGGAAATACGGATAATGTATGTTCCGGTTCGGCAGGAACTTCCTTCCGAAGAATACAATGAAATCGTAGAAAACGGATTCATGAAAGTAAAGGATACGCCGCTGTCCACTTTTTCCATTGATGTCGATGCAGCGGCTTACGGCAATATGCGCCGCTACCTTAACAAAGGACAGCTGCCGCCGGCAGATGCCGTCCGTACGGAAGAATTGATAAATTATTTTTCCTATGATTATGCGAAACCGACGGGAGACGCTCCTGTAAAGATTACGACCGAAGTAGGTGCATGTCCTTGGAATCCAGTTCATCGGTTGGTTCGTATCGGTTTGAAAGCCAGAGAAATTCCTACGGAAAATCTGCCGGTATCCAATTTGGTGTTTCTGATTGATGTGTCCGGTTCGATGTATGGCGCCGAACGTTTGGATTTGGTAAAGTCATCGCTTAAACTTTTGGTAAATAATCTTCGTGATAAAGACAGAGTAGCCATTGTGGTCTATTCAGGGGCTGCGGGCGAAAGATTGCCTTCCACTTCCGGCAGTGACAAACAAAAGATTAAAGATGCCATTGACGAACTCGAGGCAGGAGGTTCCACAGCGGGTGGCGCGGGTATTGAACTTGCTTATAAAATAGCCCGGAAGAATTTCGTGCCCGGTGGCAATAACCGTATCATTCTTTGTACGGACGGAGATTTCAATGTAGGCATATCATCCGGAAAAGCTCTTGAAAAATTGATAGAGAAAGAGCGTAAAACGGGCGTTTTTCTTACGGTATTGGGATATGGAATGGGCAATTACAAAGACGGTAAAATGCAGGTACTCGCTGAAAAAGGAAATGGTAACCATGCTTATATAGATAATTTGCAGGAAGCCAATCGGGTGCTGGTGAATGAATTTGGCGCAACGATGCATACGGTGGCAAAAGATGTGAAACTGCAGGTTGAATTCAATCCGGCACAGGTACAGGCTTATCGGCTGATAGGCTACGAAAGCCGCTTGTTGCAGGACGAAGACTTTAACAATGATGCGAAAGATGCAGGAGAAATGGGAGTCGGACATACGGTAACCGCTTTTTACGAAGTGATTCCCGCAGGAGTAGAAAGCGACTATGCAGGTAAGGTGGACGAATTGAAATACCAAAAACCGGAAAAGACTGTTCCCGTATCACTTTCCAAGGAATTATTGACAGTGAAACTTCGCTACAAACAACCGGATGGGGATAGTAGTAAGAGAATAGAGATTACTCTTGTGGATGATAAAGCAAATAAAGTATCGGTGGATTTTCATTTTGCTTCGGCAGTGGCAATGTTCGGCCAGTTACTTCGCGATTCCGACTATAAGGGAACAGCCACTTATGACAAAATTATTTCCCTTGCTAAGACCGGTCTTGGTAAGGATGCCAAAGGATATAAAAGAGAATTTATCCGCTTGGTGGAAATAGCTAAAGGATTGGATAAAGAATAGAAACAGGAATTGTTATACAAAAAAGTAAAATGATGATACAACTAAAATATCCTTATTAATGAGTGTGTTTTGAATTTTACTATAATTCTGGAAAAATTATAGTAAATTCTTCCAAAATTTATTAGTAGATATTTCTGAGGTTATAAATGAATTCATTGAAATATAGGTACAAAAAAACGGCAAATCACAGTGTGAAATGCCGTTTTTTTTATGTCTTTTCATAAGTTTAATCGGGGTAAGGATCTCCTAAATTCTCAAAAATAAGCGCTTGCTGTCTGGGCGAAATCCAACGGTGATTGTATGGAAGATAACCTGTTTCGGCTAATAATGTTGCCAATTTTGTACATCTTTTGATACTGCGTTGCAAGCATCTCACCGCATTTTTGGGAGTAGAGCACCCGGGGAAATACATCTGCGCCAATTCGGAAAAAGAAGAAATAGATTTTGCCATTTGCTAAGTTTTAGGTTAATGTTATCAGTTGTTCAGAATACAAATATACGAAAACAGGATACCCTTTGTCAAGTGTTTCGGGCTTTAATTATGAAGTTTCTCAAAATTAGTTTATACGCTCTGAATGACAGAGTGTTTTGATATAAACCGATTCTCAATATCTACTTATAAGTTTTATCTTTATCTCAATTCTGCTTATTATTTAAGAACTGAGTTTATTCCCCGGAAAAGAAATGGCATAGAGGCCCGTTTCCATGTCCGATATGCAGGTCTTTACCATAATAAATAGCTTTGCCTATATAGGCTTTGGCTTGACGGATAGCTTCTTCAAGTCCGTTGTTGCGGGCTGCAAAGGTGGCGATGGCGGAAGAAAGCGTACATCCCGTACCATGAAGGTTGCAACTCTCTATTTTTTGCTGTTCGAACAGGCTGACACTACCGTTGTTGTACAATACATCGCACATTGTGCCGCCGGATAAGTGACCGCCCTTCACCAGTACGGCGCAATGATAGCGGTTTGCCAGCTCACGAGAGGCGTGTTTCATTTCCTCCAGGTCCGTAACGGGGTTGGAAAGAAGCAAAGACGCTTCGCTCAAATTGGGAGTTATCAGGGAACAGAGGGGGAACAGTTCGTTTTGGATAGCGCAAACGGTATCTTCCGTCATTAGTTTTCGCCCGCTGGTGGATACCATAACGGGGTCATAGACGACAAAACGAGACCGGTACTTTTGCAAACATTCTGCTATGATATGCACGATAGCGGCATTGTGTACCATTCCTATCTTGATAGCGGCAGGCTGCAAATCGTCTGTTACGGATATTATCTGTGCTCGAACAATATCCGGCGGGATAGGGTAGACAGCTTGAACTCCCGTTGTGTTTTGCGCTGTAACGGCGGTAATGACAGAGGCAGCGTACCCTTTCAGCGCAGAAATCGTTTTAATATCCGCTTGTATGCCTGCACCGCCGGAACTGTCGGAACCGGCAATGGTGAGAATGACAGGAATAGTTGACATGATAATATAAATGCTTGATGATTAAAATAAAGACGCCGAACGGAACAATTCCTTGAAGTGCCCGATAAAATCCGTTCCCGTCCGTTTCCACATATCTCCCAAAAGAACCGCACCGCCGAAACCTGATGAACTGATTTCGGGGAAATGCGCTGCCGTGACACCACCCAATGCCATTACTTTAGCGTCTATAATGCCTGCTTGCCGCGCCTTTTGCAGGGTGTCGGGAGTATAGGCAGAGGAATACCCCTTTTTGGAAATACTATCGTATATGGGGCTGAGGAATACGTAATCGCAGGTTGTTTTGTATTTTGAGACTTCTTCCAATGAATGGCAGGAGCGGCTGATGTGTCCGGTAAAGCCTGCCGGCGCTACCGGGTTGCGTCCGTTCAGATGGATACCTTTCAAATTTAGGAAAGACGCCAGTTGGAAATGCTCGTGAGTGACGATACGTTCCAGATACTCCGACGGAAGCTTGTTCAATAATTTTTCCATATCTTCATAAGAAGCGCCGGGTTTCCGAAGATGCAGAATCTCAAGCCCTGCATCGAACAGGGAAGTGATTGCTTCGGCTTCTTTTTCAAAGAATACAGGTAGGGTAATCGTTATCAGTTTCATACTTTTCGGGATATTGCTTTTATGTAAGTAAATGTTGAGAATTAATTTATATCAAGATAGTATAAACTAATTGTGCGCATTTACTTATTAAAGGGCAAATCATTCGTTTTCACAGTAAAAGAACGAACGATTGCATGGTTCTTAAATCCACAGTCCATAATTTTCCTGCCAAGACCTCGCCGTAGCCGCAAATGAGCTTCAGCGTTTCACTCGCTTCCACACTGCCTACGATGGCAGGGGTAACACCTACGACGGAGTTGTCGGGAGCGGGCATTTGCAATGTTGCGGTTTCGTCGGGAAACAAATCCCTGTATGTCTTGGGTCGCTCACCGTAACAGAATACGGAAACTTGTCCTTCAAATCCCTGAATAGCGCCGTACACATAAGGCTTGTTCAGCGAGCTGCAACTGTCGCTAATCAGATAACGGGTGGAGAAGTTATCGCATCCGTCTACAATGATGTCATATTCGGCAACCAGACGGCGGGCATTCTCCTGATTGAGACGGAAAGGATAGGCATGTACTTTTACATCACCGTTCAAAGCCTGCAATCTTTGGGCGGCACAGTGTACTTTAGGTTGTCCTACCTCGTTTTCCGTGTACAATATCTGGCGTTGCAGGTTGCTGATACCAACCGTGTCATCGTCCACCAAACCTATTGTACCTACCCCTGCACCTGCAAGATAGAGGGCGACAGGGGAACCAAGTCCGCCTGCGCCTACTATCAGAACTCTTGCCTTATGCAGTTTTGCCTGTCCGTCTTCTCCTATTTCAGGAAGAGAGGTTTGTCTACTGTATCGGGTCATGATGAGAATTATAAGTATAAAGAAAGAGGCTTAAACCCGTTTCAGGTCGAAACTGGCATCCCAGTCTTTCCATACGGGTTCGCGGCCTAAACTTTTTAAGGCTTTGTCCACTTCCACGGCTTTGCGTTCATCGCTGACGTGGAATTGCTCCAATGTCTGCGGATAGCTGTAATATCCACCCGGTTCCGTCTTGCTTTCCGCGCTCATGGTGGTTACTCCCAGAGTAGCCATGTGATCGCGTATGAAAGCCGGTTCGCGGGTAGAATAGGATATATCCACATCATGGTCGAATATCCGCATGGCGAATGTAACTTGCGCCAGTTCTCGGTCGCTCATAATCACGTTGGGTTGGAAACCACCGTTTTCCGAGGGACGCATGCGCGGGAAGTTGACGCTATACTTTGTTTTCCAGTAATGTTTCTGGAGATAGCGCAAGTGGTATGCCATCATGCAAATATCGGTTCTCCACTCTTTCTCCAAACCGATAAGCACTCCCATACCGATGGAATGTACGCCCGCCTGTCCCATACGGTCAAAACCGTTGACACGCCATTCGAATTTGGACTTCATGCCGCGCGGGTGATAGATGTTATAGTTTGCTTTATGGTAGGTTTCCTGAAAGCAGATAACGCCGTTCATGCCATGCTCTTTCAGCTCGGCATACTCTTCGGCTTTCAGGGGCATTACCTCAATCTTCAGGTTACTGAAATAAGGCTTTGCCAAATCGAGTGCGCGGGCGATATAGGGAACGCCGGCTTTGGCGGGGTTTTCACCCGTAACCAGCAACAGGTTCTCAAAGGGAGCGAGCTTTTTGATAGCCTTGTATTCGTTCACAATTTCCTCTTCCGTCAATATGGTGCGGGGCATGGGATTACTGATATGGAAGCCGCAGTACACGCAGGAGTTGGTACAGGAGTTCGTAATATACAACGGCACAAACATGGAAATCGTTTTGCCGAAACGTTCCTCCGTATACTTTTTGCTTAAACGCGCCATCGTTTCCAGATAGGGGACGGCGGCCGGTGAGATGAGTGCCATAAAGTCCTCTACGTCACAATGTTCTTTGGAAAGAGCACGACGTACGTCCGCATCTGTTTTGGAGTGGATGCGGTCGGTCGTCTCTTCCCAGGATATTTTTTCTAATTCGTCTGAAAACATATAATTCTTTTTATTGAATCACTCTTTTTTCTTTAATTCTCTTGACAACCGCATCGCGCAGAAATTCGGCCCGCACATGGTGCAGTATTCTCCGTCGATATGGTGTCCCGCCCGGAAATAGGTCTGTGCGCGTTCCGGGTCGAGCGAAAGGTCGAACTGGTCTTTCCAGCGGAACTCGTAACGTGCCTTGCTCAAGGCGTTGTCGCGTACTTGCGCGCCGGGATGCCCTTTGGCAAGGTCGGCGGCATGGGCGGCTATCTTATAGGTAATGACACCTACGCGTACATCTTCTTTGTCGGGCAATGCAAGGTGCTCTTTCGGAGTAACGTAGCACAGCATTGCCGTACCCAGCCAACCTATTTGCGCCGCACCGATGGCAGAAGTGATATGGTCGTACCCCGGAGCAATATCCGTAACCAGCGGGCCGAGCGTGTAGAACGGCGCATTGTGGCACTTCTCTATCTGACGTTCCATATTCTCCTTAATCTTGTGCATGGGCACGTGTCCGGGGCCTTCGATGAAAGCCTGTACATTCTTGTCCCAGGCACGGAGCACAAGCTCGCCCATGGTATCGAGTTCGGCAAACTGCGCTTCGTCATTGGCATCGTACGTAGAACCGGGACGCAGGCCGTCGCCCAAGGAAACGGCTACATCGTATTGCGCCAATATATCGCAGATGTCATCGAAATGCTCGTACAGAAAGCTCTCCCGGTCGTGTACCAAGCACCATTTGCTCATGATGCTTCCGCCGCGGCTTACGATACCGCACAGACGTTTATCCGCCAGGTGTACGTTGTGGCGGCGGATACCCGCGTGTATGGTGAAGTAGTCCACGCCTTGCTCGCATTGTTCAATCAAGGTATCCCGATAGAGTTCCCAAGTGAGCTCCTCTACTTTGCCGTTCACCTTTTCCAATGCCTGATAGATGGGCACCGTGCCTACGGGAACCGGGCAGTTTCGGATAATCCATTCGCGCGTTTCGTGGATGTTTTCTCCGGTAGATAAATCCATTAAAGTGTCACCGCCCCATTTGCAGCTCCAAAGTGCTTTTTCCACTTCTTCGTCGATGCTTGAAGTGGTGGCGGAGTTACCGATGTTCGTATTGATTTTCACAAGGAAGTTACGGCCGATAATCATCGGTTCGGCTTCGGGATGATTGATATTGGCGGGAAGCAAAGCACGCCCTTCCGCTATTTCTTGGCGGACGAATTCGGGAGTGATATGCGTTTCTATTCCTAATTCGGCGCAATTCATGTTCTCGCGAATCGCCACATATTCCATTTCGGGAGTGATGATGCCTTGCTTGGCATAATACATCTGCGTGCAGCATTTGCCTTGTTTGGCGCGATAGGGTAATGAGATATGCTCAAAGCGCAGGTGGTCGAGCGACTTGTCGTCACGGCGCATACGGCCGTATTCCGAAGTAATTTCCGGCAACTGCTCCACATCGTCACGACGCAAAATCCAGGGCTCGCGCAGACGGGGCAATCCTTTTTTAAGGTCAATCTCTATATCGGGGTCGCTGAACGGACCGCTGGTGTCGTAAATGTAAATGTCCGGATTGGGAGTAATGACTTTTTCTTCTCCGACAAAAGTCGTACTGGGTACTTGCTCTACTTTGCGCATAGCCACGCGCAGTTCCGGATATATGTTTCCCGACAGGTATACCTTTTCCGAACGGGGAAATTTAATTCTTGGTTTCATAGCTTATTTAATAATGTGTTTTATTCATTGAGAAAGGCTGTAAGGGGAGAACTGGCCTCGGCCACAAAGTTATCGGCCTGCAATCCTAAACCGGCTTCATAAGCCATGCGTCCTGCTTCTACGGCTTGTTTGAAAGCCTCTGCCATGGCTACGGGATTGCCCGCTACGGCAATGGCCGTGTTGACCAGACAGGCGGAAGCGCCCATTTCCATTGCTTCGGCGGCATGGCTGGGAGCACCGATGCCGGCATCTACCACCACAGGTATGGTGGCCTGTTCGATGATAATCCGCAGGAAGTCGCGGGTCTGCAATCCTTTATTCGTACCGATAGGCGCACCCAGCGGCATGACGGTGGCGGCTCCGGCTTCTTCCAGACGTTTACAAAGCGTAGGGTCTGCCTGACAATAGGGAAGAACTATAAAGCCTAACTTTACCAGCTCTTCCGTAGCTTTCAGGGTTTCGGTGGAGTCGGGAAGAAGATAGCGCGGATCGGGGTGGATTTCCAGTTTCAGCCAGTTGGTTCCGAATGCTTCGCGTGCCATTTGCGCGGCAAATACGGCTTCTTCGGCGTTGCGCACGCCGGAAGTGTTGGGCAGAAGCTGGATATGGGGATGACGGATATGCTTCAGCATATCATCTTCTTTATTCTCCAGCTCTATACGTTTCATGGCCACCGTCACCATTTCCGTGCCGGATGCCAGAATGGACTGCTCCATGATTTCATTGGAATTGAACTTTCCCGTTCCCAAAAACAGGCGGGAGTTGAATTCACGTCCCGCAATGATTAATTTCTCCATATCTTATTTATTTGTTAGTTCGGTGATTGTCTGTTTGATTGATTGCCGTAAGTATTCTCCGCATTTCTTCCACCGGATTATCCGCCCGCAGCACGGTACCCGAAAGGGCAATGCCCGTAACTCCTGTCTGTATGACAGACGGAATATCTGCGAAGGTAATTCCGCCGATAGCGACGATAGGCAGGTTGATGTTCTCCGTGCGCATTTGACGGATAATCTCTTTATATCCTTCCAAACCCAGAATAGGACTGAGCTTTTGTTTGGTGGTGGTATATCTGAACGGTCCGCAGCCGATGTAATTTACTCCGTCGAGCCAATGCTTCTTTACATCTTCGTATGTGTTGGCCGTACCGCCTATGATATATTCGTCTCCGAGTATGCGCCGCGCTTCGGCAACGGGCATATCATTCTTGCCGAGATGTACGCCGTCAGCACGAATTTCCCTGACCAGTTCCACATGGTCGTCGATAATGAATATTGCGCCGCAATCATTGCATAATTTTCGTATTTCCGTCGCTATGGGCAGTATCTCCTCTTTTCCGGCATCTTTCATGCGCAGTTGTATCCATCGGCAACCGCCTTCCAAAGCCATACGGGCCGAGTCGAGGTAGGAATACTTTTCGGTGTAATGTGTAATGAACTGAAGTGATTTCATAGGCTTATCCGCCGCAGGCAGCTTTTATTATAACGATAGATATTCCTTCGGACAGAGCATAATCCGTCCATTCCGCACGTGGAACCATGCGGTTATCGACAGCAACGGCGACGCCTTGCGCCGGCAGGGAAAGTTCATTTGTCAGTTGTAAAAGGGTAACGGCCTCGGTTTCCACTTCTTTGTTGTTGATTAATACTTTCATGTTTTGTTTCTGTTAAGTAAAACAATGGAAGTAAATACAAAGAAGTACCGTTAAGGTAAGTTCCAAAAAGAAAAAATATCCAATTCCTACGGCAGTACTAACTGCATCAGGTTCGAGGGTATAATCTCAGCCCGTCGGGGCACCCCTTTGTCTTTACGGTGGCAAAGGTAAAGGAAAATAAAATATAAAAAACAAAAGGAGAGGATTTTTTATCAAAGGGAAGCAAAATGAATAAAAAAGATGGGGATGTGCCAATCGAAATTTTGACACATCCCCACCGGAAGTAACTCCAAAAGGAATTTTTTTTATGGATTATGCAATGCCATGAGCCGTTGCACTGGCATCAATCTTCTTGATAAGCCCTTGCAGAACTGCACCCGGACCGCATTCCGTAAAGTCGGTAGCACCGTCGGCAACCATATTCTTGACTGTTTGAGTCCAGCGTACGGAAGCTGTCAGCTGAGCCACAAGATTCTTCTTGATTTCAGCCGGATCCGTATGAGGAAGAGCGTCTACATTCTGATAGACAGGGCATTTCGGAGTATGGATTTCAGTAGCGTTGATAGCTGCTTCCAATTCGACCTTGGCAGGATTCATCAGCGGAGAGTGGAATGCACCGCCTACCTTTAAAGGCAAAGCGCGCTTCGCTCCGGCGGCTTTCATCAGTTCGCAAGCCTTGTTGATGCCTTCAATGGAACCTGAGATTACGATTTGTCCCGGACAGTTGTAATTGGCAGCCACGCAAACCTCGCCTTCCGCACTTACCTGTGCGCAGATTTCTTCCACTTTTTCGTCCGGCAAAGCAATGATGGCGGCCATAGTGGAAGGCTGCGCTTCACAAGCTTTCTGCATTGCCATGGCACGGGCATATACAAGTTTCAGACCGTCTTCAAAGCTCAACGCGCCGGCGGCAACCAATGCGGAGAACTCACCGAGTGAGTGACCGGCAGTCATTTCCGGTTTGAAATCATCGCCCATACAAAGCGCGGAAATTACCGAATGAAGGAATACGGCAGGTTGCGTTACTTTGGTTTGGCGCAAATCTTCGTCCGTGCCGTTGAACATAATATCTGTAATACGATATCCGAGGATATCGTTTGCTTTTTCAAAAAGTTCTTTGGCTAAAGCCGAATTTTCGTACAAGTCTTTACCCATTCCTACGAACTGAGCACCTTGACCTGGAAATACAAATGCTTTCATATTTACTTATTTTTAGTGTTTAATTAAAAAAGTGGTGCAAAGGTATAGGTTTTTCTGATAACCACCGCACAAATGAACGTTTTTTGTGCAATGCACTATTTTTACATGTGGTTAGAATACAATATGTACCACCTTCAAAGGACAGGCAGGCAAACGGTAAAATCCTTATAAATTAAGCAGTTTACAGTTATTGTATATCTTACAATTACTTATGCCGGGTATCCGCTTAAATTACATATTGTATTTTATACGATAACACAATAAGTTCATATTGTAAAATGTATGATATGTATTTACCTGTAAAATAATGCTTTATAACATCATTAAAATATTCTTTTTTCTTTATTGCAAATTAGAAAAACCTCATTATATTTGCAGCCGTTAAACATAAATATTATGCAAAACATGGAACATAACATGCCGTTGGCCAACAATCATATTTCCGTAGATTGTGTAGTGATCGGTTTTGACGGAGAGCAATTGAAAGTTCTGCTGATTAAACGGGCGGGAGAGGAAGAAGGTGAAATCTTTCATGACATGAAACTTCCCGGCAGTTTGATTTATATGGACGAGGATTTGGATGAAGCTGCCCAACGGGTACTGAACGAATTGACAGGTCTCAAAAATGTAAATCTGATGCAGTTCAAGGCATTCGGTTCCAAAAACCGCACCAAAGACCCTAAGGATGTACATTGGCTGGAACGGGCCATGCAGTCCAAAGTGGAGCGTATCGTAACCATCGCATACCTCTCGCTGGTAAAGATAGACCGTGCGCTGAATCGTGATTTGGACGATTATATGGCAAGTTGGGTGGCTTTGCCGGACATCAAAGCGCTGGCATTCGACCATAACCTTATCATCAAAGAGGCTATGACCTACATCCGCCAATATATAGAGTTTAATCCATCGTCATTGTTTGATTTGCTGCCGCGTAAATTTACGGCATCCCAGCTTCGCACCTTATACGAATTATTGTACGGCAAACAGATTGATGTGCGCAATTTCCATAAAAAGATAGCCCTCATGGAATATGTGGTTCCCTTGGAAGAAAAACAACAAGGCGTAGCCCACCGCGCTGCACGGTATTATCGGTTTGACAAAAAGATATATAATAAGGTGAGACGATGAAAGCATAAATCATAAATTAAAAATCATAAATCTTCATCATGTATTTATTAGGTTATGACATCGGCAGCTCGTCCGTAAAAGCGAGTTTGGTAAACGCAGAAAGTGGCAAATGTGTCTCTTCTGCATTCTTTCCGAAAACAGAGGCGGAAATTATCGCCGTAAAACCGGGTTGGGCGGAACAAAATCCGGAAAACTGGTGGGAAAACTTAAAATTGGCTACGCAAGCCGTATTGGCAGATTCCCGTGTGGATGCGGCAGATATCAAAGCAATCGGTATCTCTTACCAGATGCATGGGCTGGTGTGCGTTGACAAAGACCAACATGTATTGCGCCCGGCAATCATCTGGTGTGATTCAAGAGCAGTGCCTTACGGACAAAAAGCTTTTGAAACGTTGGGAGAGGAAGTGTGCCTTTCTCATCTGTTGAACTCTCCGGGTAACTTCACGGCATCCAAACTTGCCTGGATAAAGGAAAACGAGCCTTCTGTCTATGAGAAGATATACAAGATTATGCTGCCCGGCGATTACATTGCCATGAAGTTGAGCGGTACAATCTGCACTACCGTATCAGGCTTGTCGGAAGGTATGTTCTGGGATTTCAAGAACAACCGGGTAGCGGACTTCCTGATGAAATATTATGGTTTTGACCATTCGCTGATAGCCGATATCAAACCTACTTTTTCCGAACAAGGACGTGTAAATGCTACGGCTGCGCAAGAATTGGGTTTGAAAGAGGGTACGCCAATTACATACCGTGCCGGTGACCAGCCTAATAACGCATTGTCACTGAATGTATTCAATCCCGGTGAAATTGCATCTACCGCAGGAACATCCGGAGTAGTGTACGGTGTGAACAGTGAAGTGAATTATGACCCGAAATCACGTGTCAACACCTTTGCGCACGTCAATCACACCGCAGAACAAACCCGTTTGGGAGTCCTCTTGTGCATCAATGGTACGGGTATTCTCAACTCGTGGGTGAAACGCACCGTTGCTCCCGAAGGTATTTCTTACAACGACATGAATATTCTTGCGGCTCAAGCTCCCATCGGCAGTGCAGGTATCAGTATCCTGCCTTTTGGAAACGGTGCAGAGCGTATGCTGGAAAACAAGGAGATAGGTTGTTCCGTTCAGGGTGTCAACTTTAACCAGCATGGCAAGCAGCACATTATCCGTGCCGCACAGGAAGGAATCGTATTCTCCTTTAAATATGGTATCGATATTATGGAGCAAATGGGTATTCCGGTACAAAAAATCCATGCGGGCAAGGCCAATATGTTCCTCAGTCCGCTGTTCCGCGAAACACTGGCCGGCGTAACGGGAGCGGTAATCGAACTTTATGATACCGACGGTTCGGTAGGTGCGGCCAAAGGCGCAGGTATAGGCGCGGGTATTTATAAAGACAATAACGAAGCTTTTGCAACATTGGAGAAACTGGAAATCATAGAGCCGAAGCAGTCCGACCGTCAGGCTTACGCAGATGCGTATGCACGTTGGAAACAATGTCTGGACATCAATATGAAATAGCAAACAGTTAAACAGTAAATATATTAATCCTTTAAAAACAATTAGAATTATGGCAACAAAAGAGTATTTTCCCGGTATAGGAAAAATTAAATTCGAAGGTAAAGAAAGTATGAATCCGATGGCATTCCGCTATTACGATGCAGAGAAAGTCATCATGGGTAAGAAAATGAAAGACTGGTTGAAGTTTGCCATGGCATGGTGGCACACACTCTGCGCAGAAGGCGGCGACCAGTTTGGCGGCGGCACAAAACAGTTCCCCTGGAATGGTGATGCCGACAAAGTACAGGCTGCCAAGAATAAAATGGACGCAGGTTTTGAATTCATGCAAAAGATGGGCATCGAATACTATTGCTTCCACGACGTAGACCTTTGCGAAGAAGCCGCTACCATTGAAGAATATGAAGCAAACTTGAAAGCTATCGTTGCTTACGCAAAGCAAAAACAGGCAGAAACCGGCATCAAACTGCTGTGGGGTACTGCCAACGTATTCAGCCACGCACGTTATATGAACGGTGCCGCTACCAATCCCGATTTCGACGTTGTAGCCCGCGCCGCCGTTCAAATTAAGAACGCCATCGACGCTACAATCGAATTAGGCGGTTCAAACTATGTATTCTGGGGCGGACGCGAAGGTTATATGTCTTTGCTGAACACCGACCAGAAACGTGAAAAGGAACACCTTGCACAAATGTTGACTATCGCACGCGACTATGCCCGTGCACGTGGCTTCAAAGGCACGTTCCTGATTGAGCCGAAACCGATGGAACCGACCAAGCATCAATATGATGTGGATACGGAAACTGTTATCGGCTTCCTGAAAGCTCACGGTTTGGATAAAGATTTCAAAGTGAATATTGAAGTAAACCACGCTACACTGGCAGGCCATACATTCGAACACGAACTTGCCGTTGCCGTAGATAACGGTATGTTGGGTTCTATCGACGCCAACCGTGGTGATTACCAGAACGGTTGGGATACAGACCAATTCCCTATTGACAACTACGAACTGACGCAAGCCATGATGCAAATCATCCGCAATGACGGTTTGGGTAACGGCGGTACTAACTTCGACGCTAAAACCCGCCGTAACTCTACCGACCTCGAAGATATCTTCATCGCTCACATTGCCGGTATGGATGCTATGGCACGTGCCTTGGAAAGCGCTGCCAAGTTGCTCGAAGAATCTCCTTATAAGAAAATGCTCGCTGACCGTTACGCTTCTTTCGACGGCGGTAAGGGTAAGGAATTTGAAGATGGCAAGCTGACTTTGGAAGATGTCGTGGCTTATGCGAAAGCTAACGGCGAGCCGAAGCAAACCAGCGGCAAGCAAGAATTGTACGAAGCAATCGTAAATATGTATTGCTGATAAATAGGGGTTAGTGACGAGTGATTAGCGGTTAGTGATTAGTGATAATTATTTATCACCCATCACCCATCACTTATCATTAATCGCTCATCACTAATCCCTAATCACTAACTCCTAATCACTATTATCATGAATTATACAGAAAAAGGTAGCAAACTCTACCTCTTCTCTATCGTACTTGTGGCCGTCATTGGCGGTCTGCTTTTCGGTTATGATACCGCGGTTATCTCCGGCGCTGAAAAGGGACTGCAAGCTTTTTTTATGGGGGCCGATTTTGAATACACAGATGCAATACACGGCATTACATCATCCAGCGCACTGATAGGTTGTATCATCGGTAGTGCCGTCTCCGGTTTTTTTGCTTCCAGATTAGGGCGCAAGAACTCTCTCTTTTTGGCCGGTATCCTGTTCTTTTTATCGGCACTGGGTTCATATTACCCGGAATTCCTGTTCTTCGAACACGGCGTTCCTTCCTATTCTCTTTTGGTAGCGTTCAACTTTTACCGGGTTTTGGGTGGTGTAGGCGTAGGACTGGCTTCTGCCATTTGTCCGATGTACATTGCCGAAATTGCTCCGAGTAACATTCGCGGAACATTGGTGTCATGGAACCAGTTTGCCATTATCTTCGGTCAGTTGGTGGTGTATTTCGTGAACTTCCTGATTTTGGGCAGTCATGCCAATCCTGTAATCGATTTGGTGAACGGAGTAAATCAGATAATGAACCCCGAAGCTGCTGCATGGACCACAGAAACCGGTTGGCGTTTGATGTTTGTCAGCGAGGCTGTTCCGGCGGGATTATTCGCATTGCTGGTATTGCTGGTTCCTGAAACGCCGCGTTACCTTGCCATGTGCGGCAGAGATGAAAAGGCTCTGAATGTATTGAGCCGAATCAACGGTTCGTCACAAGCCAAAGTAATTCTGGCCGAGATAAAAGCCACTACCGAAGAAAAGACGGAAAAACTATTTACGTACGGTTGGATGGTTATCTTCATCGGCATCATGTTGAGCGTATTCCAACAGGCTGTCGGTATCAATGCCGTACTGTATTTTGCCCCGCGTATATTCGATACAATGGGGATGGCTAATCCTATGGTGCAGACAGTGCTCATGGGTGTCGTGAATATCCTGTTTACCTTGCTGGCCGTATTTACGGTTGAGAAATGGGGACGCAAGCCGTTGCTTATTTCCGGTTCCATCGGTATGGCCGTAGGAGCTTTCGGTGTGGCGCTTTGCAACATCGTCACAGGACTTCCGGCGATAATCTCCGTTATCAGCATTATGATTTACAGCGCTTCGTTTATGTTCAGTTGGGGACCCATCTGCTGGGTATTGATTGCCGAAATCTTCCCGAATACCATCCGTGGCGCTGCAGTAGCTATTGCGGTGGCATTCCAATGGATTTTCAACTTCATTGTTTCGTCTACTTTCCTGCCGATGTACAACATGCGCCTCGGGGAAATGGGAGATAAGTTCGGCCACATGTTCGCCTATGCTCTTTATGGCATTATCTGCGTAGTGGCGGCCATCTTCGTATGGAAGCTCGTACCCGAAACGAAAGGCAAGACTTTGGAAGATATGACCAAGCTTTGGAAGAAAAAGAAATAAGTTCGTAAGGACTTCATTCAACAGAATATGAAAGGCTGTGCGATTCGAAATGAATTGCACAGCCTTTTGCGTTTAAACCTCTCGACTTTTGACGCCTACCATCAGGTGGTACTGCTCGTACCAAGGCATGGTACGGAGACTGCCACCCGGTGGTACACCGCGTACCTCAACATGGTACGGTCGGTACCAAGGCATGAAATAAGTTGGTACATGCAGTTATTTGATTATAAGCATGTCGTTGCCTATCGTAATATATCCCTGATTCGTTCAAACTGTCCGTCGGTTTTTTCCGGAACAATCTGCAAAAGATAGGATAAAAGGGGATAGATGTCTACATTCACAAAACCTTTGGCAGTATATCCTGTTTTAAAATCCGGTCCGATGGCACGAAACATCACCTGCATATCGGGACTTTGAGGGAAATATCCATGCGCGCCTTTGGTGTCACGCGCCACATCCGTGAACTGCCATCCGAGTTCCGGAGCAACGACAATATCGCCTATGCGGTCACTGCTGCCGTAATGCAGTTCTGCGGGAATCTCCTCTTTTTTCCATACGTTGATATGGGTCGCTTTTTTCAGTGTATTATAGATAGAATCACGATATTCGGGTTTAGAAAATATGGAAGTAGGCGTACGGCCGTCTACCACTTCACACCATTCCGGTTTTAAATAATCATTTATATTGACTACACGCTCAGCGCTGATATCGGTCATGCCGTGGTCTGAAGTGACAATAAGATTGACATCTCCGGCAAAAGGAAGAGTTTCTATCTTTTTTCTCAATACTCCCATCAGGCTGTCCATACGCTGAACCACTACGCCTGTCTGCGAACTGCGCGGACCGTTATGATGTCCGCTGCCGTCAGGTTCTTCAAAATACAACATGACAAGTCCGGGACGTTCTTCCTCGGGCTTTTGCAGCCAGGTCAGCACAGTATCTATTCGTTGTTCAAAACTCAGAAAAGGTTTGGCGTTCCAAGGCCTGTAATAAGTGGGATGAGCGTTTTTGATGGCAATGTCAGCACCTACCCAATACATGTTGCCGGTTTTAATACCTTGTTTCTGGGCTGTAATCCATATCGGCTCCCCTAAGTAATATTCCGGATTGTTACGGGTGGCGGAATCGCCCATCGAATACTGCCGTTTGTTTTTTGCATCCCAAAAGGTATTGTTGATTATGCCGTGATGGTCGGGAACCAACCCGGTAGCCAGGGTATAGTGATTGGGAAATGTAGAAGCGGGATAGGAGGGAAGCATTACGGCTTTTACCCCATCTGCCGCCATACGGTCTAAATTGGGAGTTCGGTACATGGCGGGATAGTCCCAACGAAAACCGTCCAGTGAAACAATAACGGTGTAGTGCTTTTTCGGATTTGCCGCATTCAGTGAAAGCAAAAATAAAGCGCTGAATGCCAACATCATAAGTTTACGCATATCTTATTTATATTTAGTATGTGCGGGGATAAATATCATTTTGGCGGTAAAGGTAGGAAAAAATCATATCCATAAAGATTAATGTATCGGTAAAACTGTAACTTTGCACTGTTTTTAATTCAGATGTAACACAATGAGTATGGACGAAATGAAAATCAATAAAGTGCAGATACGTAATCTGCAAATAGAAGATTATGACCAATTGGCACAATCCTTCACGCGTGTTTATTCAGACGGAAGTGATGTCTTTTGGACGCACAAACAGATAGAGAAACTGATCCGTATTTTTCCGGAAGGACAGATTGTGACGGTTGTCGATGAGAAGATAGTGGGATGCGCGCTTTCCATCATCGTAAACTATGACGATGTGAAGAATGACCATACCTATGCCCAGGTTACGGGTAAGGAAACTTTCAATACGCATAATCCCAAAGGTAACATTCTATACGGTATCGAAGTTTTTATCCATCCTCAATACCGCGGATTGCGTCTGGCACGCCGTATGTACGAATACCGCAAGGAAATCTGCGAAACGCTGAACCTGAAAGCCATCATGTTCGGCGGACGCATTCCCAATTACCATAAATACGCCGACCAGATACGCCCTAAGGAGTATATCGATAAAGTAAAACAAAAAGAGATTTACGACCCCGTGCTGACTTTCCAGTTGAGCAACGACTTCCACGTGCGTAAAGTGATGCGCAACTATCTCCCTAACGATGAGGAATCCAAGCACTACGCCTGCCTCTTGCAATGGGATAATATTTATTACCAGCCGCCTACGCAGGAGTATATTAGTCCGAAAACCACCGTGCGCGTCGGCCTGGTGCAATGGCAGATGCGTACTTACAAAACATTGGACGATTTATTCGAACAGGTGGAATTTTTCGTAGATGCCGTATCCGACTACAAAAGCGACTTTGTACTTTTCCCGGAGTATTTCAATGCGCCGTTAATGGCGAAATTCAATGACGAGGGAGAGTCGGAAGCCATCCGCGGACTGGCCGCTTATACCAATGAAATCAGAGAACGGTTTGTAAAACTGGCCATCAGTTACAACATCAATATCATTACAGGCAGTATGCCGCTTATCAAAGAAGAGGACGGACGTTTGTACAATGTAGGTTTTCTGTGCCGTCGCGACGGAACATACGAAATGTACGAAAAGATACATGTCACTCCCGATGAGATTAAAAGCTGGGGATTGAGCGGCGGTAAATCCTTACAGACATTCGACACGGATTGCGCCAAAATCGGTGTGCTGATATGTTATGATGTGGAGTTCCCGGAACTATCACGTATCATGGCAGACCAGGGAATGCAAATATTGTTTGTTCCGTTCCTTACCGATACGCAGAACGCCTACTCGCGCGTGAAGGTATGCGCTCACGCCCGTGCCATTGAAAACGAGTGTTTTGTCGTCATTGCGGGCAGTGTGGGTAATCTTCCCCGTGTACACAATATGGATATACAATATGCCCAGTCAGGTGTGTTTACTCCTTGCGACTTCGCTTTCCCCACAGACGGAAAGCGTGCCGAAGCCACTCCGAACACGGAAATGATTCTTGTGTCCGACGTGGATTTGGATTTATTGAACGAGCTACACACCTATGGCAGCGTTCGTAACCTGAAAGACCGCAGAAATGATTTATATGAAGTGAGAATGAAGAAGTAAGGATAAATCCGCGTAACCGGCGGCGAGCTTTTGTCGCGATACACGTATGCAACAATGCATCATTTTAAAATTATCTATTCAAAAATCTCTTTTCTCTAACTTTTTTGTAAATTTGCACCCTTAAAACAAAGAGGATAGCTCCAGGTGCGCTGAAAAGACTCCTCGGGCTATCTCTAAGAGTAGTAAATCGTAAATAGTCAAATCGTAAATATCAAGATGGGTAAGAAGTTTGCCGAATATTCAAAGTTTGACCTTTCGGAAGTAAATAAGGAAGTGTTGAAGAAATGGGACGAAAACCAGGTTTTCGCCAAGAGTATGACAGAACGTGAAGGTTGTCCTTCTTTCGTGTTTTTCGAAGGACCTCCCTCGGCCAACGGTATGCCGGGTATTCACCATGTAATGGCTCGCTCCATTAAGGATATTTTCTGCCGCTACAAAACCATGAAAGGTTTCCAGGTGAAGCGTAAGGCCGGGTGGGACACACACGGGCTTCCTGTGGAATTGGGTGTGGAAAAAGCGCTCGGCATTACCAAAGAGGATATCGGTAAGACTATCTCCGTTGCCGAATATAATGCCGCATGCCGCAAGGACGTGATGAAGTTCACCAAAGAGTGGGAAGACCTTACCCACAAAATGGGTTATTGGGTGGATATGCAGAACCCTTATATCACCTATGACAATCGTTACATCGAAACCTTGTGGTGGCTGTTGAAGCAACTTCATAAAAAAGGACTTCTTTATAAAGGGTATACCATACAACCGTACTCTCCAGCTGCAGGAACCGGCTTGAGCTCTCACGAGTTGAACCAGCCCGGTTGCTATCGCGATGTAAAAGATACAACCGTGGTAGGACAGTTCAAGATGAAGAACCCGAAGCCTGAAATGGCGGAGTGGGGTACTCCTTATTTCTTGGCATGGACTACAACTCCTTGGACATTGCCCTCAAATACCGCTCTCTGCGTAGGTCCGAAAATCGACTACGTGGCCGTACAGACCTACAACGGCTATACGGGTGAAAAGATGACTGTGGTACTTGCCAAAGCATTGCTCTATACTCACTTCAACAAAAAAGCGGAAGAACTTGCATTAGAGGATTATAAACCCGGTGATAAACTGATTCCGTTCAAGATTGTAGGCGAATATAAAGGCCCGGATTTGGTAGGAATGGAATATGAACAACTCATTCCGTGGGTGAAACCGGTGGACGTGGATAATGACGGTAATTGGAGCGTCAGCGACAAAGGCTTCCGTGTAATCCTCGGTGACTATGTGACCACGGAAGACGGTACGGGTATCGTACACATCGCTCCCACATTCGGTGCGGATGATGCTTTCGTAGCCCGTGCGGCAGGTATCCCTTCCTTGTTCATGATTAACAAGCGCGGTGAAACCCGTCCTATGGTAGACCTTACCGGTAAGTTCTATTTACTGGACGAACTGGATGAGAAGTTCGTGAAAGAATGCGTCGATACAGATGCTTACAAAGAATATCAGGGCCGTTGGGTGAAGAATGCCTACGACCCTCAATTTACCGTTGACGGCAAATATGATGAGAAAGCCGCGCAAGCTGCCGAAACTCTCGACATATATATATGTATGATGATGAAGGCAGCCAACCAGGCGTTCAAGATAGAGAAGCACGTGCATAACTATCCGCATTGCTGGCGTACGGACAAACCCGTATTGTATTATCCGTTGGATAGCTGGTTTATCCGCAGTACCGCCTGCAAGGAACGTATGATAGAGCTGAACAAGACTATCAACTGGAAACCGGAAAGTACCGGTACGGGACGTTTCGGCAAATGGC
This sequence comes from Bacteroides clarus, assembly GCF_015555825.1. Classification (NCBI taxonomy): domain Bacteria; kingdom Pseudomonadati; phylum Bacteroidota; class Bacteroidia; order Bacteroidales; family Bacteroidaceae; genus Bacteroides; species Bacteroides clarus. The sequence continues at coordinate 112,354 of NZ_JADNLF010000003.1, read as the reverse complement.
TGGAGAACCTGAACGACTGGAATCTGAGCCGTTCACGTTACTGGGGTACTCCGTTGCCTATCTGGCGTACGGAAGACGGTGATGAGGAGAAGTGTATCGAATCCGTGGAAGAACTCTACAACGAGATAGAGAAATCCGTTGCAGCCGGACTGATGGCGTCCAATCCTTACAAGGAGAAAGACTTCCGCCCGGGTGTATACACGCAGGAGAACTATGACAAGATAGACCTTCACCGTCCTTACGTGGATGATATCATCCTCGTATCCAAAGACGGCAAGCCTATGAAGCGCGAATCAGACTTGATTGACGTATGGTTCGACTCCGGTTCCATGCCGTATGCGCAGATACACTATCCGTTTGAAAACAAGGAATTGCTGGATAGCCATCAGGTATATCCCGCCGATTTCATCGCAGAAGGCGTAGACCAGACACGCGGTTGGTTCTTCACCCTGCACGCTATCGCCACAATGGTGTTCGACAGCATATCTTATAAGGCTGTAATCTCAAATGGTCTGGTACTCGACAAGAACGGCAATAAGATGTCCAAGCGTTTGGGCAATGCCGTAGACCCGTTCTCTACTATCGAGAAATACGGTTCCGACCCCCTACGCTGGTATATGATTACCAATTCTTCTCCGTGGGACAACCTGAAGTTCGACGTAGACGGAGTGGAAGAAGTACGCCGTAAGTTCTTCGGTACCTTATATAATACGTATTCTTTCTTCGCCCTCTACGCAAATGTGGACGGATTTGAATACAAGGAAGCCGATGTACCGATGGCGGAACGTCCGGAAATAGACCGTTGGATTATCTCCGTACTGAACACGCTGGTGAAAGACGTAGACAACTGTTACAACGAATACGAGCCGACCAAAGCCGGACGATTGATTTCGGACTTTGTGAACGACAACCTTTCTAACTGGTATGTCCGCCTGAACCGTAAACGTTTCTGGGGTGGTGGCATGACACAAGATAAGCTGTCCGCTTTCCAAACGCTCTATACCTGTCTGGAAACCGTAGCCAAACTAATGGCGCCTATCGCTCCGTTCTATGCCGATATGCTCTATTCGGACCTGATAGCGGCAACCGGACGTGACAATGTCGTGTCCGTTCACTTGGCCAAATTCCCCGAATGCGAGGAAGAAGCGATAGACAAGGAGCTGGAAGCACGCATGCAAATGGCACAGGACGTTACTTCTATGGTATTGGCTTTGCGCCGCAAGGTGAACATCAAAGTGCGCCAGCCGCTGCAATGCATCATGATTCCGGTTGTGGACGAAGAGCAACGTGCCCACATCGAAGCCGTAAAAGCGCTTATCATGAACGAGGTGAATGTAAAGGAAATCCGGTTTGTGGACGGTGCGGCCGGGGTACTCGTGAAGAAAGTGAAGTGCGACTTCAAGAAGCTGGGCCCGAAATTCGGCAAGCAAATGAAAGCTGTTGCCGCCGCCGTAGCCGAAATGCCGCAGGAAGCCATCGCCGAACTGGAAAAGAACGGTTCTTATACACTGAACCTGGACGGCGCGGAAGCCGTAATCGAAACATCCGACGTGGAAATCTTCAGTGAAGATATTCCGGGCTGGCTGGTTGCCAATGAAGGCAAGCTGACTGTCGCTCTGGAAGTTACCATAACCGAGGAGCTTCGTCGCGAGGGTATCGCCCGCGAATTGGTGAACCGTATCCAGAATATCCGCAAGTCAAGCGGCTTTGAGATAACGGATAAAATAAAGATTACATTATCAAAAAATCCGCAAACAGATGATGCGGTAAATGAATATAAAGACTATATTTGTAACCAGGTTTTAGGAACCTCACTGACGCTGGCAGACGATGTAGAAAGCGGTACAGAACTTGAGTTCGACGATTTCAAACTGTATGTAAGCGTTGTAAAAGAATAAATTATTAATACTAACGATTAAACACGTAAAGTTATGGCAGAAAAGACAAGATACTCGGATGCTGAATTGGAAGAATTCCGCGCCATTATTATGGAAAAGTTAGAGTTGGCACAACGCGATTATGAATTGCTGAAAGCCAGTCTGACAGGTGCAGACGGTAATGATACCGACGATACATCTCCAACGTACAAAGTACTGGAAGAAGGGGCTAATACCTTGTCTAAGGAAGAAACGACACGTTTGGCGCAACGCCAGCTGAAGTTCATCCAGGGTTTACAGGCGGCTTTGGTACGTATCGAGAACAAAACGTATGGTATCTGCCGCGAAACAGGTAAACTGATTCCTGCCGAACGTCTGCGTGCGGTGCCTCATGCAACATTAAGCATTGAAGCTAAAAACAACGGCAAGAAATAAGGATGAAGAAATTTTTCACGAAAGGGCGGATAGCCTTACTCGTTATTTTCTCGGTATTGATTATCGACCAGGTAATCAAGGTGATTGTTAAGACGCAAATGTATTGGCATGAGAGTATACGCATCACTGATTGGTTCTATATCTATTTTACCGAAAACAACGGTATGGCTTTCGGCTTGGAGATATTCGGGAAATTGTTCCTTACTTCATTTCGAATCGTTGCGGTAGGAGTGATAGGCTGGTTCCTGTATAAGTTCATAAAGCATGGCATGAAGACGGGATTTATTGTCTGTGTTTCACTCATTCTGACGGGAGCATTGGGCAATATCATCGACAGCGTATTCTACGGAGTGCTGTTTAATGAAAGCACCTATTCGCAACTGGCAACTTTTATGCCCGAAGGCGGCGGATATGCTCCGTTGTTCTACGGCAAAGTGGTCGATATGTTCTATTTCCCCATTATCGAAACAAACTGGCCTGAATGGATGCCGTTCATAGGTGGAAACCATTTCATCTTCTTCAGCCCGATTTTCAACTTTGCCGATGCTGCGATCAGTTGCGGTATCATAGCACTGTTGCTGTTTTACAGTAAATATTTGAATGATTCCTATCATGTTATAAAGAAATCATGAAAAGGAAAAAACGGATTCAATGGTATAGCGTAATCCTTTTGGCGTTCGGTCTGACAGCGTGCCAGGTTAAAAGACCTGATACGGTCATACCGGACGCCAAAATGGAAAATGTGCTTTATGACTTCCACATTGCAAAGGCAATGGGAGAGGAAGTTCCTTATAGCGACAGTTACAAGCGTGTGCTGTACATTGAATCGGTTTACAGGAAACACGGCATCACTCAAGCCGATTTCGATACCTCAATGGTGTGGTATGCCCGCCATCCGGATGCTCTCACAAAAGTCTACGAGAAAGTGAACCAACGGTTAAAGGCCGAGAGAGACGGTATCAACCATTTAATAGCTTTGCGTGACAACAAGCCCAAAGAATCTCTTCCGGGCGACAGTATCGACGTATGGATAGGCCGGCATATCTATCATCTTACCGGAACGCCGTTGGACAACAAGCTGGCCTTTACGCTTCCTTCGGATACCAACTTCAAGGACAGGGATACACTGCGGTGGACGGTTCGCTTCCGTTTCTTGAGCGGAACGCCCGACAGCCTGCATGCTCCATTAATGGCCATGCAGATTCTTTATGCCAAAGATACGCTGAACGAGATGCTTAAAGTAAAGCGATCGGGTACGGAAACCATTTCTTTATTTGCCGATACATTGGGAGAAATAAAAGAAATACGAGGTTTTATCTATTATCCTGCACAGAAATCTGCGCAAAGTATATTAGCAGACCGTATCAGCCTGATGCGTTATCATGCAACGGATACCTTGTTTAACGTTGATAAAGAAAGTCTGCAAACCGATGATAAGGCGATAAAGAAAGATACGGTTCCGGGCAAACCCGTAGAATTGAAGAAACAGGATGAAAAGAAAGACAGTATCCGCCGTCCTGAAATGCGTCCTCGTCCGAGATTACGCCAAACTACCGAAAAGTAATGAAACGCTTCGCTTCCCATTTTTTGTTCTTGCCCGCATATGGCTATCTAAAGCAATATGCGGTAGAAACGGAGGAAGGTGTGGTTGTACGTTTATTTCCATTAACCGAGGAGATGGAAAATGTGGAATGGTTGCCGGGGGCTATCGTACTGCTGACGCAAGAAGAGTTGAAAGAACCTGACATAAATTCCCCCATACCAAACGCTCAACAAAATTATAGTAAAACGTCCGCAGAATTTTACTATAATTCTAAAAAAAATATAGTAAAATTCCCCCGGAATTTATTAATGGCTCCGCCGCCCTCTATTGACGGGAGTTGCAGACTGCGACCCGTCTATTTCTCTAATTTTGACATTACAACAATGCTGCCTGTCGACGGAACTCGGCACAAACTACTGCGGTAGCAATGGCAACATTCAAAGATTCGGAAGTTTCACGTTCCGACGGATAGTTGGGAATATAAAGTTTGCGATTGATAAGTTGCTCCACCTCGTTTCCTATACCGTTGCCTTCATTTCCCATAACAATCAATCCATGGGCCGAAAGCGGTTGAGTATACATGTTTGCCCCATCCAAAAAAGTACCGTATACCGGTATGTCTTTTAATGAACCTATCAGTTCGGGTAGGGAAGTATAATGCAGTTTTACCCGCGCAATGCCGCCCATAGTGGCCTGTACGGTCTTGGGGTTATAGACATCCACCGTATTGGGCGAACAGAAGATATGCTCGATACCAAACCAGTCGGCAAGGCGGATGATAGTGCCCAGATTACCGGGATCCTGTACATCATCCAATGCCAGACAGAGGGAACGGCCTATAACGGAAGCATCCATTGCTTCTTCCGGTTGTTCAAACACGGCGAGTACCTGTTGCGGAGTTTTCAACAGACTGGCGCGTGAGAGTTCCTCTTCGGAGACTTCGGTTATGTCTTCTACCGATAGATGTTTGTGTGCGGAAAGCCATTCTGCCGTTGCAATCAGAAAGCGGCAACGGAAGTGCCCCAACAAATCGCCTACGAGCTTCGGTCCCTCCGCCAGAAATACTTTATCAGCCTTACGATTCTTCTTCAACTCCAATGAACGGATATATTTGATACGATTCTTACTCAGTGCCATAAGTTGTTTGGTTTTATTTGGCAAAAGTACACGATTATTTCTATATTTGCAGTAATTTATGCGCCAATTAATAACTTAGTATGAAGAAAGGCTTTCGCTACGCACTACTTGCTACCGCCATACTTTTATTAGCTTCATGTTCTGCCACGAAATATGTGCCGGAAGGTTCGTATTTATTGGACGAAGTGCGCATACAAACGGACAACAAGGAAATCAAGCCTTCAAGCCTCTCGATGTATGTCCGCCAAAATCCGAATGCCAAATGGTTCAGCTTGATAAAGACACAGTTGTATGTTTACAACTGGTCGGGCAGGGATTCCACACGCTGGATAAATCGTACCTTGCGACGAATGGGAGACGCGCCGGTTATCTACAAGGCGGAGGAAACCGAACGGTCCGGTGAGGAAATGACAAAGGCCATACAAAACATGGGCTATATGAGTGCCACCGTAGAACCGGTTACACATGTCAAGAAGAAGAAATTAAAGTTGACTTATAAGGTTTCCAGCGGAAAGCCCTATAAAATCCGTTCGCTTAAATACGACATCAAAGATGAGAAAATCAAGGAATACATGCGACAGGATTCGGCAGATACCTATCTGACCGAAGGCATGTACTTTGATGTGAACCGTTTGGATGCGGAGCGTCAGCGCATTACGGACAATCTTCTTCGTAACGGATATTATAAGTTCAACAAGGAGTACATCTCATATACGGCAGATACGGTACGGAATACCTACCAAGTGGACGTAACCATGCATTTGGCGCCTTTTCGGCAGCACAATGACGATACCCCGCAAAATCATCGGCAGTACTACATCAACAAGGTAAATTTTATAACGGACTACAATGTGTTGGAATCATCTGCTTTGAGCAGTATAGAAATCAACGACTCCATACATTACAAGGGCTTTCCCATATATTATAAGGATAAACTCTATCTGCGCCCGAAGGTACTGACCAATAATCTGCGTATTGTACCGGGCAGCTTGTACAACGAACCGGATGTGCAACGTACCTACTCCAATTTCGGACGCTTGCAGGCATTGAAATATACCAATATCCGTTTCTTTGAAACGCAGGTAGGCGATACCGCCAAGTTGAATGCTTATGTGATGCTGACGAAAGGGAAATACCAGTCCGTATCGTTTGAGCTGGAAGGAACCAATTCTGCGGGAGACTTGGGTGCTGCCGCATCCGTATCATTCCAGAACCGGAATATGTTCAAGGGTTCCGAAACCTTTATGATAAAGCTGCGTGGCGCATACGAAGCGGTATCTGGTTTGCAGGGCGGTTATAATCACGAAGACTATACGGAGTTAGGAGCGGAAGCAACCATAAATTTCCCGCGTTTCCTCTTTCCGTTCCTCTCCAACGACTTTCGGAGGAAAATACGCGCCACTACGGAATTCGGCGTACAGTACAATTATCAGATACGTCCGGAGTTTTCACGCATCATCGCCTCTGCCAGTTGGAGCTACAAATGGGGGTTGCAACGCCAGAGGGCACAGCACCGCATTGACTTGCTGGACATCAACTATCTGTACATGCCTTCCATTTCGCAGGAGTTTCGCGACAAATATTTGAATAACGAGCAGAACTATATTTTAAAATACAACTACGACGACCGTCTGATTGTTCGTACAGGGTATAGTTATACATACAATAGCGCAGGACAAGCCCTGATGAATAATGCAATCATCGGCAATTCATACTCTATTCGCTTTAATTTTGAGTCGGCAGGTAATCTCTTGTATGCTTTTGCCAAAATGACAAACATGAAGAAGAATGAAGACGGGGAATATTCATTACTGAGTATCCCATTCGCACAATATGTCAAGGGAGATTTTGACTTTGCCAAGAATGTCGTTATAGACAACCGTAACTCCATTGCGTTCCATGTGGGAGCCGGTATTGCCGTACCTTACGGCAATGCAACGATTGTACCTTTTGAAAAGCGTTATTTCTCCGGCGGTGCAAACAGCGTACGCGGCTGGTCGGTACGTGATTTGGGTCCGGGTGTTTTTCCCGGTGACGGAAACTTCATGAATCAGTCGGGAGATATTAAACTGGATGCAAACATAGAATATCGCACGCGCCTGTTCTGGAAGTTCAGAGGAGCAGTCTTTGTGGACGCGGGTAATATCTGGACATTGCGCGATTACAAAGACCAGCCGGGCGGTAAGTTCGAATTCAATAAATTCTATAAGCAGATAGCCGTAGCTTACGGTTTGGGATTACGATTGGACCTGGATTTCTTTGTTCTGCGTTTTGACGGTGGTATGAAAGCTGTCAACCCGGTGTACAACAACAGAAAAGAACATTTTCCTATTATACATCCCAAATTCAGTCGTGACTTCGCATTCCATTTTGCAGTGGGATATCCGTTCTAACATGAGAATATCCGCCTGAAAAAATATAAAACAAAAGGCTGCGCAATATTCTTTAAAGAACCACGCAGCCTTCTGTTTTATCTTAATTCTTATTTTTCAGTTCTCAACGTGCGGCATAATACGTATTGATCATAGTTGCCTGACGAGCGGCAGATACACCTTGAGCGTCCAAAGTAACAGTCATATCTTCACCGTTAGGTAAAGTCATCTGTGCCGTACCGTCATTGTTCATCTGCAAAAGTTCGGTACTTACGCCGTCTGCTACAACATTCCAGGTATTTAAATCCTTATCGTAGATTAGCTCCATAGATGCGGTTTCATCACCTTCTTTTGTGATGGAATAACCGTTTTCAAGAGTTTCTACCAGGTAGTTTCCGTTTTCGCCTTTTACTTTCTTTACATCACCGATACTTGCCAAAGGATTATTTCCACTCCAGAATTCGATAGAGTTGATTACCAAAGCATCTGCCAAGTAGCATACGCCATACACCGGAATGATGTTGAACGCAAGAAAAACAAGTTCATTGACAAACTTATTGCTGACACCCTGGTTCCAGCTTAACAACTTGCCGTGCAAGGCAAAAGAACCGATACATGAACTGAAAAGAAAAGCACCGCATACCATTACAGTTGCGGCCAATTTCAAATTGAACTTTTTCATAATCACTTTCTTTTATTTTACTGTATTTATTGAGATAGTATCTCATTATCTATTTATAGGTTAGTGCAAATATAACCATTTTTATAAAAAAACACAAAAAAGCCGCAAAAAACAACATTTTGTAAAATAAAAGAATAGCCTTTCTCTCTATTTGCGAGAAAGGGATTTGGAAATCCAGCGGTCTACCGCAAATTTACCCGGGCCTATGATGTACATCAGTACAAATACTACCAAATAAACGAACGCAAGTTCTTTTACCGCAAACGGGTCGCTGCCATGAACGACGAAGAATGCCACACACATTGTAAATATCATGGGAATCATGGCCAGTCTGTATAAGAAACCGATAATAAACGCCATTGAACACGCCAGCTCACCAAAAATAGCCAAGCCGAGAGAAAGAGGACTACCGATACCGAGAGGGTCAGGAAATACCGCGGATAGTTCCTGATAGTTTGCCCATTTATCAATGCCGTGGTTCATCATCAGAATGCCGAACACAACTCTGACCGTTAATAATATAACAGATATAAAGGTACCGTCCGGTTTAGAGGGGAATAAAAATCGCTTTAACATAATCATTCGTTTTTTTAAGTTGATATATACTCTTAACAAATAAGAATGAATAAATGTTTACTCCCGCTTCAATGGTTTGATGATTATCCGTAATGACGGATCGTAAGTAAAGTAGCTCCACATCCAGTCTACAAATATAAACAAGCGGTTTTTTACGCCCACAATACTCATTAAATGAATAAACAACCATACAGCCCATGCCGGAAAACCGCCAAAACGCAGTTTTTTTAATTCAACAACCGCATGATTACGGCCGATGGTGGCCATAGAACCTTTGTTGTGATAAACAAAAGGTTGCAAAGGCAGACCTTGCTCGATACGTTGCAGGTTTATTATTAAATTCCTTGCTTGCTGAATGGCAGGTTGGACAACCTGCGGATGCCCTTTGGGAAAAACATCGGAAGTCATCAAAGCTGTATCGCCAATGGCAAAAATATTGGGATACTCATACAAACGGTTATACTTGTCTACTTTTAGGCGGTTTCCCGGTCCGTAGGCTTCAGCCGGTAAGCCTTGCAGGCTGTTTGCCTTTACACCGGCCACCCAAAATACATTTTTCGTGTCGATTACGGGGCCCTCGCTCAGTACAAGCTTATTGTCTTCATAATTCATCACTCGCGCGTTCAGCTTTATCTCTACATCCCGGCTTCGCAGGTAGTCCGTCACCTCTTGAGAGGATTTTTCTGAAAAAGCAGACAAGAGGCGGGAAGCGCCGTCTATCAGAATGATACGCATTTCGTTGATATTCAAGTCCGGATAGTCTTGCGGCAATACAAACTTTCGCATTTCCGCCAAAGCGCCTGCCAACTCTATCCCCGTAGCTCCACCACCCACTATGGCGAATGTCATCAGACGCTTACGCTCTTCCTGATTTCCGGTATTTTGAGCTTGTTCAAAACTGTCCAGAATTTGATTACGGTTGAACAGGGCTTCCGATGTATTCTTTAGAGCCATGGTCTGCTTGGCCATATCGTTGTTGCCAAAATAGTTTGTATCGCATCCGGTGGCGATCACCAGATAGTCATAAGCCAGCGTACCGATGGAGGTTTCCAATAAGTCGTTCTCCGGAATTACGCGTTGAGCTTCACAAATACGTATGTGGAAATGGTCTCTTTTCTTAAAGATTTTGCGGTAAGGAAAGGAAATGGCGCTTGGCTCGATACCTGCCGTAGCCACTTGATAGAGTAGAGGTTGGAAAATATGGTGGTTGTTCTTATCCAGTAAGACGACCTGATACTTATCACTCTTTAGTTTTCTTGCCAGTTTCAGTCCGCCAAAACCGCCACCTACAATGACCAGTCGTTTACGTCCCTCTTTATCGGGGATATCCATTGCTGTTTTCATATTTCAAGTTGTTCTTTGTTCATTATAAAGAAACACAAGGAATTAAGGAATGTTCTGTCAAGACCCGGGTTAAAATACTCTAAGGAAATTATAGACACTAAATAGGAAGAAATGGAAACAAAAAGGCTCGTAACATTGTTGTAACATGGATTATTTACAACTAACTTTGCCCCGAAGTTTTCTTAGCAATAGAGAATGAGCACAAAACTAAAAGGATGTCTATTATCTTTAATCTTGTTGGTGACTGTAACTGCTGTTCATGCACAAACACATTTGGCAGAAGCAAATACTTCGGCAGACAAGGATTCTGCCATCACCCTTGACTCTGTTCCTGCAAAGCGGAACTTCTTTAAAAAGTTCCTGAATTACTTCAATGACGCCAATAAAGAAAAGAAAAACAAGAAATTCGATTTCAGCATTATCGGCGGACCGCACTACTCCAGCGACACCAAATTAGGACTGGGACTGGTAGCTGCGGGACTTTACCGCTCCGACCGGAACGATACGATTCTTCCGCCTTCCAATGTTTCACTGTACGGAGATGTTTCTACGGTAGGTTTTTATCTGTTGGGAATACGCGGAACGCATCTGTTTCCTCATGACAGATACCGTTTGAATTACAACCTGTATTTCTATTCTTTTCCCAGTTTGTATTGGGGAACAGGGTATGACAACGGAGCCAACAGCGATAATGAAAGCGACTATGACCGTTTTCAGGCACAAATGAAAGCCGACTTCATGTTTCGGCTGGCTCCGAACTTCTACATAGGTCCTATGGCTGTATTCGATTATATATACGGACATGATTTTGAAAAACCGGAATTATGGGAAGGCATGAGCGCACGTACTACCAATCTCAGTTTAGGCTTGTCGTTGCTTTATGATTCGCGCGACTTTCTGACGAACGCATACGAAGGATACTACCTGAGAATAGACCAGCGTTTCAGCCCTGCCTTTTTAGGAAATAAATATGCGTTCAGCAGCACAGAATTGGATACAAGGTACTATCATACCGTATGGAAAGGCGGTGTTCTGGCCGGACAGTTTCATACGTTGCTGAATTATGGAAATCCTCCCTGGGGACTGATGGCAACTTTAGGCAGTTCGTATTCCATGCGCGGCTATTATGAAGGACGTTATCGCGACAAATGCGCGATGGATGCCCAAATAGAACTTCGCCAGCATGTGTGGAAACGGAACGGAGTGGCCGTATGGGTAGGAGCGGGTACTGTTTTCCCGAAAGTCTCCGAGTTCGATGTGAAACATATTCTTCCCAATTATGGTTTCGGCTATCGCTGGGAATTTAAGAAGAGAGTGAATGTACGTTTGGATTTAGGGTTTGGCAAACACCAGACCGGATTTATATTTAATATCAATGAAGCTTTTTAGAGAAATCAAGAAATGGTTTGAAAACCAAGAGAATTTGTTTTATTTGTTCCTGATAATTCTGATAGTACCCAATATTGTACTATGCTTTACGGAACCTATGCCGCCGGTGGCAAAAACGTGTAATGTGCTATTGCCATTCTCCGTCTACTATATAGTGATGAGCCGGTCGAGGAATTGCGGCAAGACTTTCTGGATATTGTTCCCTTTTTTGTTTTTCGGAGCATTCCAAATCGTATTGTTATACCTTTTCGGACAGTCCATCATTGCGGTAGATATGTTTCTCAATTTGGTAACGACCAATTCCAGTGAAGCATTGGAATTACTGGATAATCTGATTCCCGCCATTGTCATCGTAGTATTACTGTACATTCCGGCGTTGATTCTGGCTGCGGTATCTGTCATCAGGAAACGGAAACTGCCGGAACCGTTCATCCACAGAGAGCGCAGACGTGCCCGGATAGCGATAATCATCGGAGTCCTGTCATTGGGAACCGCCTATCTGTTCGATTCCCGCTATGAATTGAAATCGGATTTATATCCGGCCAATGTGTGCTATAACATTGCACTGGCCTTTCAACGTACCGCACAGACACAGAACTATGCAGAGACCTCGAAAGATTTTACTTATCAGGCAAAAGCCGTTCATCCGGGAGAGGATAGGGAAGTCTACGTCATGGTAATTGGAGAAACATCCCGTGCCGCCAACTGGTCGCTTTATGGTTATAATCGTGAAACGAACCCGAAACTTTCCCAAATAGAGGGGTTGACAGCCTTTTGTCACGTGCTGACCGAGTCTAACACCACGCACAAAAGCGTACCGATGCTGATGTCTCCGATTTCGGCTCATGACATCAATTCCATTTATCAACAAAAAGGAGTTATTACAGCATTCAAGGAAGCGGGATATCGAACGGCTTTTTTCTCCAACCAGCGCTATAACCATTCATTTATCGACTTTTTTGGAAAAGAAGCCGATACGTACGATTTTATTAAAGAAGATGCGGAAGACGCCAACTATAATCCTTCTGACGATGAACTATTGAAGCTGGTAGCTGCCGAATTGGCCAAAAATGCTTCCAAACAATTTATTGTTCTCCACACCTATGGCTCTCATTTCAATTATCGGGAACGTTATCCGTCGGACAATGCTTACTTCCTGCCGGATTTTCCGGTAGATGCAGAAGTGAAATATAAGGATAATCTGGTAAATGCCTATGATAACTCCATCCGCTATACGGATGATTTTCTGGCACGTCTCATTGAGATGTTGCAAGAGCAGAATGTAGATGCGGCAATGCTCTATACTTCAGACCATGGAGAAGATATTTTCGATGATAACCGTCGTCTTTTCCTGCACGCATCACCGGTACCGTCCTATTATCAGATACACGTACCTTTCCTTGTGTGGATGTCTGACGGATACCGACGGCATTATCCGGTTCTTCTGCGAAACGCTGAAGCAAACAAGCAGAAAAACATTTCATCCAGCGCGTCTTTCTTTCAGACTATGCTGGAACTGGGAGGAGTGGAGACGCCTTACCGGAATGATTCATTATCCGTTACAAGCGCTTTGTATTCCGAAAAGCCCGGCGTATATCTCAACGACCACAATGAAGCCCGGTCTTTGGATGATATAGGAATGCGCAAAGAAGATTTTGAAATGCTGCAGAAGAAAGGAATAATATATCGGTAAAACAATATTCCGAACACTAAAACAACAAAGAGAGGCAGAACGAATTTCAAATCTTATTCTGCCCCTCGGTTTGTATATTACCAATCACTGCCTGCGTGATTCTTTCCAATCAGAGATTCTATCTTCAGTTTGTAATTATTAGCCCCTTCCGCAATATTCTTTCCGGCGTCTGCCGTTCCCATACCATACGCGACGACAGGAGTTTGCCATACCATTCCGGCATGTATGGCGCTTCCCTGATAAGGTCTTAATAATTCATCTATCGTAAAGTTGTTTCTTCCGCCGCTACGATATGCACTGTATTCGGAACCGGTAGTAACCGCCACCAACAACGCCTTGCCCGCCACTGCCGGAGTCTTAGCCAGATAAGTAAACACCTCATCCTGCCATTTCTTCAACAAAGAAGGAGCCGACATCCAATATAACGGAAACTGAAACACAAGAGTAGACGCCTGGGATATAATCTTGCTCCATAAATCTACATTAAAAGCGTCTTCGGGACGCATTTCATACAAATTGTATATCGCCACTTCTTCCAACTCTTTGATGGCATCCGCCAATGCCTTATTGGCTTGCGAACTTTTAATATCGGGGTGTGCCAGAAGAACCACGACTTGTTTTGCACTTTTATCCATAGTGTATTTTATAAATTAGAAATATCTGTTGATTAGTCACAAAGATAGAAAAACATGGATATATAACAAAAAAGGAACAACTATTGTTGTTCCTTTTTTAAGTACACCCTCAGGGATTCGAACCCTGGACCCACTGATTAAGAGTCAGTTGCTCTACCAACTGAGCTAAGAGTGCATTCTTATTTCCTGTTTGCGGGTGCAAAGGTAGTCCTTTTATTTTATTCCGCAAACAATTCCAGGACTTTTTTCGATGGAATCGGTATCTTTTTATTCAAACTCGTATAGTTCGGAAGGAGTAGTCCTCTTTAAAGCACAGAGTTGCACGTCTTTACCTACAATGATACCTTTCTCTCTCAATTTCCATTCAACGGTTTTATAGGCCAGTTCCGGATGGTTGTTATCTTTGCTTAAATGGCAAAGCCAGATATATTGCAAATGCTCAGTGATATTTTCAGCAAGAAACTCTGCGGTGGCGATGTTACTCATGTGTCCGGTACGGCTGGTGATACGCTCCTTTAAGTATTGGGGATAAGTACCCATGCGCAGCATTTCGTCATCGTAATTGGCTTCCAATATCAGATAATTGGCTTTGCAGATATAATGCGCCGCGGTAGGAGTGATTTCTCCAAGGTCGGTAAGGAAAGAGAACACTTTTCCGTCTATCTCGATACAATAACCTACATTGTCCGTACCGTCATGGGGAACTTCAAAAGATTCGATATGGAAATCTTCCAACTGCATAGGTTGTTGCTTTTCCAGATAACGGACGGACGAATGCAGCTTCTCCGTCATACAGTAACTTTTGTTTATACCTTCGTGAATGCGCGCCGTCGTATAAATAGGTATATTCAGTTTCTCTCCCAGTCCGCCTACCGCCTTTATATGGTCGGCATGGTCATGGGTAACGAACACCGCACGTATCATTTCCATATTGATACCTGCCTCTTTTAATCCTTTTTTTATGGTACGGACAGCGATACCGGCATCAATAAGTATTCCGTATTTCTCTGTGCCTATATAGTAACAATTGCCACTGCTACCACTTGCAAGGCTTATAAATCTTACTTTCATTCTAATCTACTTAATTACAAAAAGCCGTCACTTTTTTGAGAAAAAATGACGGCGAAGACAGTGCAAATGAGGGCAGAATTAAGCGTACTTAAATTATGCCGAAAGCAGCCTGTCTTCGCATTGGGCGACAAATATACGGAAAATATGCAATATAAAAGATTATACTTTCTTCTTTTTGTCGATGAATTCGGTGGTTTTGGCAAAAATCAGCAGAGCTACGGCGGCCACCAATCCTATTCCCGCAAAATAATACCAGATATAATGCGCGTTCATACTGGCCGCTTCCCAAGCTTCCCGACTTGCAAACAAAGCTGGATCGGGACAGTATTTGGTCAGTAGCACACCCGCTATGCCAAATCCGAAAATGGATGACAGAAAAGAATGGAGATGGCTGAACCCGAGATACATACCTTCTTCTCCCTCAGGAGCCTGCAATGAGAAATATTCCAAATATCGTGGAGAAATAAAACATTCCGCCAACGCTTGTACCACAATACCGAGTATCATCATCAAGGTAATATTGCTCATTCCCGCAATAACATCGCTGCCCAACAGATTTCCGCATGCCATCAGCAATGCAGAAACAGGAATCAGGAACATACCGATATTCATGGAAGTAATGGCCGTGCGTTTCGCCATCCATCTGGTGATGAAACTTACACAACAAACCACCACAAAAGGATTTACATTGGCTATCCAACCCGGTTTGGCAGTTTCGCCGGCCATACGGATAACATATTTAGGCATTGTGGCGTACAGTTGCTGTTGCACCATCCAGAATCCCGTTACAATAAGGATAAGAATCAATAAACGCCAGTTTGTGATGATGCGCAGAAAACCTCGTCCTATCTCACTCATACTTTTACCTTCACCTGCCGTATGCGCCGATTTATACAGAAGAATAACGGACAACAACGCCAGAATGGTCATTGAGGCGGAAAAGAAATTGATATAGATATAAGCCTGCTCGCCGATAGCGTTGCGCAACGGATCGATAATGGTCTTTCCTGTAAAAGCGCCGAAGTTCACCATCATATAAAAGATGGAATAACCGCGGGCACGGGTTACTTCGGTGGTTTCTTTCGCCACCGATGCGGAAATAACAGACTTAATGAACGAACCGCCAAGCATGATGACAAACAGCACAGGAACAATCATCCAGCGTTCACTGCTATCGGTCAGTCCCGAAAAGCGTGTCACTTCGCCATATTCCACCAGTCCGGCTGCTTCCAGCAAGGTAGGTAACACTCCCAAGCCCAAATAACCCGCAGACAACAAAGAGAATGCGATAATCATCGATTTACGGAAACCTATCTTATCGGCATAAGCTCCGGTAAATATGGGAAGCAGATACAGCCCGCCCGAGAACAGACCGGAAATCATACTCGCCTCAAAATCATTGAAACCTAAAATACTGGACAGATAAATGGTGAGAACAATAAATACGGCATAATACGCCATGCGTTCAAAAAGTTCTACCGTGTTGCTTACCCAAAAGGCCTTGCTAAAACCTTTGGCATTAGTTTGGGGTGATTGAGTCATCCTTTACTGATTAATTATTACGTTTTTATTACTTATCTTTGCGGCAAAGATAGACAATAACAATAAAACGGACAACGTATGACAGACAAAATAGAAGTTGTGGCATTCGATGCGGACGATACCCTTTGGGAAAACGAGCTTTATTTTCAGGAGTTCGAACATAAGTTCTGTGATTTGCTAAAAGCATATCAGCCATCGGCAACAGTCTCGCAGGAACTGTTTAAGACAGAGATGAAGAACCTACACATGTATGGATATGGTCTGAAAAGCATGATGCTCAGTATGATTGAAACCGCATGCCGGATTACCGACGGAACAGAAAACATGCATTGCGTGGAAGAAATCATCAAATTGGGACAGGAACTTCTGCAAAAGCCCGTCACGCTTTTAGACGGAGTAGAAGATGTATTACTCCAACTGCAAGGAAAATACAAGCTGGTACTGGCAACCAAAGGAGACCTGTTCGACCAAAGAAGAAAGGTGATGAGCTCGGGACTGATGAAGTACTTCTGCCACGTTGAAATAATGAGTGACAAGAAAGAAGCCGATTATCAAAAACTTCTCGACACCATGAAATGCAATCCGCGAAATTTCCTGATGCTGGGAAACTCCGTCAAATCGGATATACTGCCGGTATTGGAGTTAGGCGGATATGCCGCCCACATTCCTTACCATATTACCTGGCAATATGAAACCCATGACGGAAACATAACAAACCCCAACTTCATCCAATTAAAGAACATCAAAGATATAACGGAACACCTCTTATAAGGTAATCTGTCATTCAGAGCGCAACGAAGAATGACAGATAGTATAAGTCTAAAATCAGCAGTATTTAATAAAAAGCCCTTCCACGCTCGCCATAAAGTATCAAGTGTGGAAGGGCTGATTTTAATTATCTCGTCCTTGTCTTAGAACTGGAAGAACTTCTTAGCGTTGTAGTAGCTGATATCTTCAATCATCTGATTTACGCGTTCCATTTCAGCAACAGGAATTTCGCCGTTTTCCACATCACGACCTACGAGGTTACACAATGTACGACGGAAATATTCATGACGCGGATAGGAGAGGAAAGAACGTGAGTCTGTCAACATACCTACAAAACGGCTCAGCAAACCAAGTACGGAAAGTGCGTTCATTTGCTTTTCCATACCGTCTTTCTGGTCGAGGAACCACCAGCCTGAACCGAACTGAATCTTACCGGCAATCGTACCGTCCTGGAAGTTACCCAGCATAGTAGCGATTACTTCATTGGCACACGGGTTCAGATTATAAAGAATGGTCTTGGTCAGTTTGCCTGCCGAATTCAAGCGATCGAGGAACTTAGCCATTGCTTTAGCAGTAGTAAACTCACCGATAGAGTCAAAACCGGTGTCAGGCCCGAGCAACTTGAACATTTTACTGTTGTTGTTGCGGATGGCTCCATAGTGGAATTGCTGTGTCCAGCCCTTCTCCCAATCCATTTCACCAAAGGCAATC
Source organism: Bacteroides clarus (assembly GCF_015555825.1). Taxonomy (NCBI): domain Bacteria; kingdom Pseudomonadati; phylum Bacteroidota; class Bacteroidia; order Bacteroidales; family Bacteroidaceae; genus Bacteroides; species Bacteroides clarus. The sequence continues at coordinate 94,579 of NZ_JADNLF010000003.1, read as the reverse complement.
AGCATAGCCGACTTGAACTTCAGGATTTCTTCCTTGGTCAATTCGGCGCCGCCATACACTTTATTGAAGATTGCCTTGATTTCCGCATCCGTATAATCTTCCGCATAGAATTCTTCGATACCATGATCGGACAGTTTACATCCTTGAGCGGCGAAGAAGTCATGACGCTTGCGCAAAGCGGCAATCATATCGTCGAAAGTAGAAATAGCCACACCGCTCACTTCCGCCAGCTTCTCTACATAAGCGCGGAAATCAGCAGGAACTTCTACCGCCATCGCCTTGTCGGGACGCCAAGTAGGCAACATCTTGATTTCAAAGCCGCTTTCACGGGTCTTGATATGATATTCCAGTGAATCGACGGGGTCATCGGTCGTACAAACAGCTTCCACGTTGTAACGGCGCATCATGCCGCGAGCCGAGTATTCGGGTTGTTTCAGCTTCTCGTTACATTCGTCATAGATTTCACGTGCGGTTTTAGGGTTCAAAATCTTGTCGATGCCGAATGCAGTCTTCAATTCCAAGTGCGTCCAGTGGTACAAAGGATTACGGAAAGTATAAGGTACGGTTTCCGCCCATTTCTCGAACTTTTCCCAATCGGTGGTGTCCTTACCGGTGCAGAAACGTTCGTCCACGCCGTTGGTACGCATTGCGCGCCATTTGTAGTGGTCGCCACCCAACCAGATTTCCGTCAGTGACTTGAATTGGTAATCGTCTGCTACCATTTGTGGAATTAAGTGACAGTGATAGTCGATAATCGGCATTTTAGCCGCATGTTCGTGGTACAACTTCTGTGCGGTTTCTGTCTGCAACAGGAAGTTCTCGTCCATAAAGTTTTTCATCTTCTTGTGTTTTAAGTATCTAAAAAAATTACTTTCTTGTTATTACACCTATATAGTATTGATTGTAAAGCTGATAGGCCTGATAAGGCTTTTTGCTTTTATTAACCGTTATCGAACACAAAAGTAGAAATTTTACTTGGAGAAACAAAATAATTCGTATCTTTGCGGCAAATATTTATAATATTTAAGTTTTGAACGTAAGACCTTTAAACGCCTTTAGGTAGGAGAGAATGGAAAACAAGAATTATACGATAAAGGACATTGCACGTATGGCAGGCGTGTCTGCCGGAACTGTAGACCGTGTGCTCCATAACCGGGGCGACGTATCCCGCGCAAGCAGAGAAAAGGTTCAGAAAGTTCTTGATGAAATAGATTATCATCCCAATATGTTTGCCATAGGTCTGGCGGCCAAAAAGCGTTATCATGTGGTATGTATCATACCTTATTATATAGAGCATGATTACTGGCATTCCGTGGCGCGGGGAATAGACCGAGCCGCGCAGGAAATGCGTCCGTTCAACGTAGGCGTGGATTACCTGTTTTACAGCCATGCAAACAAGCCTTCTTATCAAGAGGCATGCACGCGGCTTCAATCCGAATCCGTCGATGCGGTATTGATTGCTCCGAATTTTCAGGACGATACTTTGAAACTGACATCGTATCTGGAAAGCAAGAATATACCTTACGCCTTTATCGACTTCAACATGGAGCAGACCCATGCTTTATGTTATATAGGCCAGGACTCTCAGGTCAGCGGATACATTGCGGCCAAGATACTGATGCGCCGTTACCGGGAAGGCCAGGAGCTGGTGCTTTTCCTGAACAACCAAAAGAACAGCCCCGCCGAGGTGCAGATGCAACGCCGTCTGGAAGGTTTTATGCAATACCTTGCCGCCGAGCACCGGAATCTGATTGTACACGACTTTGTTCTCCACAAAGAAAACACCGACGCTAATGAAAAGCAGCTGGATACTTTCTTTGCCGAACATCCCAAAGTCGCTTTAGGAGCCGTCTTCAACTCTCGCGTATACCAAGTGGCAGGCTACTTGCAGAGAAAGAAGCAAAAGCTGGACGCGCTGGTAGGTTACGACCTGCTTCAAAAGAATGTGGAATACCTGAAAAGCGGCGAGGTGAACTATCTTATCGGACAACGCCCCGGATTGCAAGGATATTGCGGCGTTAAAGCGTTATGCAATCACATCGTATTCAAGAAGCCGGTGACTGCCGTAAAGTATATGCCCATCGACGTTCTGATGAAAGAAAACATCGACTTCTACTTCGAATTCGAGTAGTTCCCCAAGCATCGTACAATTTAAATCATAATCCATAAATCATAATTAAAATCAGTTTTAAGATGAAAGCATTAAACAAACAGACGGCTCCCAAGTCCGTTGCTCCCGAGCGAATTATCCAATTCGGTGAAGGTAACTTCCTTCGTGCATTTGTAGACTGGATTGTTTACAACATGAATCAGAAAACCGACTTCAACAGTAGCGTTGTAGTGGTTCAGCCCATAGAAAGAGGTATGGCAGAATGGCTGAACGGCCAGGACTGTCTTTACCACGTCAATCTGCAAGGCCGTCTGAACGGTGAGGCTGTCAACAGCCTGACGCGTATCGACTGTATCAGCCGCGCATTGAATCCGTATTCTCAAAACTCCGCATTCATGGCGCTTGCCGACCAGCCCGAGATACGTTTCGTTATCTCCAACACAACGGAAGCCGGTATTGCATTCGACCCGAATTGCAAATTCACCGACGCTCCCGCATCGTCTTATCCGGGCAAACTGACTCAGCTTCTGTACCGTCGTTTCAAAACTTTCAAGGGCGACAAGAGCAAAGGTCTTATCATCATGCCTTGCGAATTGATTTTCCTGAACGGCCATCACCTGAAAGAATGCATCTACCAGTACATCGAACTGTGGAAAGATGACTTCGGCGCAGATTACGAGAAGTTCAAGACTTGGTTCACAAAGTACTGCTACGTATGCGCTACTCTGGTAGACCGTATCGTTCCGGGCTTCCCGCGTAAGGAAATCGCGCAGATTCAGAAGAAAATCTGTTATGCCGACAACTTGGTTGTACAGGCCGAAATCTTCCATCTGTGGGTTATCGAAGCTGCCGAGAACCTTTCTCTCCGCCAGTTGGCAGAAGAATTCCCCGCAAACAAGGCAGGCATGAACGTACTCTTCGTGAAGTCCGAGGCTCCTTACCACGAAAGAAAGGTAACCTTGCTGAACGGTCCTCACACCGTGCTTTCTCCGGTGGCTTACCTCAGTGGCGTAAACATCGTGCGCGACGCCTGCAACCACCCTGTTATCGGCAAGTACGTCCGCAAAGTACAGTTCGACGAGCTGATGCAGACATTGAATCTGCCCATGGACGAATTGAAGAAATTCGCCGCCGATGTATTGGAACGTTTCGACAATCCTTACGTAGAACATCAGGTGACCAGCATCATGCTGAACTCTTTCCCGAAATACCAAACCCGCGACCTGCCGGGCTTGAAGACTTATCTGGAACGCAAAGGCGAACTTCCGAAAGGACTCGTGCTCGGTCTTGCCGCCATCATCACATATTATAAGGGCGGTGTGCGTGCCGACGGTGCGGAAATCACTCCGAACGACGCTCCCGAAATCATGCAATTACTGAAAGACCTTTGGGCGACAGGCGACACCCGCAAAGTAGCGGAAGGCGTATTGGCAGCCAAAGACCTTATTTGGGGCGAACACGGGGACTTGAACACCATCCCGGGATTAACGGATATGGTTACCGGTTTCTTGAACTCCATTCAAGAAAAGGGTATGCTGGAAACAGTGAAAGGTATTCTCTAAACAAGAACCGATATATAACGAAAGAAAACAGGGTAAGACTTCGGTTTTACCCTGTTTTTTTATACCTGCCACACTAAATATAACAGTAGTTATATGATGCCCGGCCGACTTTTTTCATGTACCTTTACCAGATAATACATATTCATTAAAATCCGAACAAATAATGGAAAACAACTCCGACTTAAACAACCAGGCAGCCCGATACACCCTATGCTTCAACGACTGCTGCGCTAAGGCCGAAAGCTGCTTGCGACACAGTATGACACACTACAATACGGCGAAAAACATCCGACTGTCCGTTATCAATCCCCTCTGTTATCCGGAAGCGGGAAAGGAGTGTCTGCATTTCCGTACAAACAAGAAGATACGGGTAGCGTGGGGTTTCAAAAACCTGTACGATGACATGCCCGCACGCATTTCCCGCGCCATCCACCTCAATTTGGAAGCCATCTTCAATCATTCTCCCTATTACCGATACCGCAATCAAAAGTTGGGACTTACTCCGAAGCAACAGGAATGTATCCGCCAAGTGTGCAGGAAACATGGTTGGAACAAGGAGATCGCTTTCGACCGATACACCGAAGAATACGACTGGTAGGCATCCCGCCCGCGTTTCCCTGCGGAACCGCCGATTTTCTCCCGCATGATATTTTAATTTCCAACGGTTGGTACAAGGAATACCAACCGTTGGTACGTCTTGTACCTTACTATGGTACACGTCGTACCACAGTAGGGTACAGGCCGTACCACGCTGAGGTACGGGACGTACCAAAGGCAGGAACTCCCTGGTACATACACAGGTCTGATAGACAGTGAAGTATACAATATGAATTTGCGAACATATTTTTCCTATCTTTGTTCCCTGTATCAGTAAGATTACCCAAATATAGAAAAATGAAATACGGAGTAAACAGGAAAGTATTGCTTATCACCGCCGGAATCGTGTGGATGGCAGCCGGAGCCAATATCCTCCGGATAGGAATCGTGACATGGCTGACGGATTCACAATATTGGCTGTTCAAGATAGGAGAGGCTACGGTTGTATTTCTTCTGTTCTTTTTGCTGGTCTTCAAGAAACTCTACTACAAGCACACCAAACGTATCGAACAAAAAAAGAAAGAGAAGAATTGCCCTTTCTCTTTCTTCGATGTAAAAGGTTGGATTGTAATGGTCTTTATGATAACGTTCGGCATTACGATACGCTCGTTCCATTTATTGCCGGACGCGTTTATTTCGGTATTCTATACCGGGCTTTCGCTTGCGCTCATGTCCACCGGGGTATTGTTTATACGCTATTGGTGGGTAAGCAGAAAAAGCAATCTGTTTACTCCGCCGCCCGAAGAATGAAGGTGGTGGCGCCGATGGTTACAATAGCTCCGTCCTCAATACGGACACGGTCTTTATCGCCCAGAATTTCATTGTTAAGGAAAGTACCCGTCAGGCTCGGAGCGTCACGCAGCGTATAAACGAGTTTGCCCTGTTTGTTGCGTTTCACGTTGATAACGCAGTGGTTGCGGTCCATGCTCATATCCGAGGTTTCTATCGGGACATTGATAACCGTTCCTACGCAGCGACGGCCTATCTTATTGTCGCCCTCTTGCAAAGGCAGCACTTGCTTGAAGCCAAAGACATTCTCAATGACCGTAATGTTTCCGAAAGCTTCCTTGTATTCGGTCTCGTCCGGATTCTCTTCTTTCTGCGGCGCTTTCATTTTCGTCTTGCCCAAACGTATGCTGAATTGCTTTTTGCAGTTCTCGCAGACAAACACCAAGGACTGGCCTTCCGTGTATTTTGTTTCGTCGAAAGTCAGATAGTTCTCACATTTGGGGCAACGGATACGTTTCATTGAATTGATGGATAGTTGGTAATTAATAATTCACTATGGAGAAAGTCATCTTTTCAGCACCCAGGCGTTCTGAAACGCTTCATCCTGACGAATCTTATTTAAAGCGCGATAGGCTTCCGCTTCTGTGGCGCACGACTGAATGCTGACACGCATTTTGCCGTCACCGATAATCGCTTTGGCGCCGGTATGGCCTTTGGCAATCAACCGCTGCGCCATGGCATCGGCATCCTTTTCGGTTCCTACGCTGGCAATGATGATATGGTAAGGCGTCTTGACGGGCTGAACGACAGGAACGACAGCTGTCGTTTCCGTTTTAGGCTGAACGGGAGCCGCTGCGGACTGCCTGCGGACTTTCACTTCTTTCACGGCAACAGGGGCGACGACTTTTTTACCCGCAGACTGCGACAGGCCGGTTTGAGAGGCTTTCGCCTTCTTAGCGGCTGCCTGCTGATGAACGACAATCGGAGTAATAACCAGCGATTGCTTTTCTATCTGCTCGAATAACTCACCGGGCAGCAGACGGGCATAGTTGGCCTCCACCACTTCCGTATTCTCTATGGGCGCGGAAAAGAAGAAGAACAGAGCCACAATGGCAATCATGGCAACCGCATTGGTCAGATAAGAGGGGTTGATACGAATCTCGTACTTACGCTTCTTTTCTTCCCGGACAACGGGTGCGAAAGGAATGGTCTTGCTCTCGTAAGGCTTACGCAGAACGGCCAGTTCCTGCATCTCGAAACTGTCGAGCCCATATAAGTAAGGAGTGGTAATCTTATTGTCGTACGGTACGAAATCGTAGGCATCGTGAATGTTGTAGCGCAACTCGCCGATATTGGGCAAATCCGCTTTGCCATTCTCATGGAGAAGCGACAGCAGCTCTTTCACCGATTTATCCACAATCCTGGTGGCATCGGAAAAGTCCGTACCGTACACAGCCATATAGGATTGCACCAGCAGTCCGTCATTCATCTTCAACTGCGGATTGAAACCGATAATACGGGTGGGGGGCAGGAAAGTATTTTCTTCCGCCACTCTCATTGCCGGAGTATAATGAGCGACAAATCCGCCCAAACCCGGAACAATGACACAATCATTCTCCAATAACAATACTTCTATGTGCTGCGCTAATTCAATCATGTTGCAAAAGTAGCGGTTTTATCGGATATACGCCACTTTCGGACAGCTTTTCTTATTAACAACTTATAAACACGGCGAACTTTGGAAACTCCTTTATCGCCCATGGCCGATATATTAGATTTTTTTCCTACTTTTGCACCGTCTTCCACATCTCTCTTTAATTAGGACTATAAACTATATTATATATTTTGAAATGAACACAGATAACTGTCAGCACTTAACCAGATACAGACTATTCACCATCATGCGTATCCCTATCTGTTTATTGGCCTTTATTCTCATGGGCGGCAACATGGCAACGGCGCAGGTTTCTCCTTTCGTGGAATACGGGGCTACCGTGCATACGGGAGACAACACTCCTTTATGGCAAGTAAGCAACCAACAGGGGCTCGGCTCTGTTTATGACAATACATACATACGGGGCGGACTGGGCTACAAGCATCAGCTCGGCAAGTGGAAATTCGAAGAGAAGCTGGACATGGTAGCTGCCGTGGGCATGAACTTCAAAGGCGACAAGGACATCTTTATCCAGCAGGCATATATAGACGCGCGTTACAAGTGGCTGGGGCTGTTTGCCGGAAGCCGTGAGAAAGGCGCTCCGTTGCTGAACAACGCTTTGAGCAGCGGTGACATGACATGGTCGGGCAACGCCAGGCCGATTCCCCAAATCATGGTGGGCATCCCCGAGTACCTTTACATACTTCCGCGCCTCGCCATCAAAGGTGAAATATCTTACGGATGGTTCACCGACAACAAATACCAGGAGCGCAAAGTAGGAGCAGGGCATTGGTACACAAAAGACATCAAGTATCATCACAAAGAGGGATTTATCCGCGTCGGCGTGCCTAATGGAAAATGGCAGCTCGACATCGGCATGACGCTCGATACGCAATTCGGCGGAAGCATAGTAGATTCGAACGGCAACGTAGCCAATCTGGGAAACACGTTGAAAGATTATTTCAGAGTATTTATTCCCGGCGCCGGCGATGAAGACAAGCCGTGGAACGACAGCAACTTCTTTCAGGGCAACTTCCTGGGCAGCGAGCAAATAAGGCTGACCCACCGTTCCGATAAGTTCTCAATCAGCGCATATCTGTGCAACCACTTCGACGACTTTTCCGCCATGGGTAAGCAGAACGGCTGGGACGGATTGTGGGGACTTGAAATGAGTTTCAACCATTTCAAACCTGTCAACGCGGTTGTGTTCGAGTTTTTGCAGACTACCAACATGAGCGGTCCGCTGCACGGCTTGCACGAACCCGAAGAAGGCCCTGTGCACAAAACAGGCGGCTCCGACAACTATTACAACAACGGCCTTTACCCCGGCTGGGCGCATTGGGGCATGATGATAGCCAATCCGTTGATTGCGTCGCCCATCTATAATAAAGACGGCGACATGACCTTCAAGTACAACCGTGTAAAAGCGTTGCACATCGGCTGGAGCGGACAGATAAGTCCGGAATGGAGCTACATCGCCAAGATGAGCCACAACAGGACGTGGGGTACTCCCGGCGCTCCCACGCTGGATATTCTGGAGAACTTTTCGGCCTACGCCTCGTTCTCTTATGCTCCCGAAAGATGGAAAGGCTGGAACTTCAACGCTTCTCTTGCCTTGGACATGGGAGAGATATACGGAGATAATTTCGGATTTCAATTAAAGATACATAAATCGTTCTAAAGCAATGAACTACATACAAACAGAAATTGATGGCGTATGGATCATCGAACCGAGAGTGTTCAATGACGCGCGCGGCTACTTTATGGAAGCGTTTAAAGAAGAAGAATTCCGTGCCAACATCGGCGATGTACATTTCGTACAGGACAACGAGTCTAAATCTTCTTTCGGTGTATTACGCGGACTGCATTATCAGAAAGGCGAATACAGTCAGGCCAAACTGGTACGTGTCATAAAAGGCAAGGTACTGGATGTTGCGGTCGACCTGCGCCGTTCGTCTCCTACATTCGGCAAGTACGTCAGCGTGGAGCTGAGCGAGGAGAACAAGCGTCAGTTCTTTATTCCCCGCGGCTTTGCCCATGGCTTTTTGGTGTTGAGCGACGAGGCAATCTTCACTTATAAAGTAGATAACGGCTATGCACCGCAGGCAGAGGCCTCCATTCGCTTCAACGACGAAACCGTCGGTATCGACTGGCCGGTTGCGGAATCTCAATTCATAGTATCAGAGAAAGACGGACATGCCGTATCGTTCAAAGATGCGGAATATTTTGAATAGGATATGAAAATAGCCATTGTCGGTACGGGATACGTCGGCTTAGTAACCGGTACTTGTTTTGCAGAAATAGGCGTCAACGTTATTTGCGTCGATACGAACGGCGAAAAGATAGAAGCGCTGAAGCAGGGAGTGATTCCAATCTACGAAAACGGACTGGAGGAAATGGTAAACCGGAACGCGAAAGCGGGACGCCTGCAATTCACTACTTCTTTGGAAAGTTGCCTGGACGAGGTAGATGTTATATTCAGCGCTGTGGGTACTCCGCCCGATGAAGATGGCAGCGCGGACTTGAGTTATGTGCTCGAAGTGGCGCGTACCATCGGACGCAACATGACGAAATACGTACTGGTGGTAACCAAGAGTACCGTTCCGGTGGGCACTGCCGGAAAAGTACGTGCGACGATTCAGGCTGAACTGGATAAACGGGGAGTACGAATAGAGTTTGACGTTGCTTCCAATCCCGAATTCCTGAAAGAGGGAAATGCCGTGGCCGACTTTATGAGCCCCGACCGGGTAGTGGTGGGAGTAGAGTCCGAACGGGCAAAGCAGCTGATGAGCAAGCTCTACAAACCGTTCTTGCTGAATAACTTCCGCGTCATCTTCATGGATATCCCATCTGCCGAAATGACAAAGTATGCGGCTAATTCCATGTTGGCTACCCGCATCAGCTTCATGAACGATATCGCCAATCTGTGCGAGCTGGTGGGAGCTGACGTCAATATGGTGCGCAGCGGCATCGGCTCCGATACGCGTATCGGCCGCAAGTTCCTCTATCCGGGCATCGGGTATGGCGGTTCGTGTTTCCCGAAAGACGTAAAGGCGTTAATCAAGACCGCCGAACAGAACGGTTATCGGATGCGTGTGCTCCAAGCAGTGGAGGAGGTCAATGAAAAGCAGAAAAGCGTCTTATTTGAAAAGCTGCAGCGACACTTCAGCGGCGATTTGCAGGATAAGACAATCGCCTTATGGGGATTGGCTTTCAAGCCGGAAACAGACGATATGCGCGAGGCGCCTTCGTTGATTCTGATAAACAAGTTGCTGAATGCGGGCTGTAAAGTGCGCGTGTACGATCCGGCCGCCATGACGGAATGCCGCCGCAGGATAGGCGATAGCGTCTGCTACGCTACCGACATGTACGATGCCGCACTCGATGCGGATGCCTTGATGCTGGTGACGGAATGGAAAGAGTTCCGCTTGCCGTCATGGGCTGTCATCAAAAAGGCCATGAGAACCCCGGTGTTATTGGACGGTCGCAATATCTACGAAAAGAAAGAAATAGAAGAACTTGGATTTACCTACCACTGTATAGGTAAATAAAGGAAGGAGACAGACATGAAAAAACTCGTAATAGAGTTGTGTTGCGTCATAGTGTTGGCTGCATGCGGTAATGGTAAGGAGCAAAATACTGTCGAAGAGGACTCTACGGCCAAGGCTCTGCTTCAAGGCGTTTGGATAGATGATGAAACCGAACTGCCCTTGATGCGCATAGAAGGAGACACCATATACTATGCCGATCCCCAGAATATCCCCGTATCATTTAAGATTATACGAGATACGATATATGTGTACGGCAACAATACCGTAACCTACAAGATTGACAGGCAGACCGAGTACAGCTTTTGGTTTCATTCATTGGCGGATGAGATTGTAAAGCTGCATAAATCGGAAAGTCCCGAGGATGCGCTTGCCTTTGAGAACAGGGAAGTGGAAGTCATACCCACTACGGAAGTAGTGAAAAAGGATAGCGTAGTAATGTACAAAGGTACACGCTACCGGGGATATGTGTACATCAATCCCTCGAAGATGAAGGTTGTCCGCTCGTCCTATTCAGAGGGTGGCATCAGTGTGGATAATGTTTATTACGACAATGTCATACATATCTGCGTGTATGAGGGCAGGCGGATGTTGTATGGCAAAGACATTACCAAGAAAATGTTTGCCGGTATCTTTCCTGAGGAGACTTTGAGCCAAATGATTCTTGCCGATATGAATTTTATGGGAGTTGACAACGAAGGCTACCGATACCAGGCAACCTTACGCGTACCGGAAAGTTCCGTATACAGTCTGGCGGATATTACAATCGGATTCGACAATCGGACGGAGATAAAAAAAGCGGAATAAATTCCGCTTTTTACTTATTCTTGTTTCTTTGCCCGGGCAGGCTTTTTGCCGCCTTCCCTGCGTTTGTTGTTATTCCGGTTACCGCCTTTGCCGCTTCCGCTTTTTTCGTTTCCGCCGCTCCGGCGTCCGCCGCCTTTGAAGTTGCTGCGTTTGCGTCCGTCATTGGAGCGCGGTTTATACTCGGGGGCTTCGCCCAATTCTTCCGGCACCGGTATCTTATAGATTTCCTTTTCCAGAAAATTCTCTATGCCCTTGAAGTTCGTCTGTTCCTTTTCGTTGACGAAAGTAAGAGCTACGCCGTCATTGTTGGCACGTGCCGTACGTCCGATGCGGTGTACGTAGTCTTCGCTGTCATGCGGCACATCATAATTGATAACCAAGCGGATATCGTCTATATCGATACCGCGCGCCACAATATCGGTGGCAACCAATATATTGACCCGACCCGCCTTGAACTCGTACATTACTTCCTCGCGCTGCGCCTGCTCGAGGTCGGAGTGCATTTCCCCGACGTTCAGCTTCATCTGCTTCAGCGCTTTGGTTACTTCTTTCACCTTCAGCTTGGAAGAGGCGAAGATTATGACGCGTTCGGGCGTCTGCTCGGCGAAAAGACTGCGGATGATTCCTAACTTTTGGTTCTCATAGCATACATAAGCGGCCTGCACAATCTTTTCGGCAGGTTTGGAAACGGCAAGTTTCACTTCTGCCGGATCGTTCAGGATACTCTGCGCCAGTTGCTGTATCTTGGCAGGCATCGTAGCCGAGAACATAATGGTCTGACGTTCTTTAGGCAGGTATTTCACAATCTGCATAATGTCATCATAGAATCCCATGTCCAGCATGCGGTCTGCTTCATCCAGAATGAAGTAGGAGACGCGTGAAAGGTCTACATATCCCAGACTGAGATGCGCTATCAGGCGTCCCGGAGTTGCGATTACAACATCCGCACCCAAAGTCAGACCTCTTTTTTGCTGCTCGAAAAGCACTCCGTCATTACCGCCGTACACAGCCACGCTGCTCACCGGCATGAAATAGGAGAAACCCTCCATTTGCTGGTCTATCTGTTGTGCCAACTCCCGTGTAGGTGCCATTACTATACAGTTGATGGAATCTTCGGGATGCCCGCCTTCCGAAAGCTTGTTCAATATGGGCAACAGGTACGCGGCGGTTTTTCCGGTTCCGGTTTGTGCAACAGCTATCAAATCCCGGCCTTCGAGTATAACTGGTATTGATTTTTCTTGTATGGGGGTGCACTCGTCGAAACGCATTGCATCCAGTGCTTCAAGCACGTTGTCGTTTAATTTTAGTTCAGAAAACTTCATGAATTTCGTTATATTTGCCACAAAGATAATGCAAACCGAGAACAGAATAAAATGAACTTGTTCATTTTTTATGCCGAGGTGCAGCTTATTTTCGTATTTGGTACAAAGATAATGCAAACCGAAAGTAGAACAAAATAAGCTTGCTAAAAAATAAGCTCCTGCGATAATTAATTATCGCAGGAGCTTACGCATATATGGTATGAACTTATTTTATCGTGGAATATCTATATAAGAATCTTTGAATCCCAGGAAGTAAAGCACTCCGTCCAGACCGATTGTGTTGATGGACTGCTTGGCATTTGCCACGACCTTAGGCTTGGCGTGGAAAGCGATACCCAATCCGGCGATACCCAGCATCGGCAAATCATTGGCGCCGTCACCCACCGCAATGGTTTGGGCTATGTCTACTTTCTCAACTTGCGCTATCAGGCGCAGCAGTTCGGCTTTGCGCTTGCCGTCCACTACATCGCCGAGATAACGTCCGGTCAGTTTGCCGTTCTCTATTTCCAGTTCATTGGCATAGACATAGTCGATACCATATTTCTGCTGGAGATAACGCCCGAAATAAGTGAAACCGCCCGAAAGGATGGCAATCTTATAACCGTATTTCTTCAGAACATACATCAGGCGGTCAACACCTTCCGTAATAGGCAGGTTCTCGGCGATCTCCTGCATGACAGACTCGTCCAGGCCTTTCAGCAGAGCCACCCGCTCGCGGAAGCTTTCCGTAAAGTCTATCTCTCCACGCATGGCACGTTCCGTAATAGCCTTTACCTGCTCGCCGACACCTGCACGTATGGCCAGTTCGTCTATAACCTCGGTCTCTATCAATGTAGAGTCCATGTCAAAGCAAATAAGGCGGCGCATACGACGATACATATTGTCCAGCTGGAAAGAAAAGTCCATTTCCAGTTCGCTGGCCAGTTGCATCAGCTGCTCCTGCATGGCTATGCGGTCTTTAGGTGTGCCTCGTACGGAGAACTCAATACAGGCGCGTGTTTTCGTATCGCATTCATCCAGCGGAATACGTCCCGTAAGGCGCTTGATGGCATCGATATTCATACCTTGCTCCGCCAGAATACGGGTAACCGCCGAAATCTGGCGGGCAGACAACTTACGTCCGAGCAGCGTGAGAATATAACGGTTCTTACCCTGCATGCTCACCCAGTTTTCATACTCTTGCGCCGTAATAGGATAGAAGCGGATAGTGACACCCAAAGACGATGCCTTGAAAAGCAACTCTTTCATGATAAAGCCGGAATGTTGTTCTTCCGTTTTACATAGGATACCCAATGACAGGGTGTTATGGATGTCGGCTTGTCCGATGTCGAGGATGGTCGCATCGTACTTGGCAAGAATTTCTGTAACCGAAGCCGTCAGTCCCGGACGGTCTTCACCTGTTACGCGGATAAGAATAAGTTCTGTACTTAATGGTTGCATAAGTTGTCTATTAATAGGATAACAAGCCACAAAAGTAAGGAAAAATCTCGCCTTTTATGCTAAATAACATAAAAAAGTGCACTAAAAAAGTGAGAAAATTGCTTGTTTATTTGGAAGTTACTTTAAGAATTACTTACCTTTGCACCCGATTTCAGAATTAAAGGCTTTGAGTATCAATGAATTCCTCTCATTGCAAGGTCTGAGAAGATGACGTTCCGGGAAGAAATCACTGCCAAAAAGGACAGTCCCGGATAGTATTAACCAAAATCGTGTTACATGAAATATGTAAAATGGATTTTTGTTGTATTACTAATTGGTTCCTTGACTTCTTTTGTAGAAAAAGACAAACCGACCGGTGGTTTGAATGTGGGTGACATAGCCCCGGACTTTAAAATCCAATCTATGTCTGCCGGGCAACCGTTAGCCGAACTTTCAGACATGAAAGGCAAATATGTGTTGCTTAGCTTTTGGGCAAGTTATGACGCGCACTCCCGGATGCAAAACGCAAGTTTGAGCAATGTGCTTCGTTCCGCTTCCCGCAATGAAAATGTGGAAATGGTTTCCGTCTCATTCGATGAGTACCAATCTATTTTTAAGGAAACTGTTCGTAAGGACCAAATAGTTACGCCCACTTGTTTCGTGGAAACTAAAGGCGAGTCCTCCGGCTTATTCAAGAAATATCGCTTAGGCCGCGGATTTACTAACTATTTATTAGATGAGAATGGTGTGATTATTGCCAAAAACATCTCTGCTGCAGAGCTTTCAGCTTACTTGAATTAAGCGCTTCAATGCACAACGCTGCAACGAAGGGATTAAAGAACCTGTAAGAAGAAAGTGGGGTTTCTTCCGACAACGGGCGGTCTGTCCGCTTGAAAAGAAGGAAGAACAAAACAAAAGAGGAAATGAATACAACAAAAAAGCCGTCCCGCACTTGTGGAAACACAAGAGCGGGACGGCTTCTTATTTTATAATATCCTGTGACTTGCCTTGGCGACAGCTTCCTGCAATAACTTACTTCGGCGCTTTCTTATACAGGTAGAATGCTATGAATGCATAAAGCAGGTTCGGTATCCATACCGCAATGACGGGCGGCACATTACCGTTCACCGCAAATGTGGAGGCAATCGTTTGGAACAGAATGTACGAGAAACTTAATCCCAAGCCTATACCCAGATGCAATCCCATACCGCCTTTTGTCTTTTTCGAAGAAAGAGATACACCTATCAGCGTCAGGATGAACGAGGCGAAAGACATGGCTATACGTTTATGATATTCTATCTCGAACTCCTTGATATTGGCAAAACCACGCTGCCGTTGCCTGTCTATATACTCGCTCAGCTGAGGGCTGGTAAGCATCTCCTGCTGGTTCTTCATGATAAGGAAGTCGGCAGGCTCCATAAACAGGATGGTATCCAGCCGCTCTCCTTTGACGATACTTTCGCGCATACCGTCCATTTCACGAATCATGTAGTCTTTCACTTTCCATTTATGCACGGCTGCCGTATCGTAGGTGATGCTGCGTGCAGTGAGGTGAGACACCAGCTGTTTGTCCTTGAACTTATCGAGTGAAAAGCGATAACCCGTTTTGCTGTAATCCTCAAAACGCTCTATATAGGCAATGACTCCCGAATCGACTTCCAACTGAATATTGCGGGCTGTGGTGGACTTACGGGGCTTATAGTATTTATCCTCGAAATTAAGTCGCGTGACGCTGCCTTTAGGAATGACGTACGAACCGAGACAGAACGTAGTGATCGCGATGATAGCCGCCGACACCATATAAGGACGCAGCATACGCTTAAAGCTCATTCCCGTAGAGAACATTGCGATAATCTCCGAGTTCTCCGCAAGCTTGGAAGTAAAGAAGATTACCGCGATAAAGACGAACAGCGGGCTGAACAGATTGGCAAAGTAGGGGATGAAGTTCATGTAGTAATCGAAGATAATGGCTTTCCACGGCGCTTCATGGGACATAAAGCGGTCCATTTTCTCATTAAAGTCGAATACTACGGCGATGGAGATAATCAGGGCTATGGCAAACACGTATGTTCCCAGGAACTTCTTGATGATGTACCAGTCCAGCCGCTTGAGGAACTTGTTTTTCCCGACAGGCAGTTTTATATTTTTCAGTATCTTCCGGTCAATCTTGCTCATAATCTTGTCGATACACGTTGTACCATCATCGGTTTCCATGTAGAGAAATCACCGGCGATAATATGCTTGCGGGCTTCACCGGCAAGCCAGAGGTAAAACGCCAGATTGTGAATGGAAGCAATCTGCATGGCCAGCAACTCCTGCGCATGGAACAGATGGCGCAGATAGGCCTTACTATATAATGTATCTACGTAAGATGCGCCGTCCGCCTCAATAGGAGAGAAGTCGGTTTCCCATTTCTTATTACGCATATTGATGATACCGTCTTTGGTGAACAGCATCCCGTTACGTCCGTTGCGTGTAGGCATCACGCAGTCGAACATGTCAACTCCGCGTTCGATGCCTTCCAGAATGTTCACAGGCGTACCTACCCCCATCAGATAACGGGGTTTGTCTTTCGGAAGAATCTCATTCACCAACTCTATCATTTCGTACATCTTCTCCGTAGGTTCACCTACGGCCAGACCGCCGATTGCATTACCCTCGGCTCCTTTAGAGGCTATGAACTCCGCCGACCGTTTACGCAGGTCGGGATAGACACATCCTTGCACGATAGGGAAAAGCGCCTGATGATAACCGTACTTGGGTTCCGTTTCGTTGAATCGCGTGATGCAACGGTCCAGCCAACGGTGCGTCATTTCCATCGACTTCTTGGCATAGGCATATTCCGCATCGCCCGGAGTACATTCGTCAAACGCCATCATTATGTCCGCTCCGATAGTACGCTCGATGTCCATTACCCTCTCCGGAGTGAAGACGTGCTTGCTTCCGTCGATGTGCGAACGGAACTCGGCGCCTTCTTCGCGCAGCTTGCGGATACCCGCCAATGAAAAGACCTGGAAACCGCCGCTGTCGGTCAGCATCGGACGGTCAAAGCCGTTGAACTTATGCAGTCCGCCGGCTTTCTCTATAACATCCAATCCGGGACGCAAATAAAGATGATAGGTATTCCCTAATATAATCTGCGCCTTTATATCTTCTTTCAATTCTGTCAGATGCACGCCTTTTACGGTTCCCAACGTACCTACCGGCATAAAGATGGGAGTTTCAATCTGCCCATGGTCAGTGGTAATCAAACCTGCACGCGCATTCGTCTTGCTGTCTGTGTACTGTAACTCAAATGTCATTCTTCTTACTTTTCTATCTTTTCTTTTTTAACGGACAAGTCGATGGCATCAGCTACCTTTTCATCAGTCAGCGCAATGGCAAACACCTCTTTTACGTCTTTCACATAGTGGAAAGTCAGTCCTTTCAGATAAATTTCCTGTATCTCTTCAATGTTCTTGCGGTTCTCGTCGCTGAGGATAATCTCCTTGATGCCGGCACGTTTGGCAGCCAGAATCTTTTCTTTGATGCCACCGACGGGAAGCACTTTTCCACGGAGCGTGATTTCGCCCGTCATGGCAAGGTTGGCTTTTACTTTTCTCTGCGTAAGTGCGGATGCCAGCGAAGTAGCCATCGTTATACCCGCCGACGGACCATCCTTGGGAATAGCTCCTTCGGGAACATGAACATGGATATTCCAGTTGTCGAAAATATCTTCATCGAGATTCAGCAGCGAAGCATGTGCCTTAATGTACTCCAGCGCCAGCATAGCCGACTCTTTCATTACATCACCCAAGTTTCCGGTCAGCGTCAGGCGGCCGCCTTTGCCGCGACTGAGACTGGTTTCGACGAACAGAATCTCACCGCCGACAGCAGTCCACGCCAAGCCGGTAACCACACCGGCATATTCATTGCCTTGATACTTGTCGCGCGTATATTCGGGAGCGCCCAGGAATTCGTACAAATCGCCCGGCTTAATTTCGGTCTTTGCGAAATAACCGTCCGTAGCATATTGACGAGCCGATTTACGCAGAATCTTTCCAATCTTCTTCTCCAACTCACGCACACCGCTTTCACGGGTATAAGACTCTATAATCGCTTCCAGCGTATTCTTGGGAATCTTGATATCGTTTTTCTTCATACCGTTTGCTTCCAACTCTTTGGGAACCAAATGGCGACGGGCAATCTCTATCTTTTCCTCGGTGATATAACCGCTTACTTCAATCAACTCCATGCGGTCGAGCAACGGTCCGGGAATCGTATTCAGATTATTGGCGGTAGCAATGAACATCACTTTCGACAAATCATAATCCACATCCAGGAAGTTGTCGTGAAACGTAGTATTCTGCTCCGGGTCGAGTACTTCGAGCAGAGCGGAAGAGGGGTCTCCCTGACGGTCGGCGCTCACCTTGTCTATCTCATCCAATATAAATACCGGATTTGAAGAACCGGCTTTAATCAAACTTTTGATGATGCGTCCCGGCATCGCTCCGATATAAGTCTTGCGGTGTCCGCGTATTTCGGCTTCATCGTGCACGCCACCCAAAGACATACGGATATACTTCCGCTTCAAAGCAGCCGCAATAGAACGCCCCAAAGAGGTTTTACCCACACCCGGAGGGCCATACAGGCAGATGATAGGCGACTTCATGTCTCCCTTCAACTTCAATACGGCGAGGTGTTCCAATATACGTTCCTTTACTTTCTCCAAACCGTAATGGTCTTTATTCAACGTCTTCTCGGCATTGGTCAAGTTCAGATTATCCGTTGTATAAACGCCCCACGGCAGACTCATCATGGTTTGCAGATAGTTCAGTTGCACACTGTAATCGGGCGATTGCGGATGCATGCGCTCCAACTTATCCACTTCTTTCAGGAAGGTGCTTTTTACTTCTTCATTCCATTTTATGGTTTCCGCTTTTTTACGCATCTCTTCCAATTCCTGCTCCTGGCTGCCGCCACCCAGTTCATCCTGAATGGTTTTAATCTGCTGTTGCAAGAAATACTCGCGTTGTTGCTGGTCTATATCCTCGCGGGCGCGCATCTGGATAGATTCCTTGATTTCGGCGAGCTGAACTTCCCGGTTCAGAATTTCGAGCAAACGATAGGTGCGGGCACGCAATGCGTCAATGCGCAGCAACTCTATCTTTTCATCCTTCTTCAAGGGCAGGTTAGTGCAGATAAAGTCCACCAGAAACATCGGGTTGGTAATGTTCTTGATGGCAAATGCAGAATCCTGCGGAAACATATCCGAAGATTTGATATAGCGTACGGTCAAGTCTTTGCACGCTTCTACCAATGCCTGGAACTCCTTATCGTCTTTTGCGGGAATTTCCTCATTAAGCGTGCTTACACGTCCTTTCAAATATGGAGTAACTTCCGTTATCTCTTTCAATTCAATGCGTTTGGAGCCTTGCAGGATAACGGTAGTCGTCTGATCCGGCATTTCCAGCACACGGACAATCTTGGCAACCGTACCTATTGTATGCAGGTCCTCAAACAAAGGCGTTTCCGTATCAGCTACTTTCTGACACACCACGGCGATATATGTACCTTTCTTTTCTGCCTCACGCACCAATTTCAGGGAAGATTTTCTTCCGACAGACACCGGCATAAACACACCCGGAAACAAAACCATGTTCCGCAGAGGTAATACCGGCAGGATTTCATCAACCTCAATATCCATCAATTGTTCTTCATTCCCCTCAAAATCAGCAATTACAGAAAACGCATTTTCATTCCTATCTTCGATATCACTCAAGTAATTTCTTTTCTTCATCTCATTCTTTTTAGTTTATGTCATATTGGCAGGCCAATAAGGCGTCTGCAAAGTTAGCTATTTCTTCTATTAAATAGGCGTTCCTTTCTTTAAAAAGACAAAAACGATGCCAAAATTGCCGCTATTTTGGCGGCTTTGATTATTTTTGAGTCCGATTAACAAAAACAAATATGCCGAATCCTTATTTCCAGTTCAAACAATTTACCGTCCGGCACGACAAATGCGCCATGAAAGTAGGTACAGACGGAGTGCTATTAGGGGCGTGGGCTCCGGTTCAAGATGCTAAACGAATTCTTGATGTAGGAGCGGGTAGTGGTCTAATATCCTTACAATTAGCGCAGCGTAATCCGGAAGCCGCAATTACCTCTGTCGAAATAGACCCAGCAGCGGCGGCGCAAGCCCAAGAGAATATTCAATCGTCCCCCTGGAGCCATCGGATGGAAGTGGTATGCTGTGACTTCCGCAAGTATCATCCGGAAGACAGATTCGACCTGATTGTTTCCAACCCGCCTTATTTTGTCGATGCCCTGAAATGCCCGGACAATCAGCGCTGCATGGCACGGCACACGAGTGAACTGAGCTATGAATTGCTCTTCGGACATTCGGCACATTTCTTATCGGAACGGGGAAGTATAAGCATTATTATTCCGGCGGAAGTTGAAAAGACGGTGGTTGATACAGCTTGGAAGTATAATTTTCATCCACATCGCCGCTTGTATGTTTTTACCAAACCCGGAAAACCTTGCCGGCGCGTGTTATTGACTTTCGGCTATCAGGATGTACCATGTATCGAGGACAGTCTTTACATAGAAGGAGAGAAGCACGGACAGTTTACCCCGGAGTACATCGCCCTGACCAAAGACTTTTATTTGAGAATGTAAGCTGTGCAAATTCGTCTTGCGGAATAAATATATTCATCCTGAGAGACGGATATATTTGTCTTGTGAGACGAATTAATTCGTCTCGGGAGATGGTTTTATTTATCTCACGAGACAAATCCTTATATAGCAAAAGAACAAGGATTCACCCGCTAACCCGTATAAACAGGTGTGTGGAAGGTGAAGGGCAAAAGTACAAACCCTGTTTATTTATGTATAATCCATCGTCGTCGGAGAGTATCTATGATACAAAAAACGAGCCACTGAATTTCAGTAGCTCGTTTTTTGTCGGGGTAGCGGGATTCGAACCCACGACCCCCTGCTCCCAAAGCAGGTGCGCTAACCGGACTGCGCTACACCCCGAGTGCTTTACTTCTTAAAAGCGAGTGCAAAGGTAAAATCTTTTTTGATATAGACCAAATCTTTTTATGATTTTATCTGAAATAAAATTATAAAAGTCTGGGAAACAATATACGGGAACAGTTAATTATTCTCTGCCTCTTTGATACGTTCTCTTTTATATCTATTTTTGTAGAAATAATCTTAATAAAATCAGAGAATATGAAGTTGACCAAACCTATTTTACTTGTTACCGTTATTCTGTTGGGATGTGCTTCCTGCAAAAATAAAGCCGGAAATACAGAACAGGAAAGCGCAAAGCCCGGTACAGAGGAGATTAACGATTCCGTATATCATGCACAAGGCGTAGTTATGGATGCTACCATGAATGGATTCACAATGGTTACCCCGAAAAACGATACCTTATATATAAGTACAATGGATCAGGATATAGCCTTGGAAGAAGGACTATCAGTAGGAGATACATTAGAGGTTTCGTACACGGTTACCGAAGATGAACCCGGCATTAACATTGCATCTGCCATAACGAAAATACATTAACTCACTTTTAAAAACATATAGTATGAAGAAACTTTTATTGGCAGCCGCCGTATTGGTTATTGCAATGGCCGCTTGTAATGAAAAGCAAAGCAAAGACTCTATCATTGGCTCATGGGTAATGCCTATCGAAGGACAGCCGGGAAAAATGCAGGGTATCAAACTGGAAGAGGGCGGGGATGCATCTTCCATTAATATGGCTACGCTGGTATATAAATATTGGGAGCAACAAGGAGATGAACTTTATCTCACGGTAAAAAGCATTGGTAATGGTATGGAGATAGAGGGGATAGACACCTTAAGAATTGAGAAACTTACGGCTGACTCATTAATCTTAAATTCCAATTACGGCTATACACTACGTTATGTAAGAGAAAAGTAAGATAATAAAGGGGAATGCGCAACAGTCCGTATTCCCCTTCCTTTTTATACCCAAAGAACCATTATTTCATTCTTGCAGCAATAGCCAGCAGCACCCCGAGCACAACACCCAAAATAGCGGCAAACAAAACTCTTACCTCGCCCGGTAACAAGAAAGTAATGGTGTGGGCGGGGTACCAGAAAAAAGGAATCGTTTTCTTAAAAACAAAATTCCATTGCGCATCCCAATTAAGATGCGTAATGATACGCGTCATCGGGATAGGGGTAATAAGACTGCGAAGCGAACCGCCACAATCCAGAATATGTGTATCCGTTATCTTGTGAAATGTCATGAATACAGGGGCAAAGATTGTGTTCATGGCAACAGATATAGCCAGAGCAATCCATAACTTGTCCAAACAGAAACCGCCGTTAATTATCGCCGAGGCATCCGCCATCCCCATATACTCCATAAACTGCGGCACACCTTTAGAAAAGACAATCATCGCCATATTGATTCCCATCCCTAAAATACCCCATACAACCGCACGGGAAAGTACTCCGAATCCTTTTCTGTTATATACTCCGGCACTGATGCGAAGCCCCAGCATCTCACCTAAAGTAGCAAGCACTCCGAATTTCAGGAAACTCATTACCATACCATGTGTGGCATTGAAAGACTTATACCAGCCGTAAACCGCATCACTCACGAAAAAAGGTAAGAAGATTACGATTAGGACGAAAACGAAAAGGAAATCTTGCTTTTTCATTCAAATGTTGTGCTTTTCATTAATAATAACAGCAAACATACTAAAATAAATTCAATATCAAAGCAACCAGACAAGCAAAACCGGTAAATCAAAGCAAAAGTACGTTTTATCCTTTTATTATCAAGAAAAAAGGCAGCATTCAAATGAAATCCTGCCTCTCTCTGTAATTTGGGAATACAATCTCTTATTGCTTGTTTTTCATATATTCATCAGCTTTCTCCTTAGCACGAGCTACTCGTTTCGCCGTATCCGGATGAGATGAAAACATCTTTTGGAATTTAGACTCCTTGGGAGCTTCCGCTGAAAGTTCCAGCAGTTTATTCAAAGCATTATACATGGCATAAGGATCCAAATTATTCTTTATAGAAAATTCAAAACCGTAATCGTCCGCTTCCGTTTCCTGCTTTTGGGAGTATTGCGCACCCGCCAAAGCTTCCGCCATAGCGCCTAACTCGGAATCAGTCAGCTTTGATACGGTAGAGCTTGCAGCGCCTGCGGCATTCTTCACTGCAGAACGAAGATAAGCGCTCTTCATAGCATCTTTGGAGTCTGTATGAATTACATGGCCTATCTCATGACCTACCACAGCCATCACTTCATCATCCGTCATAATATCCATTAACCCGGCGCAAATACGTACGCTGCCGTCACCGCAAGCAAAAGCGTTCACGTCGATAACTTCATAAACGCCAAAGTTTACTTTCAGACCATCCACCTCTTTAATATGCCCGGTCAGTTTTTCCAGACGCTTACCATACTCCGTATCGGGTTTGGTCAAAGGATTGTGAGTATCCATCCATTGCATATACTCCTTGCTCATAGCTGCAATATCCGCATCCGAAAGAGTTATAGCTTTAGCGGCATCAGTGCCGGCCTGAACAACCTTACCTACATTTATTTTCTTACCGCCAATTTTAAACTGCGCATAAGCAGTTGTAGTGTAAGTCATTCCGCATACAATAGCGGCGAAAATCAGAATTTGTTTTTTCATGTTGTTTGGTTTGTTTTAATGGATTATTTTATAAAAGAAAGCCGTTTAACCGACCCACGATTAAACGGCTTTTATCTTTGCTTTAATTCTTCATTCTTTTACTTGATTATTCCCAATTCCCTGAAGCATTTAGTCAACTTCTCAACGGCATAATCTACCTGTTCCTTAGTATGAGTAGCCATCAATGCTACGCGTACCAATGTATCTTGAGGAGCGCATGCAGGCGGAATTACCGGATTGATAAAGATACCTTCATCAAAAGCCATCTTCGTTACGACAAATGTCTTCTCCGTATCACGCACATACAAAGGTATGATAGGCGATTCGGTTTCACCAATCTCAAAACCGGCATCACGGAAACTCTTCAATGCGTAATTGGTAATATCCCATAGGCGTTGAATGCGTTCCGGTTCTGATTTAATAATATGGAGAGCTTCACGGGCTGCAGCCGTTGCTCCAGGCGTACTGCTTGCCTGGAATATATAAGAACGGGCATTGTGACGCAACCAGTTGATGACATCTTTGTCACCCGCGATAAAACCGCCGATAGAAGCCAATGACTTACTGAAAGTTCCCATTATCAGGTCGATATCTTCGGTCACTCCGAAATGGTCGCAAACACCACGGCCTTGCTTACCGAATACACCCAAACCGTGAGCTTCGTCCACATAAATACTGGCATTATATTTCTTTTTCAAACGAACGATTTCCGGCAAATTAGCCAAATCACCCTCCATTGAGAATACGCCATCTACAACAATCAGCTTTACGGCATCCGGCTCACACTTCTGGAGTTCCTTTTCAAGGTCTTCCATATCATTGTGCTTATACTTTAATTGTGTAGCGAAAGAAAGGCGGCGTCCGTCTACGATAGAAGCATGGTCACGGTCATCACAAATAATGTAATCACCACGTCCTACCACCGCGGGAATAATACCTTCATTTACAGTAAAACCGGTAGAAAAACAAAGAGCTTCGTCTTTGCCTACGAATTCGGCCAATTCCTTTTCCAATTCAACATGTATATCAAGAGTACCATTCAGAAAACGGGAACCGGCACAACCTGTACCATATTTTTCAGTGGCAGCTATTGAAGCGTCAATGATTCGTTTGTCGTATGTCAGTCCCATATATGCGTTCGAACCGAACATCAGAACCTTTTTGCCATCCATCATCACCTCTGTATCCTGGTGGCTGTTAATTGTGCGGAAATAAGGGTATACCCCTTTTGCCATAAATTGTTGCGGCAAATCATATTTCGCGAATTTGTCTTGCAGTAAACCCATGAAATGTCTTTTATATAATGAATATTTAATTCTATTAAAAACAAGTTCTTAAAAACAGGGGGCAAAGATAGCAAAATATGTTGTTATCTGTTCCATTTACTCTAAAAAATCTGCTCTAACTCGTTTTAAGAGATTCATATGGTTAAAATTTAAAGGATTTATATTACTTTTGCATGACAGAAAACCCCATAGTAATATCCGTTTAAATGGACGATAGTAAAAAGAAAATATCATTTATAATAAATCCCATATCCGGTACGCAGGGTAAGGAGCAAATATTGAAATGGCTCGATGAAAAGCTGGATAAGAGCCGCTACATACCGGAAGTAATTTATACGGAATGGGCGGGGCACGCCGTTGAAATAGCCGCCCGGAAAGCTAAAGAAGAGGTTTTTGCCGTTGTTGCCATCGGCGGAGACGGAACAATCAACGAGATAGCACGCTCATTGGTGCACACCAAAACGGCATTGGGCATCATCCCATGCGGTTCCGGCAACGGGTTGGCACGCCATCTGCAGATTCCCATGGAGGCAAAAAAAGCAATTGATATTATCAATGAGGGATTGATAGATATCATTGACTATGGTAAAATCAATGATGTTCCTTTTTTCTGTACCTGCGGAGTAGGATTCGACGCATTTGTCAGTCTGCAATTTTCCAAAGCCGGCAGGAGAGGCCCGCTCATATATCTGGAGAAGACACTGCTTGAAAGCCTCAAGTACAAGCCGGAAACATATGAGTTGGAGATGGATGGCAGTACCTCGCGATACAAAGCTTTCCTGATAGCATGCGGCAACGCCTCACAATATGGAAATAACGCCTATATAACCCCACAGGCCACGTTAAATGACGGATTGCTGGATGTTACTATTTTGGAGCCTTTTACCGTATTGGACGTACCGGCATTATCATTCCAGTTGTTCAACAAGACTATCGACCAAAACAGCCGTATAAAGACTTTCCGTTGTAAAACACTTCGTATTCACCGTTCCAAACCGGGAGTGATACATTTCGATGGAGACCCGATGATGATGGGAGAAAACATCGATGTGAATATCCTCAAAAGGGGCTTACAGGTTATTGTACCCAAGAATGCCGAAAAAGACACTTCAAACGTATTGCAACGTGCCCAGGATTACATCAATGGCCTGAAACAAATAAATGAAGCCATAATGGAAGACATTACCCATACGAATAGAAGGATATTGGATAAAGGCAAGGAACAAATAAAAAGACTCAGAAAAAATTAAACTCTACGAGTGACGTTGCAGCTGTTTTAGGATTGATAATTTTACTATCAACTGCTAGATACGGTTGTTTTTTAAAATAAACTCTTCTGTTTTGATACGTCTGTAATATGTTTTATGTATTTTTGCATGATATTTATGCAGTAAAGGGCATTGTATAGCCAAAAGAATAAATTATAAAGTTATATATAATAATATGTATAGATCACACACCTGTGGAGAATTGCGTATCTCCGACGTTAATAAGCAAGTGACGCTGGCAGGTTGGGTACAGCGCAGCCGTAAGATGGGAGGTATGACATTCGTAGACCTTCGCGACCGTTACGGAATCACCCAATTAGTATTTAATGAAGAAGTAGATGCCGAACTTTGCGAGCAGGCCAACCGCTTGGGCCGTGAATTCGTAATTCAAATAGTAGGAACGGTAAATGAGCGTTTCAGCAAAAACAAAAATATTCCTACGGGAGATATCGAAATCATTGTTTCAGAACTGAATATACTTAATTCAGCTTTAACTCCGCCTTTCACAATCGAAGATAATACGGACGGCGGCGATGATATCCGTATGAAATACCGTTATCTGGACTTACGCCGCGCCGCAGTACGCAAGAATCTGGAGTTGCGTCATAAAATGACAATCGAGGTACGTAAATATCTGGATAGCAAAGGATTCATTGAAGTAGAGACTCCTCTTCTCATCGGTTCCACCCCGGAAGGCGCGCGCGACTTTGTTGTTCCCTCACGTATGAACCCGGGACAATTCTATGCACTGCCGCAGAGCCCTCAAACATTGAAGCAATTACTGATGGTTTCAGGCTTTGACCGCTACTTCCAAATCGCGAAATGTTTCCGTGACGAAGACCTCCGTGCCGACCGCCAACCGGAATTTACACAAATCGACTGTGAAATGTCTTTTGTACAACAAGACGATGTAATCGAGCTCTTTGAAGGTATGGCAAAGTACCTTTTCAAGGAAATTCGTGGTGTTGAGTTGACAGAACCGTTCCAGCGGATGCCTTGGGCGGATGCCATGAAATATTATGGAAGCGACAAACCCGATTTACGCTTCGGTATGAAGTTTGTGGAATTGATGGACATCATGAAAGGCCATGGTTTCTCTGTATTCGACAATGCCGCATATATCGGCGGTATTTGTGCGGAAGGCGCCGCAAGCTACACCCGCAAACAATTGGACGCCTTGACCGAATTCGTAAAGAAACCGCAAATCGGAGCAAAGGGTATGGTATATGCCCGTATAGAAGCTGACGGTACTGTAAAATCGAGTGTCGACAAGTTCTATACACAAGAAGTTCTGCAAGATATGAAAGCAGCCTTTGGCGCAAAACCCGGCGACTTGATTCTTATCTTGAGCGGTGATGATGTAATGAAAACCCGCAAGCAACTGAACGAACTTCGTCTTGAAATGGGTAATCAATTAGGCTTACGCGACAAGAATAAGTTTGCATTGCTTTGGATAGTCGACTTCCCCATGTTTGAATGGAGTGAAGAAGAAGGTCGCTTAATGGCTATGCATCATCCGTTTACGCATCCGAAGGATGAAGATATTCCTTTGTTGGACACAGATCCTGCGGCTGTTCGCGCCGATGCTTACGATATGGTATGTAACGGTATTGAAGTGGGGGGTGGCTCTATCCGTATCCACGATGCCCAATTGCAGGCTAAGATGTTCGAAATATTGGGCTTCACACCGGAAAAGGCTGAAGAACAGTTCGGCTTTTTGATGAATGCCTTCAAATTCGGCGCACCTCCTCATGGCGGTTTGGCTTACGGCCTTGACCGTTGGGTAAGCATCTTTGCCGGCCTCGACAGTATCCGTGACTGCATTGCATTCCCGAAGAATAACTCCGGCCGCGATGTCATGTTGGATGCGCCTTCGGCCATCGACCAAAAGCAATTGGATGAACTGAACCTTATTGTTGAGGTAAAAGAATAAAAACCAGAGAACAGGAGAGAGTGAAAGAGTCCACACGTATTTGCCGTTTTGCAGTAATCGGTACGCTAAACGCCTTAATAACAGCAATCACCATCTGGATAATGATGGATGGATTGGATATTAATTACATGCTCTCCAATGTCACTGCATATATACTGGCACAGACTCATAACTTTATCTGGTGCAAGTATTGGATATTCCCAACAGAAAAAAAGAGCAACACTTGGCGACAAGTGCTGCTCTTTTCCATAGCCTTCGGAATGGCTTATTGCGCACAATTCCTTTTCCTCATCGGATTGGTAGAGGGGTTGAATTGTGATGAATATCTCGCCCAGTTCTTGGGACTATTTGTATATGGCGGAGTTAACTTCTTGATGAACAGAAAGGTCACGTTCAAATAAAAGTATTCCTTTCCTTTAATCTAAGAAGCGTTTGGTCAATCCCTCATAAGCATCGATTCTGCGGTCGCGCAAGAACGGCCACCAACGGCGAACATTCTCCGAACGCTCCATATCCACTTCCACTACAATATTTTCCGGCTGTTCATTACCTGCTTGTGCCAAAAATTCACCTTGCGGCCCAACCACAAAGCTATTTCCCCAAAACCGGATACCGTTTGTCTGCATGGAAGGATCGGGTTCATGTCCCACACGATTCACCGAAATAACCGGAAGACCGTTTGCTACGGCATGTCCACGCTGAGAGATTATCCATGCGTTGAGCTGACGGGCTTTCTCATCATCTGTATCACTGCTTTCCCAACCGATAGCGGTAGGATAAATCAGTAATTCGGCTCCCTTCAGCGCCATAAGACGAGCAGCTTCGGGATACCACTGGTCCCAACAAACCAAAACGCCCAATTTCCCCAAAGACGTCTGTATAGGTTCAAATCCCAAATCTCCGGGGGTAAAATAGAACTTTTCATAATAAGCCGGATCGTCCGGAATGTGCATCTTGCGATATTTCCCGGCAATGCTTCCGTCACGTTCAAAAACAACAGCCGTATTATGATATAAACCCGGAGCGCGTTTTTCAAATAACGAGGTTACCAATACAATGTTGTTGGCAGCCGCCAACTCTGAATAGAAACCGGTTGACGGTCCGGGAATAGGTTCCGCCAAGTCAAACAGTTGGGTATTCTCCGTCTGGCAGAAATAGAGTGAGTTGTGCAGTTCCTGCAACACCACTAACTGTGCACCATGAGTGGCACATGCTTCGATGCTCTTGGCCAGATTCATCAGATTAATGCGCATATCCGCAACATTTGCCTGCTGAATAATACCGACTTTTATTTTTCTCATAATCTATATTTCTTTTGAATGTTTTTCTTTTTGTCTATCTGATTACTCCTATCGGATATTGCATCGTGACACAGTGCAGCGAACCATGTTGTTTTATCAAAGCACGACAGTCTATACCTACAATCTCATGTCCGGGAAAAGCTTCTTGCAACACCTCTTTGGCACGGATATCATTCTCCGGCTGATTATACGTAGGATATAACACTGCATCATTAATTATCAAAAAGTTAGCATACGTAGCCGGCAGCCTTTCTCCCTCCACTTCTATTTTATCAGCCATTGGCAGTGCCAACAGTTTATAAGGTTCTCCTGCGAGTGTTCGGAACGTTTTAAGCTGCTCTTCCATTCGATACAATTCCTCATAATGTTCATCATTCACATCCCGGCACTGCACATAAGCAATCGTATCCGGCGAGCACAAACGGACAAGCGTATCTATGTGGCTGTCCGTATCATCTCCGGCCAAATATCCATAATCCAGCCAAAGTACCCGTTCAAGATGAAAGGCGGAGCGAAGATACTCCTCAATCTCCACTTTATTTAACTGACCGTTACGGTTAGGCGACAGCAGGCACTCCGAAGTGGTAAGCAATGTTCCCATACCGTCACTTTCAATGGAACCGCCTTCCAGCACAAAACCTAAACGGTTCACATATCGGCCTTTGAGAATTCCGGTTTCAACAGCCCGGCGTGTTATTTGATTGTCTTTGTCCGAAGCGAATTTCAAACCCCAACCATTAAATGTAAAATCAAGCAGAGAAGGCCCTTCCGTATCTATCATAGTGATAGCTCCATGGTCGCGTGCCCAAGTATCATTCGTCTCACACTCCAGAAAACGAACATTATCCATGTTGACCGTCATGGAGATTTGCTTTTTTACTTCCTCCGGTTCCGGAGTTACGATTAGCAGCAACTCCCGCTTTGCTATTTCGGAAGCAATGGCAATAAAACATTGCTGTACCTCTTCCAGCATATAAGCCCAGTCGGTATTCGCATGAGGCCATGTAAGCTGTATACCGCTCTGTAAAGTCCATTCTGCAGGCAGGTGAGGAGCACGTGTTTCCACCTGGAAGGTCATATTCTTGCCAAAACGCACTTGGCAATCTTTTTCCGTTCCTCCACCCAGGGGAAGTCCAACAAAATATCCCATATCATTCTAAGTCATTTAATTCGTTAAGTAAGGCAATGAAACTCGAGTACCGATATTCCTGAATCTCAA
Organism: Bacteroides clarus; assembly: GCF_015555825.1. Lineage (NCBI taxonomy): Bacteria > Pseudomonadati > Bacteroidota > Bacteroidia > Bacteroidales > Bacteroidaceae > Bacteroides > Bacteroides clarus. The sequence continues at coordinate 64,149 of NZ_JADNLF010000003.1, read as the reverse complement.
TCTTCGTAAAGCCCTATTCTGCATTTCCCTAGTTCTACTTTAGAATTCTGAATCTCAGCTCTACGTTTCCATATCTCGACTTAAGGTTCGGAATACATTTATTTCTTTTCTTCCTTAGGCTTTCTGTCAAAGAACGGATTCTTGGAAGATGCGCTGACCGGAATAGCGAATACAGCCTTGCAATCTTTCAGCCAATTCATTCGCTGCGCAGCCAGCCCCGCAGAAAACATTACCCGGGTATCTACCCTCATATCGGCGGCCATAGCGCAAGCCGATCCGACGGCAATCCCCACATCAACTGTATTCAAGGCGCATGGTACCCCCTCGGAACGTCCGGCACAAGTTGGAAAACCACAATGTCCGCAGTTCAAGCCTTGTGCCTGCTCGCGCGTACCTATTATAACGACACATTCGGCCTGTAAGACATTTGCAGCATCACGAAGAAAGAACTTCATGCCCAGCTCTTCGGCCATGGCAATCATTTTTTCCGAAAGCTTTTTCAAATCTTCTCCCGTAACCAGCGCAGTTTCAATTACATCTACACCTTTTCCTTTAGGCGCCGTACGTGCGGCGGTCATCATTTGTCTCGCCACATTGAGCACATGTTCATGGCGGCAATCCCGTTCGTTTTGTATCATACTTTTTCCTGAATTAATTAGTGATACAAAGATAAAAGTATAAAGTTATCTTTGCAAATCTTTTTTCCTTACCTTTGCAATAAAGACTAAAGTATTTATTTATGCTACAAATAGAGGATGCCAGTATTGCATACGGTGATGAGATATTATTCTCCAAATTCAACCTGCAATTGAAAAGGGGAGAGATTGCCAGCATTTCCGGTTCGTCGGGATGCGGGAAGACATCTCTTCTCAATGCCATACTGGGTTTTACTCCGTTAAAAGAAGGACGTATTACTGTCAATAACATCATATTGGATAAAAACAGCATAGACCTCATTCGCAAACAAATAGCTTGGATTCCACAAGAATTGGCACTTCCATTAGAGTGGGTAAGAGACATGATTCAACTACCTTTCGGTCTAAAAGCCAATCGAACCACACCGTTTTCCGAAGCACAATTATTCAACTGCTTTGAGGAATTAGGACTTGAAAGAGAACTATATTATAAGCGTGTAAATGAGATATCCGGCGGACAACGCCAACGTATGATGATAGCCGTAGCTTCCATGATTAACAAACCTTTAATCATCGTAGACGAGCCAACCTCTGCGCTCGACTCGGGCTCTACGGAGAGAGTACTTGCCTTTTTACGGCATCAAACCCGTAAGGGAACCGCTGTGCTGGCTGTGTCACACGACAAAGATTTTACCGGAGGATGTGACCGGCATATAATAATGTAATCAACCTGATAAAAATAAAACCATGAGTTTTGCCGGATTTGTCTTTGATATGATACGCCGTGATAAGGAGAATCGCAATTTACGTCTTCTTCGCCGGGAACGTCTCAATGAACGTTTAGATAAAATGTACAAAGGGCATGGTATGCCACGAAACACAACAGCAGAAGACATGGAAAAGATAACCAGACTTACCCGGCAAAAGGAATATTCCGAGCAGAGGTACACCGTGCGGATGATGTTGATTATTATGGGAATTTGTATTCTTACTGCGTCTGTATTGGTTTTCATATTTACCCGCTAATTCCATAAGAAAAAAAAGGCCTACCGAAATACTAATGAATTTTCCAAGATTTATTAATAAATTCCTGGAAATTTATTAATAAATTCTTCCGTAATTTATTAATAGCGCTACCTTTGCATTACAAGCTATCGGAAATATTTATGGGAACTATCGACATATCATACCTCAGCCTGGGCATCGGACTACTTCTACTATTAATACCCTTATTCTATATATGGAAGTTCAAGACAGGTCTGCTGCGTGCAACTCTCATCGGTACGGCGCGTATGATTGTGCAGCTTTTCTTCATCGGCGTCTATCTGAAATTCCTTTTTCTGTGGAATAATCCGTGGATTAATTTTCTATGGGTAATCGTCATGATACTCGTAGCTTCGCAAACGGCATTGGCACGCACACAACTGAAACGCAAGATATTACTGATACCTATATCCATAGGCTTTCTGTGTAGTGTGGCATGTGTGGGAATGTATTTCATAGGAATCGTGCTGCGTCTTGAAAATATGTTCAGTGCCCAGTATTTCATTCCAATTTTCGGCATACTGATGGGGAATATGCTATCCAGCAATGTCATAGCCCTAAATACTTATTATAGCGGATTGAAACGCGAACAGCAACTTTACCGTTATCTGCTTGGCAACGGGGCTACCCGTACCGAAGCGCAAGCACCGTTTATCCGTCAGGCCATTATCAAGGCATTCAGTCCGCTCATCGCCAATATCTCCGTCATGGGCTTGGTCGCATTTCCCGGAACAATGATCGGACAGATATTGGGTGGGAGCAGTCCGAATGTCGCTATCAAATATCAGATGATGATTATGGTTATCACATTTACGGCATCTATGCTTTCGCTGATGATAACCATTTCATTGGCTTCGCGTAAGTCTTTCGACGCTTACGGAAAGTTACAACCTGTCATGATAGAAAAAAAAGTAAAAAGTAAACCGTAGTTCGCTACTTTTTCGTATATTTGCAACCAAATTTTCTACTGATAATGAAAATTAAGGAGATAGTAAGCGCCCTTGAACGGTTCGCGCCTCTGCCATTGCAAGACGGATTTGATAATGCCGGCCTGCAAATAGGATTGACAGATGCGGAAGCAACAGGGGCTTTGTTGTGTCTTGACGTTACTGAAGCCGTATTGGATGAAGCGATTGCGTTAGGATATAATCTTGTTATATCGCATCATCCGCTCATTTTTAAAGGTTATAAATCCATTACAGGAAAGGATTATGTGGAACGTTGTATCTTGAAAGCCATCAAGAACGACATTGTCATTTATTCCGCCCACACCAACCTTGATAATGCGCCGGAAGGAGTAAATTTCAAGATTGCCGAGAAAATAGGATTGAAGAATGTACGTGTACTGGAAGCTAAAGAAAACGCTTTGCTGAAGTTGGTCACATTTGTTCCTACAGACCGGGCAGAAGAAGTACGCGCGGCATTGGCATTTGCCGGATGCGGATGTGTAGGCAATTATGATTCGTGCAGCTACAATGTGGAAGGTGAGGGGATGTTCCGTGCCCGTGAAGGCGCCAATCCTTATTGTGGGGAAATCGGTGAACTGCATGTGGAAAAAGAAGTGCGTATCGAAACCATTCTGCCAACTTACCGAAAAGCGGAAATGATAAAAGCGTTACTTACCGCACATCCATACGAGGAGCCTGCATTTGATTTATATCCGTTGCAAAACTCTTGGCAACAGGCCGGAGCAGGCGTTATCGGCGAATTGGAAACTCCGGAAACCGAGTTGGAATTCTTAAAGCGTATCAAGAAAACCTTTGAAGCAGGTTGCCTGAGACACAACAAACTGACCGGACGCGAGATACAAACCGTTGCTCTATGTGGTGGTGCAGGTGCTTTCCTTATGCCGCTTGCCATACGTAACCATGCAGATGTCTTCATCACTGGCGAGATAAAATATCACGATTATTTCGGCCATGATACAGATATCCTGTTGGCGGAGATAGGGCATTACGAAAGCGAACAATATACAAAAGAAATATTTTATACAATAATCCGGGAGTTGTTTCCTAATGTTGAGGTTCAACAGAGTAAAGTGAATACAAATCCCATAAAATACATGTAATTAAAATGGCTAAAGAAGCAAAAAAAGATCCCCAGGAATTGACAGTGGAACAAAAACTGAAAGCCTTGTTCCAACTACAGACTATGTTGTCTAAAATCGATGAAATCAAGACGTTGAGAGGCGAGCTTCCTTTGGAAGTGCAAGACTTGGAAGATGAAATTGCCGGTTTGAGTACCCGCATCGAAAGAATCCAGTCGGAAGTTGCCGATTTGAAATCCGCTATCGCAACCAAGAGAGTGGAAATCGAAACAGCAAAGGCTTCTGTAGCTAAATATAAAGAGCAACAGGAAAATGTACGCAACAACCGCGAATATGACTTCCTGAGTAAAGAAATAGAGTTCCAAACTTTAGAAATTGAACTTTGCGAAAAGAGAATTAAAGAATTCTCCGCTGATGAAGAAGTTAAATCTCAGGAAGCTGCAGACAGTACCGCTGCTTTGGAAGAAAGGCAAAAAGACCTGGACGTAAAGAAGAATGAATTGGACGAAATCATCTCAGAGACCAAGCAGGAAGAAGAAAAACTGAGAGACAAGGCTAAAGAGCTCGAAACTAAAATAGAGCCGCGTTTGCTTCAATCTTTTAAACGTATCCGCAAGAACTCACGTAATGGTCTGGGTATCGTGTACGTACAGCGTGACGCTTGTGGCGGTTGCTTCAACAAAATTCCGCCCCAAAGACAATTGGATATTCGTTCACGCAAGAAAATCATCGTTTGCGAATATTGCGGACGTATTATGATTGACCCTGAACTGGCAGGTATCACTCCCGAAGTGAAAGAAGAACCGGTAAAGGAAAAGCCGACAAGAAGCAGAAAGAAAGCGGCAGACGCTGAATAAATTCCGCAAGAATCGCGATAAACAAATAAAGGTTTAGGTTGTTATCAATCCCATAAAATAACAACCTAAACCTTTTTTTATGAATATAAAAGCTTGGAGCAGTACATTGCTCGTCCTATGTTTTTCTTTTGCGGCATGGGCACAGAACAGCAGCCGCTACTTGGAGAAACCGCTTCCACAAGGCTGGGGAACCGAAACTGCTCATGCCATCCCCGGAGACGATAATATGTTCGACGGCCAAATACAACCCGTAAATGACAAATGGTGGAAGGCTTTTGATGATCCGATGCTCGATTCACTGATAACAACGGCATCCACCAAGAACTTTTCAGTTCTTTCAGCCATAGACCGCATGGATATGGCGAAAACCAATTGGCGAATAGAACGGGGGAGTTTCTTTCCTTCCGTTTCCTTGAATGGTGGATGGGCACGTCAGCAAAGTAGCGGTAACGTAAGTGAAGTGCCACAATCCATAACCGGAGCATACAGTGCCTCGCTCAATGCAAGTTGGGAACTGGATATATTCGGAAATATCCGGCAACGGGTAAAAGCGCAGCGGGAAAATTTTGCCGCCAGCAAAGAAGAATACACCTCTGTTATGATTTCACTGTGTGCACAAATAGCGTCAGCCTACATCGGGCTACGTGAATTACAGCAAGAATTAAATGTCGTCACCCATAACTGCAATACGCAAGCGGCAGTGCTTGAAATTACCCGGGTCCGCTATAAAACTGGATTGGTATCCAAGCTGGATGTGTCTCAAGCCAAGTCTGTATACTATAGCACCAAAGCATCTATTCCTCAACTGGAATCCGGTATTAATCAATATATTACCACTCTGGCCATTTTACTCGGAACTTATCCTCAAGACATTCGCCCCACATTGGAGCAAAACGGTAAACTCCCCGATTATATGGAACCCGTAGGTGTCGGCATTCCGGCCGATTTGCTACTTCGCCGCCCGGATATCCGGCAGGCCGAACGGCAAGTCAATGCACAGGCTGCCTTACTTGGAGCTTCTAAAAGCGATTGGCTACCGCAGGTTTTTCTAAAAGGTTCCGTAGGCTACTCTTCTCATGACTTGAAGAATCTTACCAAACGAAACAGCATGACATTTGAGATTGCGCCAAGTCTTAGCTGGACCGTGTTCAGCGGTACAAAACTGGTGAATGCGACCCGGTTGGCACGTGCGCAATTGGATGAATCCATCCATCAGTTTAATCAAACAGTGCTCACAGCCGTGCAGGAAACTGATAATGCCATGAACGGTTACCGTAATTCTATCAAGCAGATTGTTGCCCTGCGCGAAGTATGCAATCAGGGAGAAGAAACTTTAAAACTATCATTAGACCTCTATAAGCAGGGATTGACCCCTTTTCAAAACGTTCTGGACGCCCTCCGCTCATTGCTGACTTATCAAAATCAGCTGACACATGCTCAGGGTAACTCACTGCAAGAGCTTATATCGCTCTACAAAGCATTGGGAGGAGGATATGAAATCACTAATCTCTAAATTTAAACCGAACCATATATGAAAAATCAAATGTACATCGCCCTGCTTGTCCTACCGTTATTGGCAGGATGCGGGAATAAAAAAGAAGCGGCACATACAATGCCTGCTCCGGAAATCAGCGTAGCCCGTCCAAGTGTACAAGACATTACACTTACTAAAAACTACCCCGGCTATCTGACCTCTGAAAAAACGGTAGATTTAGTAGGCAGAGTCAGTGGTACGCTGCAAACCGTAGCCTATACACCCGGTAGCCGGGTACATCAAGGACAAGTGCTTTTCCAAATTGAACCAACTGTTTATCAAGATAATGTGCGACAGGCGGAGGCGGCTCTGAATACGGCACGGGCCAATCTTGAATATGCGCAGAACAATTATGCCCGTATGCAGGAAGCCGCAAAAACGGATGCCGTCAGTCAGATACAGGTATTGCAATCCAAATCGAATGTGGCTACTTCACTGGCAGCCGTAAGTAATGCCGAAGCTGCATTGAATACAGCACGCACCAACTTGGGTTATTGTACGGTACGTGCTCCGTTCGACGGAACAATCAGTCGCAACCTTGCAGATGCGGGAAGTTATATAAACGGCAGTGCGCAACCTGTAACCTTGGCTACCATTTATAAAGACGATCATCTGTATTCCTATTTTAATGTAGCAGATAATCAATGGCTTGCCATGCTGATACAGCAGGGGGAAAGCATTCCCAAACAGGTCAATGTCAGCTTGGGGAAAGACGGCATACTGAATTATCCGGCACAGCTGGATTATCTTTCGCCCAATGTAGACTTGAATACCGGCACACTGAATATTCGTGCCCGACTGGATAATCCCAAAGGTATCTTGAAAAGCGGACTTTATGTCAGCATCACACTACCTTATGGAAAACAGAAAAATGCAATCCTCATACCTGATGCCTCTATCGGTACAGACCAACTGGGTAAATACGTGTATGTAGTCAATGATTCGGACATCGTGCACTACCGTCACATCGAGACAGGACAACTGATAGGGGACAGTCTGCGGCAAATAAAACAAGGAATTTCCCCGCAGGAAAGGTATGTAACGAAAGCCCTGATGAAAGTCAGAAACGGCATGCGGATAAACCCCGTCCAATAATTCACACTGTATATATCACCATTCAAAAAAAACAAGGAATTATGTTTTCAAAATTCTTCATAGACCGTCCTATATTCGCAACTGTACTGGCACTGCTCATTGTCGTGGCGGGATTGGTCACGCTAGGCATTCTGCCCATTGCGCAATACCCGGACATTACACCGCCTACCGTACAGGTGAGTGCTGTTTATCCCGGAGCCAATGCGCAGACGGTGGCTCAAACCGTCGGTATTCCTATCGAGCAGCAAGTCAACGGAGTAGACGGGATGCTTTATATGTCTTCCAACTCATCCTCATCGGGGGCATATTCGCTTACCATTACTTTTGCAGTAGGTACAGATATTGACATGGCTACCGTACAGGTGCAAAACCGAGTCAGTGTGGCGCAATCATCACTGCCTGCCCCTGTAGTGGTACAAGGAGTTACGGTGCAGAAGCAGTCCAGCAATATCGTTATGTTCCTGACAATGAAGTCCGACAACAAAAATTACGACGGTCTTTACCTCAGCAACTATGCCAAACTGAATCTTGTGGATCAATTGACCCGTGTACCCGGTGTGGGTGCACTCAATGTAATGGGAGCAGGAGACTATTCCATGCGCATCTGGCTCGACCCTGACGCTATGCGTATCCGTAATCTCTCACCGGCAGATGTTTATCAGGCTATTCAGGCGCAGAATGTAGAGGTTAGCGCCGGAAACGTAGGACAGCCTATCGGAAATGACAACAGAAATGCTTATCAATACAGCCTGACTGTAAAAGGGAGGCTGACTTCACCCGAGGAATTCGGTAACATTATCCTTCGTACGGAAAGCGGCGGAAAGATTCTCCGTCTGCGTGATGTAGCCCATATAGACCTGGGCTCGGCATCTTACAGTGTCGTCTCTCAGCTAGACGGAAAACCTACAGCTGCCATCGCCATTTACCAGCAACCGGGAAGCAATTCATTGGACGTATCAAAAGGTGTCAAAACAAAGATGCAAGAGTTATCGCAGAATTTCCCGGCAGGCATACAGTATAATGTAACGCTCGATACAACAGACGTTATCCATGCATCCATTGACGAAGTAATGGTGACTTTCTTTGAAACAACGCTATTGGTAGTGCTTGTAATCTTCCTCTTTCTACAAAACTGGCGGGCTGTCATCATTCCTTGTATCACGATACCTGTTTCACTGATTGGTACGCTGGCAATCATGTCGTTATTCGGTTTCTCTATCAATACATTAACACTATTCGGACTGATATTGGCGGTTGCCATCGTAGTGGATGATGCTATTGTGGTTGTAGAAAACTCCACGCGTCTGTTGGATACCGGGCGATATACGGCACGGCAAGCTGTAACGGAAGCAATGGGAGAGATTACAGGCCCCATCGTGGGGGTGGTTTTAGTATTGCTTGCCGTATTTATCCCTACCACCCTTGTCAGCGGAATATCAGGACAGTTGTACAAACAGTTTGCCTTGACCATTGCAGCCAGTACCGTATTAAGCGGTATCAACTCACTGACTCTGACACCTGCACTCTGCGCATTAATGCTTCAACCCACCAAACCCTCGAAATTTCCTCTGTATAAAGGATTTAACCGTTTGTACGACAAGACGCAAGGAGTGTATGACAAAGCAGTGGGCTATTTGTTGCAACGGCCTTTTGCCGCAATGGCTTCCTATGCTGTATTTACGATAATCGCTGTATTGCTGTTCGTTAAGTGGCCCTCTACTTTTATACCGGAAGAAGATGACGGATATTTCCTCGCTGTTGTGCAACTTCCACCTGCATCAAGCTTGGAACGCACGCAAGCAGTGGGAAAACAAATCAATGCTTTGCTCGACACTTATCCCGAAGTAAAGAATTATATCGGAATATCCGGCTTTTCCGTTATGGGCGGGGGAGAACAGAGTAATGCAGCCACCTACTTCGTTGTCCTGAAAAACTGGAATGAACGCAAAGGGAAGAAACATACGGCATCGGCCGTCGTTGACCGTTTCAATATGGAAGCCTACGGTATTCAGGAAGCTGAAGTCTTTGCAATGGTTCCGCCCGCCATTCCCGGGCTGGGTGCCACCGGCGGGCTGCAACTGCAATTGGAAGACCGTAACAATCTCGGTACTACCGAAATGCAGCGTGCCGTAGAAAATTTAATGGAGCACTATCGTGAGTATCCGGCCTTGACATCTGTCAGCAGCCAATATCAAGCAAATGTTCCTCAGTATTTCCTGAATATAGACCGAGACAAAGTGCAATTAATGGGCATACAGTTGAACAGCGTTTTCACCGTCTTAGGATATTATATGGGGGAAGCCTACGTTAACGACTATGTACAGTTCGGACGCATTTACCAAGTAAAATTGGGAGCTGGCGACCGTGCCCAACGTGTTATTGACGACGTACTCAAATTAAGTGTATCTAATGCTTCGGGAGAGATGGTCCCTTTCTCTTCTTTCACACAGATAGACGAACAACTGGGTATGGACCAAATCAACCGGTATAATATGTATTCTACCGCATCCATTACCTGCAATGCTTCTCCGGGAAGTAGCTCCGGAGAAGCTATCAAGCAAGCGGAGAGTCTGATAAAGAATCAACTCGGTAATGAATTCGGCTACGAATGGACTTCCGTTGCCTATCAAGAGACACAGGCAGGAACAACTACAACTGTCGTCTTTATCATGGCGTTATTAGTGGCTTTCCTCGTACTCGCCGCACAATACGAAAGCTGGACCAGCCCGGTATCTGCCGTAATGGGGCTTCCGGTAGCATTGCTCGGCGCAATGCTGGGGTGTTATGTAATGGGAACTCCGGTCAGCATCTACACTCAAATCGGTATAATCCTGTTAGTGGCGCTATCCGCCAAGAACGGTATCCTGATTGTAGAATTCGCACGTGATTTCCGTGCACAAGGTAACAGTATCCGTGACGCTGCATTCCAGGCGGGACATATCCGGCTTCGTCCTATTCTGATGACTTCATTGGCATTTGTGCTGGGAGTCATGCCACTTCTGTTTGCCACAGGGGCAGGGGCGGGAAGCCGTGTTGCTCTTGGAGCGGCAGTGGTGTTCGGTATGGCGCTAAATACATTACTTGCAACGGTTTATATTCCCAATTTCTATGAACTGATGCAAAAGCTGCAAGAAAAGTTCGGAAAGAATATAGCCAAATAAAAAAGTCCAGTTTCCTTATTTTGAATTAATTTCATACATTTGCGGATTGAGCAAATGTATGAAATTAATAATATGGGACTTAGATATACTTTAATATATGTGTTGTGTTTCAGCATGAGCATCGCTTTGCAAGCACAACAGCAAACATTGGAAAGCAAAATTGACGATTTCCTTAAAGGAAAGAAAGCCATGGTAGGCGTGGCTGTATTGACAGACCGGAACAAAATCCTGCTGCACAACAACAAGATGAACTATCCGTTGCTAAGCGTATTCAAATTCCACGTAGCACTGGCTGTATTGGACAAGATGAACAAGCAGGGAACTCCATTAGACCATATCGTTCATGTAAAAGCATCTCAGTTGCAGCCAAATACTTACAGTCCGTTACGGCAAAAGTATCCCAATCAAGATCTCGATATCTCATTAGGAGAGCTTTTACGATACAGCATCTCGCTAAGTGATAACAATGCTTGCGACATCCTCATAGAATATGCCGGTGGGATAGGGCATATCCATCAGTATATTAACAAGTTAGGTATCTGCAATTTTAATCTGTCCGAAACGGAAGATTCCATGCACCGGAATCCCTCAAAGACATATCTGAATTGGAGTACTCCCGCTGAAATGGTACGATTACTGGAAATAGCTGACACAAAGGAACTATTCGATCCCATATACAAGAATTTTTTATGGAATACCATGATAGCAACCAGTACCGGAAGCAATAAACTGAAGGGATTATTGCCTTCCAACGCAATTGTAGGGCATAAGACAGGCTCTTCCGACCGTAATTCGGAAGGTGTGAAAATTGCAGATAATGATGCCGGAGTCGTAATCATGCCTGACGGAAAGAAGTATTATATCGCCGTTTTTGTAATGAATTCACGTGAGACAGACGATGAAAATGCCGCTATTATCGCCCGTATTTCCCGGATGGTATACGATGAATACTTATCTGAAAGCTATATCTCCCAAGAGGGAGAGAGATAAGTATAGGGCTGAACCATATTCATCCCGTAACTGAATGCCTTTCACTCCCGGAGTGAGTATGATTCGTTTGGTGAGTAATTCAAAGGCTTGTGTAGTCAGGAATATCTTGTAAGAAAGTATAGCCATTCCGCTCATAATCCATACGGCAGCAATAATGCCTGATACCATTGCTCACTATCAGATAGTCCACTTTCAATACCATGTTATAGCGGGTAATCTGATCGAAAACCTTTTGGGTGATTTCTACCTCGGGAGCTTTATATTCTATAATCATACGCGCTGTAAGGTCTCGTCTATAAAGAACTGTATCACAACGTTTTTTAGTACCGTTTAACTGTACCTGCACTTCGTTTGCCATAAGCGCCTGCGGATAACTCTTATGTGCCATAAGAAAGTGCACAAAATGCTGTCGTACCCACTCTTCCGGAGTCAAGGCAACATATCGGCGACGGATAACATCAAAAATACTCCTTTTTCCATCCCTTACAACAATCTTGGCATCAAACGCAGGCAGATTCAGTGAGAACATTCTACTTTAATTTCTTGTTTTTACTTTTTTATTGTATTTTTGTGAGTTAAATAATCGCTTCCTAACGACTTTAGGGAACAAATTTAATGAAATCTTATGAAAACAAAAGAAGAAATCGTAGCTAATTGGCTACCCCGTTACACAAAACGTAACCTGGAAGATTTTGGAGAGTATATTCTGTTGACCAACTTCAACAAGTATGTAGAAATTTTCGCCGAAAAATTCAATGTTCCCATTCTTGGTAAGGACGCCAATATGATTTCTGCCAGCGCGGAAGGAATGACTATTATCAACTTCGGAATGGGAAGCCCTAATGCCGCCATTATCATGGATTTATTAAGCGCCATCCAACCCAAAGCCTGTCTGTTTCTGGGCAAGTGCGGAGGCATAGACAAGAAAAACAGGATAGGAGATCTTATCCTTCCAATCGCCGCTATCCGCGGTGAAGGTACTTCAAACGACTATTTTCCGCCGGAAGTACCGTCATTGCCGGCATTTATGTTACAGCGTGCCGTTTCGTCCGCCATTCGTGACTATGCCCGTGATTATTGGACAGGTACTGTATACACCACCAACCGTCGCATTTGGGAACATGATGAAGATTTTAAAAAATATCTCAAGAAAACCCGTGCCATGGCAGTTGATATGGAGACGGCAACCTTGTTCAGCTGCGGTTTTGCCAACCATATTCCAACCGGCGCCTTGCTATTAGTATCCGACCAGCCCATGATTCCGGAAGGCGTCAAGACTGATAAAAGCGATAGCATAGTAACTCAAAACTATGTAACAGAGCATGTTGAAATCGGTATTGCATCTCTACGTATGATTATTGATGAAAAGAAAACGGTAAAACATCTGAAATTCGACTGGTAAAACCAAGAAACATGGCAAAGCAAGATATTACATGTGACGACATCATAAAGGAGTTGAAAACCGGACAATACCGCCCTATCTATTATTTAATGGGAGAAGAACCGTATTACATCGATCTCATTTCAGGCTATATAACAGATAATGTACTGAACGAAACCGAAAAGGAATTCAACTTAACCGTAGTATACGGCGCAGATGTAGATGTGGCTACAATCATCAATGCTGCCAAACGCTATCCAATGATGTCCGAACACCAGGTAGTAGTAGTGAAGGAAGCACAAAACATACGCAATATGGAGGAACTTTCCTACTATCTTCAAAAGCCCTTGCTATCCACCATATTGGTAATATGCCACAAACATGGTGTATTGGACAGAAGGAAAAAGCTTGCTGCCGAAATAGAGAAGTCCGGTATACTGTTTGAGTCCAAAAAAGTAAAAGATGCCCAACTACCGGCATTCATCACATCTTATATGAAGCGTAAGGGAGTAGATCTTGAACCCAAAGCAACTTCCATGCTTGCTGATTTTGTGGGAACCGACCTCAGCCGCCTTACCGGTGAGCTGGAGAAACTGATTATTACACTTCCAAAAGGTCAGACACGCGTCACCCCCGAACAGATAGAGCATAACATAGGAATCAGTAAGGATTATAATAACTTTGAACTTCGTAGCGCCATTGTAGAAAAGGATGTTTTAAAGGCTAATAGAATAATAAAATATTTTGAAGAAAATCCGAAAACCAATCCAATTCAAATGACTTTATCTTTACTTTTTGGCTTCTTTTCCAATTTAATGTTAGCTTATTATGCTCCTGAAAAGTCTGAGCAGGGCATTGCCGCATTCTTAGGTTTAAAGAGTCCATGGCAGTCTCGTGAATATCTTAATGCCATGCGGAGATATAATGGGGTAAAGACCATGCAAATCATTGGAGAAATACGATATGCAGATGCCAAATCTAAAGGAGTAGGAAACTCTTCATTAAACGACGGAGCTCTCTTGCGGGAGTTGGTCTTTAAAATCTTACATTGATTTCCACATTTGCTTCTCTTTATATAAAAGGAGGAAATATAAAAATAACTCATTTCTATATCATATTGTCACATTTAGGGGGATTTCCCCCTTTTTTTCTATTATCATGATTCCTCAACGGTGTAGAAAAAGAGATAATAAATTGTAATACAATAAAATACGCTAAAAATAAGCCTCTGAGAATCTTTTTTTTCCAACCATTCGGACTTTTATATTGAAAGAAAGCAAAGATTTTATTATTATTACATTACAAAGTAATAGAAGATTAGCCCATTTCTATTTTGTCACCCATTTTCATTTAAGAAAGAGTATGCTCCTCATTAAGTTTAGTAAACTTAATGAGAGAATAGTTGTATGATACAACCATGATATATTACTTATGTAAAAATCAGAATACACAAAGGTACATATTACAACTATATCATATTACAAACATAAATACAACAATAGAAATATATTTGTAAAAGCACTTATTTACAAACACGATATACATTATTACATTTTTATTGTATAAATGGTTAACCGTATTAAAATTAAAAGCTATAACATTGTAAATCTGAGATATAAAACATTTTATTATATCAATAGATTATAAAGATCGGGGGTATAATTAAAAACATTTGTAATATACACATCTTAGCGGGTATAATATAGGAATATACCATTGTATACCAGCTTAATATATGATTATATTAAAGCTAATATCATAACTATTTTTTATATATTCCAAGTGTTTACAAAAATACAAATGACATAAGTAAACAAACGCAGTACTCTTGTGATTTTATTAATATTACATTTTTAATTTGCTTTTGTGATTTCTATTTTTTACTTTTGTAATCAGATTAAAAAGAGATACAATTGTAATAATATCTACGCTATGAGTATAAAGGACAGATTCAAGATGATAATGGACCGGGAACAATTAACTGCGGGAGCATTTGCCGAAAGCATAGATGTAGCTCAAGCCACTATCTCCCATATTTTAAGTTCCCGCAATAATCCAAGTACGGAAGTCATTTTAAAACTGCACAAGCGATATAATGACATCAATCTTGAATGGCTGCTGACAGGGAAAGGAAATATGAGCAATAACTCCCCATCTACTGAAGATGGCGGATTTGACTATCCTTTATTCGCTGACAATCCGGAAAACCTGTCCAATGAGACGAGTGCATCAGAAAATCGCAAGGAAATCGCATTAGAAACAGCACAAAAATTACCTAAAGAGATTGTAAAACAAGAGATTATCTATAAAGAAAGACCACCCAGAAAAATAACTGAAATAAGAATCTTCTTTGATGATAATACTTATGAGACATTCAAATCGGAAAATTAAGGGGCAACTACGGCTATTTGCACAAATTCCCGTATCTTTGCAGCCAAAAGATAATTCTTCTATATAGATAATATGAAAAAATATATTTTAGATCTGACAGTGACTGAGAACGTCCGGCTGCATACCAATTATGCGCTGTTGAAATTGACTTCCTCGTCCCTGCTCCCGGAAATGCTTCCGGGACAATTTGCAGAGATTCGCGTAGATGGTTCACCCAGTACTTTCTTGCGACGTCCTATCTCTATTAATTATGTAGATAAACAACGGAACGAGGTATGGTTTCTAATTCAACTTGTAGGAGATGGAACCAGACGCCTAGGTGAAGCAAAACCAGGAGATGTAATCAATGTAGTGCTTCCATTAGGAAATAGCTTCACAATGCCTGAAAAGCCCTCAGATAAGCTCTTATTAGTAGGCGGTGGTGTAGGTACGGCACCAATGTTATATTTAGGCGGGCAATTGGCGAAAAACGGAAGCAAACCAACCTTTTTATTAGGTGCCAGAAGCGACAAGGATTTGCTGCAATTGGAAGAATTTGCTGCCTACGGGGAAGTATATACTACAACAGAAGACGGTAGTCATGGCGAAAAAGGATATGTTACCCAACATTCTATATTGAGCAAGGTGGACTTCGAGCAAATATATACCTGTGGTCCCAAGCCGATGATGATGGCTGTAGCTAAATATGCCAAAAGTAAAGATATCAGTTGTGAAGTATCTTTAGAAAACATGATGGCATGTGGCATAGGCGCTTGTTTATGTTGTGTGGAAAATACTACAGAAGGTCATTTATGTGTATGTAAAGAAGGTCCGGTTTTTAATATAAACAAACTATTATGGCAGATTTAAATGTAAACATTGGCGAATTGCAAATGAAGAACCCGGTAATGACGGCATCCGGAACTTTTGGATACGGTGAAGAATTCGCCGATTTCATCGATATATCGCGAATAGGTGGTATAATTGTAAAGGGCACTACTCTTCACAAACGTGAAGGAAATCCATATCCGCGTATGGCAGAGACTCCTTCCGGCATGTTAAACGCTGTGGGACTGCAAAATAAGGGTGTCCACTACTTTGCTGAACATATCTATCCGCGCATTAAGAATATAAAAACTAATATGATTGTAAATGTTTCAGGTTCTGCTATCGAAGATTATATGGAAACTGCTGCAATCATTAATGAACTTGTAAATATTCCTGCTATAGAATTAAATATATCCTGTCCTAATGTAAAGCAAGGTGGAATGGCATTTGGTGTCACAGCCAAAGGAGCTGAAGAAGTGGTAAAAGCTGTACGCTCAGTTTACAAAAAGACACTTATCGTAAAACTGTCACCTAATGTTACAGACATCACAGAGATAGCACGTGCAGCCGAAAATGGAGGTGCAGACAGTGTATCTCTTATCAATACCCTGTTAGGAATGGCTGTAGACGCGGAACGCAGACGTCCCATCCTTTCTACGGTGACAGGCGGCATGTCCGGAGCGGCAGTGAAACCTATTGCGCTCCGCATGGTATGGCAAGTTGCTAAGGTAGTAAAAATACCGGTCATAGGCTTAGGGGGTATCATGAATTGGAAAGATGCTGTGGAATTTATGCTTGCAGGTGCCTCCGCTATCCAGATTGGTACAGCAAACTTTATCGATCCGGCAATTACTGTGAAGGTTGCAGAAGGTATTGATGACTACCTAAACAGACATGGATATAAGTCGGTTAAGGAAATAATTGGCGCACTTGAGGTATGACAAATTACAAAGTATAGCCATTCGCAAGTTATTTTCATAAAAAAGGACATTCAAGTTGAATGTCCTTTTTCTTTTTATTTACATCTTACAGATTACTCGCCTAATAAATCAGGGCGCAACTTCCGAGTTCTTTCAAGAGACTGTTGCAACTCCCATTCCTTAATTTTAGCCTCATGGCCGGATAGTAAAATATCCGGAACTTTCCAACCTTTATAATCAGCCGGGCGTGTATATACAGGAGCGGCTAAAAGATTATCTTGAAAAGAATCGGAAAGAGCTGATTGCTCGTCAGAGATAACCCCCGGTATGATACGTACAATCGCATCGGCCATAACAGCAGCAGCTAATTCGCCACCGGTCAGTACATAGTCTCCGATACTAATTTCCTTCGTTATGAGGTGTTCGCGAATACGATAGTCAATCCCCTTGAAATGTCCGCAAAGGATAATGAGATTTTTTGCGAGAGATAGCGTATTGGCCATAGGCTGATTAAACTGTTCACCGTCCGGAGTTGTAAAAATCACCTCGTCATACTCCCGTTCCGCCTTCAAAGCATTGATACAACGTTCTATGGGTTCTATCTTCATAACCATTCCGGCAAACCCGCCAAAAGGATAATCATCTACCCGGCGATATTTATCTTCGGTATAATCACGAAGATTATGAATATGGATTTCTGCAAGCCCCTTGTTTTGAGCACGTTTCATGATGGAGCAATTGAAGAACCCTTCAATCATTTCCGGCAAAACAGTAATGATATCAATACGCATATATTTAATTTTTCCGCAAAAATAGTGTAAGTTAAGAGTAAAAGCAAAAAATATTCGGGAGAAACCCGTATTTTTGCGTTCAAACACCAGAATCATTATGACCATAAAAGAAAAGATAGACCAGCTGCGCGCCGATTTACATCGGCACAACTATAATTATTACGTATTGAATACTCCCGAAATATCTGATAAAGAGTTCGATGACAGGATGCGCGAATTACAAGAACTTGAAAAAGAACATCCGGAATATCAAGATGAAAACTCACCTACCATGCGTGTGGGGAGTGACTTGAATAAGAATTTCACTCAGGTAGCTCACAAATATCCTATGCTTTCATTGGGAAATACCTATTCTGAAAATGAAGTGACAGACTTTTACGACCGAGTGAAGAAAGCCTTGAATGAAGATTTTGAGATATGTTGTGAGTTAAAATACGACGGTACATCCATTTCACTGACTTACGAAAATGGCAAACTGGTACGTGCCGTAACTCGTGGAGACGGTGAAAAAGGCGATGATGTAACGGATAATGTAAAAACAATCCGTACCATACCATTAATACTCCATGGCAATTACCCTGCATTATTTGAAATCAGAGGAGAAATCTTGATGCCTTGGGAAGTGTTTGAAGAGTTGAACCGGGAAAAGGAAGCGCGCGAAGAACCGCTTTTCGCTAATCCACGCAATGCAGCCTCCGGAACTTTAAAGCTGCAAAATTCCGCCATTGTAGCCTCTCGGAAACTTGATGCCTATTTGTATTATCTGCTGGGAGAAGAATTGCCTTGTGACGGTCATTATGAGAATCTGCAAGCAGCAGCCGGCTGGGGATTTAAAATCTCGGAACACACAAAAAAGGCGCACAGCCTTGAGGAAGTATTTGAATACATCAGATATTGGGATACCGAACGCAAGAATTTACCGGTAGCGACAGACGGTATTGTTCTAAAAGTCAACAGTATGCGTCAACAGAAAAATCTCGGTTTTACTGCGAAATCTCCCCGATGGGCAATCGCGTATAAGTTTCAGGCAGAACGGGCTTTGACTCGCTTGAATAAAGTCACTTATCAAGTAGGACGCACCGGAGCCGTAACTCCCGTTGCCAATTTAGACCCGGTACAACTGTCCGGAACTATCGTAAAGAGAGCTTCTCTACACAATGCCGATATTATCGAAGGGCTGGATTTACATATCGGAGACATGGTTTACGTAGAGAAAGGTGGAGAAATCATTCCTAAAATTACGGGAGTAGACAAAGATGCACGCGGTATGCTTATCGGCGAAAAAGTGAAATTCATCACTCACTGTCCCGAATGTGGCAGCAAGTTGATACGCTACGAAGGAGAAGCCGCCCATTATTGTCCTAACGAGACATCCTGCCCACCTCAGATTAAAGGTAAGATAGAGCATTTTATCAGCCGTAAGGCAATGAATATCGACGGACTAGGCCCGGAAACTGTAGATATGTTCTATCGCCTGGGATTAATTAAGAATACGGCAGATTTATATCAGCTCATGACAGACGATATTAAGAACTTGGACCGTATGGGTGAGAAATCGGCGGAGAATATCATTAAAGGAATCGAAGCAAGCAAAGAGGTTCCATTTGAAAGAGTACTCTTTGCCTTGGGTATCCGCTTTGTAGGAGAAACTGTGGCCAAGAAAATAGCCAAGTCCTTTAACGATATAGACGAACTGGAAAATGCGAACCTCGAAAAACTGATAAACATCGATGAAATCGGGGAAAAAATAGCGCAAAGCATTCTGGCATACTTCGCAAATCCATTGAACCGGGAGTTGGTAGAACGTTTGAAATCCACCGGATTGCAGCTCTATCGCAGAGAAGAGGATTTAAGCGGATATACGGATAAATTGGCGGGACAATCCATTGTTATAAGCGGTGTGTTCGCGCACCATTCAAGAGACGAATACAAAGAGTTGATAGAAAAAAATGGCGGAAAGAATGTCGGTAGTATCTCTGCCAAGACCAGTTTTATCCTGGCAGGGGAGAATATGGGTCCAGCCAAATTGGAAAAAGCTCACAAACTGGGCATAAGGATTATGAGCGAAGATGAGTTTTTAGCGCTCATATCCTAACAAATTTCCACAAAAAGCTTTTTTATGGCTTATATTTGTATGGTAAATCGAAAAAAATCGTACTTTTGCGAGTCATTTAATTAGAGATTACTTTATAATACTCATGATACAGACTAGATTGAAAGGAATGGGGGTAGCGCTGATTACTCCATTTAAAGAGGATGAAAGCGTTGATTACGATGCATTGATGCGTTTAGTAGACTATCAGCTTCAAAACAACACTGATTTTTTATGCGTGCTTGGCACTACGGCAGAAACTCCGACACTGACTGAAGAGGAAAAAAAGAAAATCAAGAAGATGGTTATCGAGCGTGTGAATGGGAAAATACCTATTCTGCTTGGAGTAGGCGGAAATAATACTCGCGCTATAGTAGACACTCTGAAGAATGACGATTTTACAGGAGTAGATGCCATTCTTTCTGTCGTTCCATATTATAATAAACCTTCTCAAGAGGGAATTTACCAGCACTATAAAGCAATTTCCGAGGCTACCGACCTTCCGATTGTGCTTTATAATGTACCGGGGCGTACGGGCGTAAATATGAAAGCCGAAACCACCCTGCGTATCGCACGCGATTTTAAGAACGTAATCGCAATTAAAGAAGCATCAGGCGATATCAGCCAGATGGATGACATCATAAAAAACAAACCTGCTAATTTTGACGTTATTTCGGGCGATGACGGCATCACCTTCCCTTTGATTACCTTAGGAGCAGTTGGTATCATTTCGGTCATTGGAAACGCCTTTCCGCGCGAATTTAGCCGTATGGTACGTCTGGCATTGCAAGGAGATTATCAAAATGCGCTGACCATACACCACAAATTTGCGGAATTATTCAAATTGCTTTTTGTTGACGGTAATCCTGCCGGAGTAAAAGCCATGCTGAATGCAATGGGAATGATTGAGAATAAGCTTCGCTTGCCGCTAGTACCTACCAGAATCACGACTTTTGAAGCTATGCGCAAGATATTAAACGAATTGAATATCAAATGCTGAAACAAGCCTTATTAAACTATAAGAAGCCTCGTATAGAAATACGGGGCTTTTTTATTGCAAGAACAGGTCATATTCGCTATATTATTGTGGATTGATATGATATATATCAAAATACGGTTTGATATACATCATATTTATTTTTCATACGATGATAAAATTCTTTCCATGTAGATTAAAAATTCAGCGCCCGTATGTCGGAGAATATACAACGTCTATAAACACAAACAAAAAACCTCTACAACTATATTGCAGAGGCTTCTTGTGATCGCGACAGGATTCAAACCTGTAACCGGCTGATCCGTAGTCAGCTACTCTATTCAGTTGAGCTACGCGACCCTTTATTATTAACAAAAGTGTGACCGCGACAGGATTCAAACCTGTAACCGGCTGATCCGTAGTCAGCTACTCTATTCAGTTGAGCTACGCGGCCTTTTTGTTTAACGGGTGCAAAGATACGTACTTTTTCCGAATTAGCAAGCGATACGCAAACTTTTTTTGAAGAAAATTACTCGATAAACCGGTAATTAAACAGCTGCCAACCGAGTGTCAATCCCACATTCCACTCCTTTTTCGGTGAGCTATAATGATTTACATATGCAGAGATTGCCCCAAAAGGCAATTGGCATATCACAGAAATTTCTCCCATATATTCAAAGCGTGAGAACGCTTTTCCATAATAAGCCTTGTTCAAAGCATTCTTTTTGATAGGAAATATCGGCATGAAGCCATAAAATTCGGAACGGAACTGGAACATATCATTGAGAACAAATATAGGTTTAACTCCCGCCGCCAAAAATTGATTAGCCCGGAATGCCTCATTATACATCAACTTACTATGAGGAGTAGGAGAAAAATCCGCCGCCTGCAACATTGTTGCCGTATAATTCTCCGAAAAATTCTTCGATGAATACAGCATTTCCGCCATCCACCCCAAAGTAAACTTGGGGCTCATAGTATGATAGGCATACTTCATATAAGAGATTTGCAACCAAGACTGCCGGTCTTTAGTTGTAACGCTCGTCTCTGTCGGATTTCCCGGTATGAATCTTTCTTTCCCGCTAAAGACCTGTGCCACCAGCTTTTCAAAATACCCTTTCGTTGCATACTGTCGCGCATTCAACGTACTCCCATAAAATCCGATAGCTCCTCCCAAAAGATTATAAGTGCTCTTATCCGAACGGTCCTTATCGAAATTGATTACGCTGGATTGAAAGTAATTATCTTGCAACTTTCCGTATCCGATACTTATTTCCGCCCGTTTATTAGCCAAAAAAGGCAAGGCTACCATCAACTTTACAAAACGCTCGTCTTTAGAATTGAACGAGGGTTTATCGTTTTTAGAGAAAAGCTTGTCTTTCTTATAATAATCGAATGTACTTAAAGAAGCGATAAGACGATAGGAAGTCGGAATACGGGTAGGAAGGTCTATTTTAGCCATAAGTTGCGCATTATTATACACCTTGCCAATCTGCCCGTCGAGAGTGATTTCTTTGGAATAATAATTCAAGTTCTGATAGCCTAACCCTAAATAAATCTGGTTGGAACTGGTGGTCGAAACACTTCCCCCCATCCGTACAGAGAAATTATCTTCCATCTTCACTTTCAGATGCAGTGAATACAGGTCACTTTCAGTATCATAAACCGCATGCGGGATAATCTCCGAAATCATATTATCGGATAGCAAACGGAAATAACCACGCTTTAAATCCTCGTATGTAAACACTTCGTGGTCTTCATCATGAAATTCTTTCTTGATATACGCCTGCTGCTGCGGATTCGCTCCTTCTATATAGATGTCCCTGAAGCGGAATTGAGGCAAATTGCTTCGATACACCAGACGCCTTAAACGCACATTCTCAGCATTGACCCTCCGATGAATACGGCCTTTTATGGAGTCCATCAAACTTATAGTCCGGTTGTAGCCGATATCGTGCAACTCCTGCAGACGGTCAAAATCCAGAAGACTCACATCATCGTACTTGAACGTCATAATAATACCTAAAGAATCCGGAAGGGTATAATCCGTCTTCTGCATAATCATGTTTTCAAGCTGACTCATCAAATCATTCTCTTTCGGTTTACTGGGATTAGCGGCTACCACACTGCCTATAATGACTCCCGGCCGGAAGTCCTCACGCATAATGTCTGTCGGGAAATTATTATAAATACCACCGTCATAAGCCAAAACGCTATCAATCTCTATCGGCTTGAAAACAAACGGAAAACTCATGGAGGCACGCACCGCATCTCCCAAGTCTCCTTTACGCATAATCAGCGGCCTTTTATTATATACATCGGAAGCGATACAGCGGAAAGGCACGAACAATCGATTGAAATCACCGTTGCACGCTGCCGTAGCGCGTGCGAACAGTTCCACAAAGACCAGATTCATCTGGATGGGATTTACCATGCTTGTAGGAAGTATCTGAGGCTTGATGTGCAACGAATCCTTAAAAGAGAAACGGATATTGAAAAACTCCGGAGTCGGCCGGTTCTGCTTAAAATAGTATCCGTATTTAGGCTCTACCTGACCCGAATACCAGCGTTTGAAGTCTTCGGAACGCAACAAAGCCTCCATATCGTCAGGGGAATATCCCATAGCATATAGCGAACCGATGATAGCTCCCATAGAAGTACCGGTAATGTAGTCGATAGGGATATTATTTTCCTCCAAAGCGCGGATGATACCGATATGCGTCATGCCCTTTGCACCGCCGCCACTCAAAACAAGTCCTACTTTCTGGGCTTGCGCAAGCGGCAGAAGCAATAAACAGACTGATAAAAACAAAAGAAATCTTTTCATGAATGCAGTTTCGAGTGAAATATACTAATTTATTCAATGTTCAAATATAAACAATAGTTTCCAAAAACCTCGTATCCAACGGAAAAAAACATATTCATTACGAAAAAACAAAAAAAAAAAGGGCATTACAACTCATGCGAGTTGCAATGCCCTATATAATAGAAATCTAAAGGGGCTTATTTAATCAAGTCGATACTTCTCTTGACAAAGTTGTTCAGAGCTTCACCCTTCAGCATGCCGTTTTGAAGCAACGCCAAATCAATAAGCTGGCGGACAACTTTATTTTGGGCGGCATAGTTGGCAAACAGACCTTCTTTCTGAGATTTCAATTCTTCCCATTTCTTGTTCAAATCGTTCACTTCATCCTTTTCTGCCGTAGGAATGTCTTCATCTTTCTTGCCTTCCTGCTTCTTTTTCAGGTCATTGCGACGATTGTTTACATCGTCCATTTCTTTTTGAATCGGAGCAACGGCAGCCGCACATTCCTTGTCTTCATCAGCCAAAATCTCTTTTACCAACTTATGGTCGGCATTCAATACCAGATTGAACATGTCCGGCATTTCACCATAGAAACTCATTCCGGCTTGGATATTAGCCATTTCTTTCATACGGCGCATGTACTCGCTTTGAGTAATCATGACCGGTGAAGCGTTTTCACCCAAAGCCTGAGCCATCACGTTGAACTCTGTCTTTTCCATCTGTGGCAGCTGGCTCTTGAAGATAACAGAGAGAGCTTCCTGCTTACCGGCTTCCAAAACATCGCTTTTCTTGTCTTCCTTCACTATCAGGTTGTCAACAACATCACTGTCTACACGGGTGAAACGTACTTTCTCAAACTTCTGTTCCAGCATGCTTACCATGGCAACATCAAGTTGGCCGTCCATCAACAGTACATTATAGCCCTTGTTCTTGGCAGCCTCGATATAGCTGTATTGCTCGTCTTTGTTGTTGGCGTACAAATAAATCAGGTTACCGTCCTTGTCCGTCTGATTATCCTTTATCAAGGTCTTATACTCTTCAAAAGTATAATGCTTGCCGTCTGTATCAGAGAGAAGGGCGAAATCCTTTGCTCTATCATAGAAATCCTCTTGTGTGAGCATTCCATAGTTGATGAAGATTTTCAAATCGTTCCACTTCTCTTCAAACTGTTTGCGGTCGTTCTTGAATATGGATTGCAGACGGTCGGATACTTTCTTCGTAATATATGTAGAGATTTTCTTAACGTTAGAGTCACTCTGCAGATAAGAGCGGGATACGTTCAACGGAATATCCGGTGAATCGAGTACGCCGTGCAGCAATGTCAAAAAGTCCGGTACGATGCCCTCTACGGAATCCGTTACATATACCTGATTGCAATAAAGTTGGATTTTGTTCTTGTTCAGCTCTATATTGCTCTTTACCTTCGGGAAGTACAAGATACCTGTAAGATGGAACGGATAATCCACATTCAAGTGTATCCAGAACAAAGGTTCATCGGACATCGGATACAGGTCGCGATAGAACTTCTTGTAATCCTCGTCTTTCAATTCGCTGGGTTTCAGCGTCCACAACGGATTAGCGTCGTTAATGATATTATCTTCGGCTGTTTCAACCTGCTTACCGTCTTTCCATTCTTTCTTCTTGCCGAATGCAACGGGAATAGGCAGGAAGCTGCAATACTTCTTCAAAAGAGAAGAGATGCGCGCTTCTTCAAGGAATTCCTTGCAATCGTCGTCTATATAAAGAACGATATCCGTACCGCGTTCTGCCTTGTCCGTATCTTCGATTGTAAATTCCGGACTACCGTCACAAGTCCATTTTACGGCTTTAGCGCCATCCTGATAGGATTTGGTGATGATTTCAACCTTCTTGGCAACCATGAAAGCCGAGTAAAAGCCAAGTCCGAAATGACCGATGATGGCATTGGCGTCATTCTTATATTTCTCCAGGAAGTCGTTGGCTCCCGAGAACGCAATCTGATTGATGTATTTGTCTATTTCTTCTGCTGTCAAGCCGATACCATGATCGGATACGGTAATCGTATCCTTACCCAAAGACACGTGCACTGTCAAATCACCGGCTTCACCCTTAAACTCACCGATAGAAGCCAGTGTTTTAAGCTTCTGCGTAGCATCGACGGCATTAGAAACTAACTCACGAAGGAAGATTTCATGATCACTGTACAAAAACTTTTTGATAACGGGGAAGATATTCTCTGTAGTTACCCCAATATTTCCTTTTTGCATACTAAGTTTATATTTTCAGATTTATATTTTTATTGTTTTGGCAAACTGAACACAAAAAAAATGCCAGTCCCGAAGAACTGACATTTTGACTGTTTTATTATAAAAGCTTGTTACGCTTTGGTTATACTCAACTCGTCTTTTTCCTTATCGGCAGAGACACAAATCGTATCACCGGGCTGTAATCCGGCAGATATAATCAGCTCCGAAAGTCCGTCTTCCAGATAATTCTGAATGGCACGCTTCAACGGACGGGCGCCGAACTGTACATCATAACCTTTGGCAGCAAGGAATCTCTTGGCTTCATCATCCACAACCATCTTATAACCAATGTTTTCAACACGCTCATATAAGCCCTGCAACTCTATATCTACAATCTTCGTGATGGCATCCAATGAGAGTTGGTCAAACGTTATGATTTCATCCAGACGGTTCAGAAACTCAGGAGCAAAGGTTTTGTTCAATGCTTTCTGAATCACGCTGCGCGAGTGCTCGTTATCATCCGTACGTGCCTGTGCTGCAAAGCCTACGCCACGGCCGAACTCCTTTAATTGGCGGGTACCGATATTTGAAGTCATGATGATGACTGTATTTTTAAAGTCAATCGTTCTGCCATAATTGTCAGTAAGACGTCCTTCATCCAATACCTGCAACAAGATATTGAACACATCCGGATGAGCTTTCTCGATTTCATCCAACAGTACTATGGAATAAGGCTTCCGACGTACTTTCTCCGTTAACTGTCCGCCTTCCTCATAACCGATATAGCCCGGAGCCGCTCCAATCATACGCGATACCGTATACTTTTCCATATACTCACTCATATCAATACGTATCAGCGCATCGCTGGAGCCGAACATGTATTTAGCCAATTGTTTGGCCAAATGCGTTTTGCCCACACCGGTAGGGCCGAGGAACATAAATGTTCCGATAGGACGATTAGGGTCTTTCAAACCTACACGACTACGTAGAATCGCTTTGGTAAGTTTCTCTATTGCAGCATCTTGAGCTACAACCTTTGCCTGCAAGTCTTCTTTCATGCCCGCAAGCTTAAGGCCTTCCGCCTGAGCCATACGTTGTACCGGAACGCCGGACATCATGGATATGACATTGGCAATTTCTTCCTCACCGACAGTCTGGCGGTCGTCTTTGAGACGAGCTTCCCATTCCGCTTTCATTTCATCCAAACGAGCGGAAAGTTCTTTCTCTCTATCCCGATAGCTGGCAGCCAATTCAAAGTTCTGTGACTTTACGGCTTCGGCCTTCAACACACGTGCGTCCTCTATCAGCTTTTCCTGTTCCTCAATCTCTTTGGGAACATTGATATTCGTCAGATGCACACGCGAACCCGCTTCGTCCAAAGCATCGATGGCTTTATCCGGGAAGTTACGGTCGGTTATATAACGCTCTGACAACTTGACACATGCTTCTAACGCTTCGTCTGTATAGCTCACATTATGATGGTCCTCGTATTTCTCTTTTATATTCTTCAGTATCTGAAGGGTCTCTTCCGATGTAGTGGGTTCCACTATAACCTTTTGGAAACGACGCTCCAAAGCACCGTCTTTCTCGATATTCTTCCTGTATTCATCAAGAGTGGTAGCGCCGATACACTGTATTTCACCGCGAGCCAAAGCAGGCTTCAACATATTAGCCGCATCCATAGAACCTGCAGCAGCACCGGCACCTACAATGGTGTGAATCTCATCGATAAACAAGATTACGTTCGGATTCTTCTGCAACTCATTGATAATGGAACGAATACGCTCTTCAAACTGTCCGCGGTATTTGGTTCCGGCCACAACAGAGGCCATATCGAGCATTACCACTCGCTTGTCAAACAAGATGCGGGATACTTTCTTTTGGACAATGCGCAATGCCAGCCCCTCTACGATGGCCGATTTACCGACACCCGGCTCACCAATCAATACAGGATTGTTTTTCTTACGGCGGCTCAATATCTGCGCCAAACGTTCTATCTCACGTTCACGTCCTACAACAGGGTCAAGTTTGCCTTCTTCTGCGGCACGGGTCATGTCCGTACCGAAGTTATCCAAGACCGGAGTATCGTTGGAAGGCTTCTTCGATGCAGTCTGCGCGGAAGAAGCCGCTCCCTGTCCTGCATTGCGAGAAGAATGGGACATATTCATGTCTTCATCATCATCTTCCTCTTCTTCCGGAAATCCCATACCTGCATTCGGATTAGTAGACTGCATGGTAAGCTGTTCGAATACAGATTGATAACTTACTTGGTTTTCTTCCAGAACAGTAGCGGCCAGGTTATCTCCATCTTTCAATATGGCCAATAGCACATGTTCGGTATCAGCGGTCGCACTCTTTAAAATACGCGCTTCCAGCATACACATCTTTAATATTTTAGCGGCCATTGGCGACAATGGTACATCCGCATCGGGTAACAGGGTGTCATCTTCGGCATCCTTCAAGAAGCTTTCAATGCGTTTTTTTACTTGCTTCAAATCTATATCGAGTCTCATCAATATCTCGATAGCTTTTCCACCGCCGTCACGTAACATGCCGAGCAGAAGATGCTCCGGACCGATATATCTATTTCTCAGCCTGTTAGCTTCTTCCTTGCTATAAGTTATAATATCAGAAACTCTTTGTGAAAATTGATTGTTCATATATTTTTTATCTCCTTAATTAAAGGTTTTGAATTTACAAAGATACGCATTTCTTTATATCGCGTACCATAAACTGATTTAATAATATACAAATCCCGTGCCATAAATCATAATCTACCGGTTTTCCCTTCTACACCTTATATTATAATGCACGATGATACCGCCCGTACCAACGGTTGGTATTCGATGTACCAACCTAAGAAACTTCATGTACCTGAGCTTGGTACGGCTCGTACCTTAGTAAGGTACACCGTGTTCCAAAGGGTGGTATTTGTTTGCTACCCGTATCTATCTTATTCTTAACCGGTTATATATTCAGTAGGGAAGAGGATACCCTAACAAGGCCGTAAGCCTGGAATTCTGCAACAAAGTTTATGAGGGAAAACTTTTGTATATCGTAAAAAAGCAGTACTTTAGCGTGGTTTTTCACAAACCCGCAAATGTATAATTAATAATCTTTTTAAATGCTTGAACAAGACAGAATTATAAAGATTAACATCGAGGAGGAAATGAAGTCTTCGTACATTGACTACTCTATGTCGGTCATTGTTTCACGTGCCCTTCCGGATGTTAGAGATGGTTTTAAACCTGTTCACCGAAGAATTCTTTTCGGTATGATGGGACTGGGAAATACGTCGGATAAACCCTATAAGAAATCTGCGAGAGTTGTCGGTGAGGTATTAGGTAAATATCACCCGCACGGTGACTCTTCCGTGTACGGAGCTCTCGTCCGCATGGCACAGCCTTGGGCTATGCGCTACATGCTTGTAGACGGACAAGGTAACTATGGTTCTGTAGACGGTGACAGCGCAGCCGCCATGCGTTATACGGAATGTCGCTTGCAGAAGATTGGAGAAGAAATGATGCAGGATCTTGATAAAGAGACTGTTGATATGCAAACCAACTTCGACGACTCGTTACTGGAGCCGACCGTAATGCCTACCCGCATTCCAAATCTACTCGTAAACGGTGCTTCCGGTATCGCTGTAGGTATGGCCACAAATATGCCGACTCATAATCTATCCGAAGTGATAGACGCCTGCGTCGCATACATTGACAATAACGATATTGACATTGAGGATTTAATGACTTATGTCAAAGCTCCCGATTTCCCGACAGGCGGTTATATCTATGGCATGAGCGGTGTGCGCGAAGCCTATCTGACAGGTCGCGGACGTGTCGTAATGCGTGCCAAAGCGGAGATTGAGACAACTTCCACTCACGACAAGATTATCGTCACCGAGATTCCTTACGGAGTGAATAAGGCCGAATTAATCAAATCTATTGCCGATTTGGCCAACGAAAAGAGAATAGAGGGCATTTCCAACGCCAATGATGAGTCTGACCGTGAAGGCATGCGTATCGTCATCGACGTGAAGCGTGACGCCAACGCCAGCGTAGTACTGAACAAGCTCTACAAGATGACATTGTTGCAGACATCTTTCGGTGTAAACAATGTGGCATTGGTACATGGACGTCCCCGTTTATTAAACCTGAAAGACCTTATCAAGTATTTCGTAGAGCATCGTCACGACGTAGTTATCCGCCGCACACAATATGATTTACGTAAAGCTAAAGAACGCGCTCATATTTTAGAGGGGTTGATTATCGCATCGGACAATATTGACGAGGTAATCAAAATCATCCGTGCCGCCAAAACTCCGAATGACGCAATCAGCGGGCTGATGGAACGCTTTGAATTGACTGAAATTCAATCACGTGCCATTGTAGAAATGCGTCTGCGTCAGCTAACCGGACTTATGCAGGATCAGCTTCATGCCGAGTATGAGGAAATCCAAAAGCAGATTGCTTATTTGGAAGAAATCCTCGTTAACGATGAGCTTTGCCGCAAGGTTATCAAAGATGAATTAATCGAGATTCAAAATAAATACGGTGATGAACGCCGTTCTGAAATCGTTTATTCATCGGAAGAATTCAATCCGGAAGATTTCTATGCGGATGACGAAATGATTATCACCATTTCTCACATGGGATATATCAAGCGTACGCCGTTAAGCGAATTCCGCGCGCAAAACCGAGGTGGGGTAGGTTCTAAGGGAACAGAAACACGCGATGAAGACTTTGTAGAGCATATTTATCCTGCAACAATGCACAATACCATGATGTTCTTCACTCAAAAAGGTAAGTGTTATTGGCTGAAGGTCTATGAAATACCCGAAGGAACGAAGAACTCCAAGGGACGTGCCATTCAGAACCTGTTGAACATAGACTCTGATGACGCCGTAAATGCATATCTGCGCGTGAAGAACCTGAACGACCAGGATTTCATCAACAGCCATTATGTACTGTTCTGCACAAAGAATGGTGTTATTAAAAAAACATTGCTCGAACAATATTCCCGTCCTCGCCAAAACGGTGTCAATGCCATTACTATTCGTGAAGACGACCGCGTAATCGAGGTACGCATGACTAACGGTAACAATGAAATTATCATTGCCAATCGTAACGGACGCGCTATTCGTTTCCACGAAAACGCAGTACGCGTAATGGGACGTACAGCTACCGGCGTACGTGGTATGACACTCGATGAAGACGGACAAGACGAAGTTGTTGGAATGATTTGCATCAAAGACCCTGAAGCCGAAACAATCATGGTTGTGTCAGAGCAAGGATATGGTAAACGTTCTGATATTGAGGATTATCGTAAGACAAACCGTGGCGGTAAAGGCGTAAAAACCATGAATATTACCGATAAGACCGGTAAGCTGGTAACAATCAAGTCTGTAACAGATGAGAATGATTTAATGATTATCAATAAATCAGGTATCACCATCCGTCTGAAAGTAGCTGATGTCCGCATCATGGGACGTGCCACCCAGGGAGTACGACTAATAAATCTTGAAAAGCGTAATGACGAGATCGGTTCCGTATGTAAGGTTACCTCCGAAAATGAAGAGGATATTATCGCAGAAGAAGATGACACCGCATCAGAAGCCCCTCAAAACGAAATAAATAATGAAAATGAAGAATAGACATAATATTAATTTAAAATTTTCTACAATCATGAAAAGAGTACTATTTTCAATGGTTTTACTGCTTGCTGCCGGCTTCACTTTTGCTCAGGAGAAGAACGTAAAAGAAGCTAAAAGCATTGCCAACGAAGTAAAACCAAACTTTGCCCAAGCAGAGAAACTTATCAATGGAGCCTTGACGAATGCCGAGACTAAGGACAACGCTGAGACATGGGATGTAGCAGGATTTATCCAAAAGAGAATCAATGAGAAGGAAATGGAGAATGCATATTTGAGAAAACCTTATGATACTCTTAAAGTGTACAACAGCGCATTGAACATGTGCAAATACTACTTTAAATGTGATGAGCTTGCACAAATTCCTAATGAAAAAGGTAAAATCAAAAACAAATACAGAAAATCTAATAGTGCTGCTATATTAGCTGCACGTCCTAATTTGATTAATGGCGGTATCCAATTCTTTAATCTGGATAAGAACAAAGAAGCACTCGATTTCTTTGCAACTTATGTAGATGTTGCCATTAATCCGATGTTTGAAAAAGAAAATCTGCTTCAAACAGATACCGTATTGCCTCAAATTGCTTATTATGCAAGCTTAGCTGCAGCCAAAATGGAAGATTACCCAAGTGTGCTGAAATATGCTCCTTATGCAAAAGAAGATAAAGAAGTGGGTAAATATGCCATGGAATTTATTTCTACAGCATTGAAAGCTCAAGGCGATACTATCAAATGGATTGCTTCCTTGAAAGATGGTATTCAAAAGTATCCTGAACATTCATTCTTCTTCGGCCATCTGATTGATTATTATAGCAATAACAATAAGTTTGACGAAGCAATGCAGTTTGCAGATGATATGCTGGCTAAGGATCCTAATAATACATTTTATTTGTATGTAAAAGGATATCTTTATCATAACATGAAAGATTATGATAAAGCTATTGAGTTCTACAAAAAGACTATTGAAGTAGATCCTAACTACGCAGAAGCATATTCTAATTTAGGTTTAATCTATTGCTTGCAAGCACAGGATTTCTCAGAGAAGGCTACTACTGATGTCAATGATCCGAAATACAAAGAAGATCAAGCTACACTGAAAGTTTTCTATGAAAAGGCTAGACCTAATTATGAAAAAGCAAGAGAACTGAAACCTGATCAGAAAGATTTATGGTTGAATGGACTGTACCGAGTATACTATAACTTGCAAATGGGTCCGGAATTCGATGAAATTGATAAGATGATGCAATAATAATAAAAAGAGAGATAGCTCACATTTGGCGCTATCTCTCTTTTACATATTTTATTTATAGTGATATTCTATGAGAGGAGTAGTTATTTCTTTTTTAGTAACCTTCTTGATATATTAAACATAATCACGATTATAAATAAAAAGATTCGATCTAAAATAAAGACCTTATTCTGTATAAGTACTTATTAATGTTAGATAAATTAAGGCTGTCCATAGATAACCAATAATGGCGTATCAGAATGAAAAATCATCTTTCTGGCAATTCCTGGATTGAATAAACGAGAAAATATATTTCGTTTATATGATGTCAATGTAATAATATCTATCTGGTTGGTTTTAATATAGTTATCTAAGCTATTAAGAAAATCATCATTTTTCACCACATCATAGTAAATATCCAATTGCGGATATTGTTTTTGAAAATACTCCTTAATACCACCTAACTTTATCTCATTCCAAGTATCTTTTACATCAGCAAGATGTATTAAAGATACGGAAAAATGAAATGGTTTCAAACTATTAATCAATGAATCAAAAGCTATTAAATCACGTTGATCAAAATTTGTAATAAATGCGATACGCTTGACTTCGCTAAACTGCTTAAATGGTGTATTCTCAGGAATAGCTAAAACAGGTACACGGCTACGTTCAATAATTTCGGCCGTTACACTACCAATCAAATCAATATCCTTTTGATTTTTACCACGTGTACCCATAATAATAATCCTTGGACGGTTTTCTTTAGAATAGCGCAATATTTCTTCTTCCGGAATACCTTCCCTTAAGACACAAGTATACTTTACATCAGGAAATTCTCCGGAAGCGACTTTAGCTTTTACCTTATCGGACAAAGCGTTTAAATCCGAATGCACCTTTTGCAATATGTTTCTTACATTTTCTTCATCACTCAGTTGATAATTAAACACATCACCGTATGGTAATGATGTCGCATAGATAGGTGTAAAATAAACATGAAGTAAAATAACTTCAGCATCTATATTTTTTGCAAAATTAAAGCCGAATTCGCAGGCTTTCAACGAATAGTTTGAAAAATCGACAGGAATCACAACCTTGTTACTTCCTTTCTCTATTTTAGGGGCCTTCTCTCCTACTACTTCTTCAGACAGCCATGCTGAACTTTCAGTGATTTTCAGAGCATGCGGTAAGTCACTTTCTTTTATACGGACACGTACCCCGGAAGATACAACCGGCTGTATCTGATTCACATTATGGATGTAAGTCTCAATACCTTCATTCTCAAGAACATTCTTCAGTATCTGTGCCTTGGCATACGTCAGAATCGCTAATGTTACTAATTTATCTTCCATAAGTCATCTTATTATATCGTTTATAAAACACACAAGAAATCCCAATTGTTTCTCAGCAATTGGGATCCTTTTTACTCTCTCTTCTTAAGCCTGAACGGGTTCAGCAGTTTCACCTGCCATTTCGTCTAAAATCTTTAAAGCCCGGTCAAGAACGGTAGTATCATCAATCATTACTAAACCGCCATCCGGACCGGGTTCCAAATGAATCCCAACACTTTTACCTTCCTTAAAGTTATGACCACCAAAAAAATTTCTTACAGTGTCAACGTTAAGTCCGAGTTCATCGGCTATTCTATGCATACTACCGCTAGGTAATGAGTCTTTGATCTTACGGAGTTCATTAAATGTTATTGTTCTCATATTCATAAATTTAATGTTAATACTTTGGATATTTCTTTATCACGCTATAAACTTAAGGAAAAAAAAAGATAAAACAAACTATTTACTTGTATTTTTCCATTATATGTTTAACATTTCCATAAATACAAAAAGAACCCGCATGAAGTAAAAGAAACCTGTTTTCTTTTATATATCATACGGGCTTTATATTCAGCTATAAGCTTATCCTAAATCACTTCTATTGCAGAAGCAGGAACCCATCCCACTTTACCATCTTCTAAACGAATTTCTTTCCACTCACGCATAGAATTATCCTTAATTTCAATTTTATGTCCCTCATGCAGAACAAACAAACTAGTACCACTCTCACTAGGAGTACTACGTACTGTGACACTTGGAGACAAGATTATGGCATTATTTCTATTCATCAACTCTGTTTTTTGTTCTGAAGCGAAAACATTACTTAATACAACAAATATTAAGAATACAATTCCCGCAATAAATCCACTCTTCTTCCATACGATCTGTTTGGAAAAGAAGAAAAGAGAAAAGGATACAAGCAGAAGAATAAAAAATACGATGCCTAATTTGGCCCAGGCATCTACACTTAAGCAATTTATCAAAGATTTAGTCCAAGTAACAAAAAAGATATCAGGTACTGAAACGACCTTATCTATCGTTTTAGAACGTGCAATCTCCAAATTCGCACGCACATCAGCATTTCCCGGTTGCAACAGCAAAGCGCGTTCATAATTCAAAATAGCTTTGGCTATATCATCAGTTTTATAATAGCTATTACCTAAATTATAATAGATTTCGGCCGCTTCCCCTTTTGTCAACAGACTCTCGTAAATTTGAATAGCAGAAGCATAATCATTTCGCATATATGCACTATCACCTTGTGCTTTTGTTACATTATCATCTGACAGTTTAGTCGCAGCGAATTCTGTATGTGAGCCTATGGAAACAGAGTCTTTAGCAACAGCCAAAGTATCTTCTGTGGCTACATCTTGTCCCCAGACAACTAACACCATTAAAAAACTCAAGGTTAAGGATATTATTTTCTTCATTATTGTGTCCTCCCAATTAATGTTTTATAGAGTTTTCCATTTTGCTGATAACTTCCAAAGAGTCCGAATAAACCTTATCCATGGCCTGATTATCATCTCCGGGAGCGAAACGGGCAAACTCACAATTATTCAATGCATCAAGGAAATCTTTTATCAATACTTCATCCACACCATATTTGCGAAGTTCCCCTTCAATATTATCTTTAGACAAACGTGAAACCGGAATACTCAACTTATCACTAATATACCCCCACAATGCCTTCAAAACCTCATCATAAAAGGCATCTTTCTTATTATCAACCAATAATTTACCAGCCAGCTTCATACGTTTTACAGCTACTTTATTTGCTTTCTTCGTACGCATTTTAGCAACATTGGCATTGGCAGCAATTTGTTTACGATAAATAACAAAGAATAGGATAAATGCAATACCAGGCACAATATAGAATAACCAGCAAAGCAAAGAGCCAAAGAAAAAGTCACCCTTCTGAGAAAGCGTTACGTTATTCTGCTTAATATAACGTATATCCTCATTCAGAACCTTTAAATCTTCCTTATTAGTGAAGTTGGCAATAGTTTGAGCGGCATTACCGCTACCTTTTTCAACATGAAGCTCATATTCCTCGGTTGTTAAAGTCTTATATTCCCGAGATTTAATATCAAAATAACTGAACTTCACAGCCGGAATCTTATACGTTCCCGCATTACGGGGAATAGCAAGATACTCAATTACCTGGCTACCTGAAAGCCCGGCATTTGTCAAACGGAACTTATTATCAACTTTCGGATCATATACTTCAAAGTCTTCAGGGAATTTTACTTCCGGAGTAGAAATTAATTTCAAATTACCTGTACCGGAAATAACAAGCTTCACTGTAACAGCATCATTTGTTTTAACATTCGTGCTATTTATAGAAGAAGAAATACTGAACTCTCCCACTCCGCCAGAGAACCCTGCGGGCTTACCTTCCGGTAAAGCTTTCACGTCAACTGTCAATTGAGGAGTCACTAACGTTTTCTTTACTTCCACATAATTATTACCACCATTGAAAAATGCCTCAAAAGGATCGTCTACATGAGTAGCTTTAGCTATCGATGCGTCAAAGCGCGCCGCATCGATGGTTATCTTTCCCGATTGTTGCGGAAATAGTACAAATTGGCGATATACAGTTGTTTGATAGTTTCTTCCTTTATAATGTTCAAGGCTCCACTTGCGGTCATTAGGCAGTTCTACTTCTTGCGAATGAAACCCCTTAAAATCAGGAAGTTTCACATTATCAAAACCACGCAAATCCACTAAAGTATATATCTTATACGTCAACAAGAACGCCTCTTGCTCATATAAATTTGTCTTACTGGCCGTAGCAGTAATAAACAAATCACTATTTGAAACTGACGTTCCTGATGAAGCACGGCTTGTCGAACCGCTTTGTCTTCCACCATTTCCGGAAGCTCCCCCGCCCGCTTGGTCGGCAGGAAGTACATTTATGTGTACAGAATTGGAAACCATCTGATTACCTTCAGCCGTTATAGTGGCCCCTGGAATAGTAAAACTCCCCTCTGCAGTAGCCATTAAAATGTATGTAAATGTAATACTGCTGGTAGAGGTTGTTTCCCCATTAATAATCTGTACACTTTTTTGTTGGGAACGACTCGGCCCCATAAGCACATCAAATCCTTTTATGGAAGGAGTCCGGAAGTCCCTCACTTTCTGTGTAGTCACTGTATATGATAGCCTGAACTGATCACCTACCGCCACAGCATCAGGGGCAGACGCAGTAAACGATACCTTACCATCGGCAAAAGCATGTATACTGACTATCATCAGTGCCATCCATAAGAAAACTATTTTTCTCATATATATTTCTTATTATATTTATTACCAATCCTTTTCTAAACGACCACCTTGGATAACTTGCTGTTTTTTAACCTTATCCTGTACGTCTTTTTCATCCTGCATCACAGAATTCAAAAGTTGTTCGGCATTTTCTTTAGACATCTCATTGTCCTTTTTCTGCGGCTGAGGTGGTTGTTGCTGATCTTTATTCTGTTGCTGGTCTTTATTCTGCTCTTGCTTATCCTCTTGTTGATCTTGCTTCTGCTGCTGTTGATTTTGATCTTGATTTTGCTGGTTCTGCTGCTGGTCTTTCAACATCTTCTGAGCCAAAGCCAAGTTATAACGTGTTTCATCATCTTTCGGATTATTACGCAATGACTGTTTGTATGCTTCTACCGCCTTTGCATAATCCTTTTGCGACTGAAAAATCACTCCCATATTATGATAAATCTGAGCCAATCCATCCTTGTTCTTTTCCATTTTCGTGGCAGCAACATATTGTTCCATAGCCTCCTGCAACTTATTCTGCTGCGCCAGTGTATTTCCAAGATTAAACATAGAAACTGTAGACTGAGGGTTCACTTCCAATGCCTTACGGTAATTCACCTCAGCATTGACATACACGCTGTCTTTGAAAAAGCGGTTTCCTTTACGAATAAAATCACGTTCGGCTTTTTGAGCCGAAGCCGTAACTGCCATCAACAGCAGTAAAACCAATCCTATATATCTCTTCTGTAACATACGCATCATTTCTTATTGGAAAATAAATGAATATTACGGAACAAAGGGTTCTTACGTTCCAATATCAGCATTTCAGCCAATAATAACAATAAAATAATCCATGCCACAGCCTGGAATTGCTCATTGAATTCTGTATATACCTGTGTTTCCACATCAGCCTTCGCCATTTTATTGACTTCCTGACTAATCGCCTTTTGAGCGCCGTTTGTGTTATCTACACGCACATAAATACCATTACCGGCCTTCGCTATCTCCTGACACATCTGTTCGTTCAGGCGGGTTACAATCACATTCCCGTCACGGTCACGACGATAATCATTGGTTCCTTCCGCCGGAATAGGTGCTCCTTCGGGCATACCCACACCAAGTACATTCACCTGAATACCTTTCTCGGCAGCAGCTTTGGCAGCTTCTACCGCACCACCTTCATGGTTTTCACCATCAGTTATGACAATCACCGCACGCCCTACACCTTCTTGAGGCGTAAAACTGCGGGAGGCTAAATTAATGGCTGCCCCAATTGCCGTACCTTGTTTAGAAATCAATGACGGATCAATGGATTCCAAAAACATCTTGGCTGATATATAATCACTTGTGATAGGAAGTTGCGTAAATGCATCACCTGCAAATACAATCATACCTACCTTATCATTTTCCATTTTATCCACCAACTGTGCCACCAGTCTCTTCGCCTTCTGCAATCGGCTGGGCTGCACATCTTGCGCTAACATCGAATTGGAAATATCCAATGCAATCATCACTTCCACTCCCTGACGCTTCACTGTTTCCAGTTTAGAACCGAACTGGGGACGAGCCAACAGTACGGCAAACAGTCCGATAGCAGCAAACACCATCCAAAATTTCACATCCGGACGGTATTTGGACACATCCGGCATCAGCTGTGCCATCAGTACCGGATCACCGAATTTACGGATATTCTTTCGCCGCCGATAATTGGAATATAAGTAGAAGGCTGCCAGCAAGGGCAGCAACAGCAACAAGTACAAATATGCAGGTTCTTCAAATCGAAACATCTTCTTATTTACTAATTTACGATTTACTATTTACTAAATTTGCGTACGATACAAAATATATCAGAGGAAAAGTCTGCAATTATTACGGTATCTTCTTCAATATAGAGTTACGCAACAAAACTTCCAACAGCACACACAAGAAAGCCGCCAGCGCAAACCAACGATATTCTTCCTGACGTTTACTATATTCTTTTACATTCAGTTTCGTTTTCTCCAGCTTGTCTATTTCCTCATATACCTCTTTCAGCTTCGAATTGCTCGTAGCACGAAAATAATTGCCATCCGTTGTCCCGGCAATTTGTGTCAGAGTCTTTTCATCAATCTCAACCGGCATATTGACATATTGCACGGTTCCGCCTACCGGATAAGGATATGGAGCCATACCGTTAGTTCCTACACCGATAGTATAAACACGGATACCAAAACTTTTTGCTATCTCGGCGGCCGTCAACGGAGATATCTCTCCTCTGTTATTCGTACCATCTGTCAATAGAATGATTACTTTAGATTTGGCTTTACTGTCTTTCAGTCGGGTAACCGCATTGGCAATACCCATTCCCACTGCCGTACCATCCTCGATAAGACCACACTTTACGTCTTTTATCAAATTCAGCAGAACGGCATGGTCTACCGTCAGCGGACACTGCGTAAAACTCTCTCCGGCAAACAGCGTGATACCGACATTATCATTCGGACGGCCATTGATGAACTCGGCCGCCACATCCTTGGCCGCTTCCAAGCGGTTAGGTTTCAAATCCTCGGCCAACATACTGGTAGAAACATCGATAGCAAGCATTATATCAATACCCTCTATTTCGCTATTCTGCCAGCTATCGGTAGTTTGCGGACGGGATAAAACAATAATAATCAGCGCTAAAGCAATTATCCGCAATGCAAACGGCGCATGCAGCAAATAGTTCTTATAGCTCTTAGGGGTATGTGCATAAACACGAGCGTCCGAAATCTGAAGCGTAGCCTCACTATTCTTCCTCTTCATGATATACCATACTATATAAGGTATAAGCAGCAGTAGCAAAAATAAATATTCAATATTGGCAAAAACCATGATATTTACAATTTTACAAATTACGATTTATGATTAAAGCGCACTTCCACTTTTGCATCAGGCAAAATAGTTGTACAACTCCAAACCTATACATACCAGAGAACCGACAAGAGCCGCCGCTAAAGCAACAATTCCTGCGCCAAGCAGTATCTTGGTACGCAAAGAACGTTTTTCAATAACAGTAATCTCAGTAGGTTGCGGTTTAGCATTTTCATCTTCTTTCTCCTTCGTATCGTTGATGAAGTCAATCGCATTAACCAAATTAGCGTCATTCTCATTCATCAGCGGGTTATGCTTGGCAAACTTCACTAAATCCGCGGTCTGGAATAGAGTACGCAAATCGGATATCGCATCCTTATCATTCATTTCCAATAACTTATCAATGATTTCGGAAGAAGTCATCTCCAATGCATTGAAGCCGAAACGATCTTTTATATAAGTACGAATAGCATCTGTCAATTCCGTATAATATTCCTTCGACTGCCCCTTCTGCCATACCTTCTCACTCTTGATGCGTTCTATCTCCTGCATTGCCAATTGATGTGGCGGTAATTTAGGCTCGACTTTCACCTTACGTATAATCGGTTTGTTATCACGGATACGTTTCACGAGGTAGATAAGCAATAGCAGAAACGGAGCGAACAGTACGGCACAAGCGATAGCCATATACCAGTCTTCCCACGCAAAAGGCGCTTTCATTACCGGTTTCGGGCCGAAGAACTGATCGGGATGCAATGTATCCACCGGCATTGAATACACCTTTAACGCCAAAGCCTTGGAACGGTATGCCTTATTATCGACAAGCACTTCCATTGGCGGCAAATAGTAGAGTGCCGAGTCAAAGGAAGTAACAGTATACTCCTGGGTAATCAGCGAGCGCCTGCCGTCATTCAGCATTTGCGTATCCGGCTTGGCTATATCGATAATCTCCACTCCACGCACCAAAGTATCGGTATAAACGGGAAAAATAGCACGCTTATCGGTGTCCAATGATACTTGGAGCTTAATTTTAGCCTGCTCTCCAATAAGGATTTGCAAGGAATCAATTGTAGCATCCACCGTCACCGACTGGGCTACTGTCCTACCCGTCAATGCTGCCAATAATGTTATCAGAAATAAATATCTTTTCATTTTCCGATTAATTTCTTTTCGCAAATAAATTCATCAATGCCTTAACATAGTCCTGATCCGTACGTACCGACACATTGTCTACATTGCTTTTGGTAAACGTATCGTTCAGCTCCACCTGTTTGTTTACCCACCAATCATGGTGAGCACGCCGTACAGCGCGCGAAGAAGTGTCAATCCACTGCTCATGTCCTGTTTCCGCATCTTTTATTTTCATCAGACCTACGGCCGGCAATTCTTCCACACGACGGTCGTATACTTGGATAGCCACGACATCATGCTTACGATTGGCGATAGTCATGGCATTTTTAAAACTCTCCTGGTCGATAAAGTCTGATAAAACAAAAGCAGTACAACGACGCTTCATGACATTCGTTAGATACTCCAAACCGAGACGGATATTGGTTCGGCGACTTTCCGGATGGAAATCGAGCAACTCACGAATGATGTATAGTATATGTTTACGCCCTTTCTTGGGTGGAATGAACTTTTCTATCCGGTCTGAAAAGAAGATAACGCCAATCTTATCGTTGTTCTGAATGGCAGAAAAAGCCAACGTAGCAGCAATTTCCGTCACCATATCTTTCTTCATCTGCTTCACCGTACCGAATTCCAAACTACCGGAAACATCTACCAGCAACATTACAGTCAGTTCACGTTCTTCTTCAAACACCTTCACAAAAGGTTTATGAAAACGGGCCGTTACATTCCAGTCTATGTCGCGTATATCGTCGCCAAACTGATATTCACGCACTTCGGAGAAAGCCATACCTCTACCTTTGAAAGCCGAATGGTACTGACCTGCAAAGATATTATTGGATAATCCGCGTGTCTTTATTTCAATTTGACGGACTTTTTTTAAGAGTTCTGTTGTTTCCATTGATTTATTTAAAATAATCCCATTAACAAAAGACCTTAGCATTTG
Source organism: Bacteroides clarus (assembly GCF_015555825.1). NCBI lineage: Bacteria > Pseudomonadati > Bacteroidota > Bacteroidia > Bacteroidales > Bacteroidaceae > Bacteroides > Bacteroides clarus. The sequence goes on along the minus strand of NZ_JADNLF010000003.1, from coordinate 22,030 downwards.
CTCCCGACAGGAATACCCTTAAGTTTACGTCCTATAAGCCTAAGGTTTGCTGGCAAAAAACCGGGGATTACGAGTGTAAACCTCAGGGGTTATGCCGGCTGATTCCCGGAGTTTCGGATGCATTTGCCACGTGTTAGGGCACTTCAACCTTATTCAATATCTTGCTGACGATTTCGTCCGAAGTCATATTACTTGCTTCAGCCTCATAAGTCAAGCCGATACGGTGACGCAGTACATCATGTGCCACAGCACGTACATCTTCCGGAATAACATAACCGCGACGTTTGATGAAAGCATAACTGCGGGCAGCCAGTGCCAGGTTTATGGACGCACGGGGTGAGCCGCCGAATCCGATCATATCCTTCAGTTCCTTCAAATCGTACTTCTCCGGATAACGGGTTGCGAATACAATATCGACAATGTATTTCTCAATCTTTTCATCCAGATATACCTGACGCACCACTTTACGCGCCTCAATAATCTCGTCAGCTTTCAAGATAGGCTTCACACTCAGCTTATCCCCGTTTATATTCTGGCGTATAATCAGTTTTTCTTCTTCCAATTTAGGATAGTCGATCACAACTTTCAGCATGAAACGGTCTACCTGGGCTTCCGGCAATGGATATGTACCTTCTTGTTCAATAGGATTCTGGGTTGCAAGTACCAAGAAAGGTTCGGGCAGCTTGAAAGTTTCCTTACCTATGGTGACCTGACGCTCCTGCATGGCTTCCAGCAAAGCACTCTGCACTTTAGCCGGAGCACGGTTAATTTCATCTGCCAAGACAAAATTAGCAAACACAGGACCTTTCTTTACTTGGAAAGTCTCGTCTTTCTGACTGTAAACCATTGTACCGATAACGTCCGCCGGCAACAAGTCCGGCGTAAACTGAATGCGGCTATATTGCGCATCGATTAATGAAGCCAGTGTCTTGATTGCTAATGTTTTTGCCAAACCGGGCACACCTTCCAGCAATACATGTCCGTCAGACAATAAACCGATTAACAACGACTCTACCAGGTGCTTTTGTCCTACAATAACCTGGTCCATGCCCGTAGTAAGATTGGTAACGAAAGCACTTTGTCTTTCAATCCGCTCGTTCAATTCGCGGATATCAATTGTTTCAGCCATAAATCAATGTATTTTTAATGTTTAATTTTCATTTTACCCCGACTGAACGCCGGTAATTATATTTTGCTTCCAAAAGTACGGGAATAAATTAACCATAGCAACTAATTTTTATTAAAAAACTATGTGAAACCTTTAGATTAAACTACTTTCATAGAGTTTAGTATTTAACAAAAAAAGAAGCAGTAATATTTTTACTGCTTCTTCGCTAATTTCGGTATCTTTATAGTGGTACCCGCAGGTACATTATCCGGTTTTTTAATAACACCCGGATTATGCTTTACTATATATGGATAAAGCGCCTTAGTACCGTAAAAACGAAGGGCAACTCTGGTCAATGTCTCTCCAGGCTTAATTGTATACGTAGTTTCCGTTCCCACGATAGTATAATTGGTGGAATCGGGAACATACGTGATTCCGGGTTGTTTTTTAGGTTGTGATACAGGTGCGGCAACTGCGGCAGATTCTTTGACAACAGCCGATACATCCGGTTTTTTGGTTACGGGTTCCACCGCAGGCTTCATCGAAACCGTATCCACTTTTACAACAATTACAGTATCTTTATCGGCAATACTATCTGTTAAAGCGGCATCATCCGTCTGTTTATCGACTTCGGCATCAACAATTTCTTCTACCGGTGGTTTGGTTGATAATTTATCAAACAGATCCGGATAATACAAATAGACGACAGTTCCCGCGCACAACAGTACAACAAGAACAACAATGCCGATAAAGTATTTCATTGTAGAAGATTCCGTCGGTCCATCAGTCTTCGCAGCTTTCGCTTCTTCAACACCGACCTCCTCTTCCGAAGTGGCAGAAAGGGTTTCCACAGCTTTTTCTTCCGGACTTACAGTAATTTCCTCCGAGCAACTTTTCGCTTCTTCCGAAGAACTCGTTTCCACCAAACTTTCAGTTTCTTTCGGAGTTTCGATTGCTTCAGGAATATCCGCAATTGCTTCCCGTACAACTTCTACCGGGGGCACGTTTACGGCGTCTTTCACACCTTGAGAACCTTCAGCTTCTCCCGACATTCCCCCTTCTGTCTTTTGCTCTGCTTCTTCCTCATCCTCATTGCCGCTATCTATAGGGGTATCTTCCAAAACAGTGCCGTCATTGAGCACAACCGTTTCAAAATGCGAAAACGGCTTATTGATAATATCTTTCAGAGCAGGTTCCGGAGTAAACGAAACTTTAGTATGTCCTTGTATCTCAAAACGTTCTCCGGTATTGACATTGACACTTTCACGGCTTTCCACATCAATCAGCTTAAAAGCCCCCAATCCCTTTATCTTCACATATTTGTCTTTTTCCAGCGCTTCTTCTATCAACTGGAAAAATTCCTTCACAAAACTATCAGCATTCTTCTTGCTCATGCCATGCTTTTCAGCCAGCAAGTCAATCAAGTCCTGTATGTTTAGTTTTTCATTCATAATATGGGAGATTTTAAAAGAAAGACTACTTAAACTTATCTTTTAACAACGTACTGGGCTTATAGGTTAACACCAGTTTCGGCGGAACCAACATACGTTGCTTCGTTGTAGGATTGACAGATATACGTTCCGCTTTCTTTTTAACTTCGAATGTTCCAAAGCCTTGTACGGAAATCGTATTCCCGTCCTCCAACTGCCGCGTCATATCCGACAACAAAGATGTAACCAATTCCGAGGTATCCTTTAAAGTATACCCCAATCGTCGTGACAATTCAGAAGTAAATTCTTTGTTATTCAAAATCCAAGCTTTAAAATTGTGAACTACGGTGCTATATTAGCAAATCTTCCCCATATATACAAGAAGTTCAGAAAAAATCTTTAAAGAACTCGGCCAAAAAGGTCGAAATCATCGGAGTTTATTATCTCCACCCGGTAAAAGTTACCAATCTCCAAAACCTTGTTTCCGCACTCAATCAATACTTCCGGATCCACCTCGGGAGAGTCAAATTCTGTGCGTCCGATATAATAATCACCTTCCAGACGGTCGATTATCACATCCATCCGTTTACCTACTTTTGCCGCGCTCAGTTCTGCTGAAATACCTTGCTGAATAGACATCAACTCATCCAAACGAGCTTGTTTCACTTCTTGGGGAATGACATCTTCATAATGGGCCGCAGCATACGTTCCCTCTTCTTCGGAATACGCAAACGCACCCATTCTATCGAAACGCACCTTGCGGACAAATTCTTTCAATTCCTCAAAGTCCGCTTCCGTTTCTCCGGGATGCCCTACCATCAGGGTAGTACGCAAATGAATACCGGGAACTTCTTCACGGAATTTTTCTATCAGCCGATAAGTTTCTTCCTTAGTTACATGGCGGCGCATTTTATCCAGCATATTATCACTGATATGCTGCAAAGCGATATCCATATATTTGCAGACATTAGGACGTTCGCGCATTACCCGGAATAAATCCATAGGAAAGTGAACCGGATAGGCATAGTGCAGACGTATCCATTCCACACCCGGTATTTCGGAGATTCTTTCGATTAATTCGGGCAACATCTGCTTTTTATACAAATCTACGCCATAGTAGGTCAACTCTTGCGCAATAACCTGAAACTCTTTCACTCCACGAGCTACGAGATATTTCACCTCATCCAGAATTTCTTCCACCGGACGCGATATATGCCGCCCCGTAATAATAGGAATAGCGCAATACGAACATTTGCGATCGCATCCTTCCGATATTTTCAGATATGCATAATGCCGGGGAGTGGTCAATGTACGCTCTATGTGCAGTTCATCATGATATGCCTTGCCCAAATCCTGCAACAGTTCTTTCCAGTTGAACTTGCCGTAAAACTTGTCAACCTGAGGAATTTCAATGGCCAGTTCTTTCAGATAACGTTCCGACAGGCAGCCCATGACATAGAGTTTCTCCAAACTCCCTTCTTCCTTGGCCTGCGCAAATTCAAGAATCATATTAATGGACTCTTCCTTTGCATCACCGATGAAACCGCAAGTATTAATTACCGCAATCTGTCCTTTCGGACGTTCGGCATCATGCGTCACATGAAAACCCGCTTCTTCCAATTGACGCATCAAATGCTCCGAATCCACCAAATTTTTAGAACAACCTAATGTTATAATATCAATGGTTTTCCGTTTCATGCATTTCCCCCAAACAACGAATCGACAAACTCTTTTTTACGGAACACCTGCAAATCTTCCATGCCTTCTCCCAGACCGATATATTTTACCGGAATTTTGAACTGATCGGAAATACCTATCACAACACCGCCTTTAGCCGTTCCATCCAACTTGGTTACAGCCATTGCCGTAACTTCCGTAGCCAAAGTAAACTGCTTGGCCTGCTCGAATGCATTTTGTCCGGTGGAACCGTCCAAAACAAGCAATACCTCATTGGGAGCATCAGGTACGACTTTTTTCATTACATTCTTAATCTTAGTCAGCTCATTCATCAAGCCTACTTTGTTATGCAGACGTCCGGCCGTATCAATAATCACCACATCAGCATTATTGGCTACCGCAGAGCTTAAAGTATCAAATGCCACGGAAGCAGGGTCGGCACCCATTTTTTGCTTTATAACAGGAACGCCTACACGCTCGCCCCATATTACCAACTGTTCTACGGCTGCCGCACGGAAAGTATCGGCCGCACCCAAATAAACAGATTTACCGGCTTTCTTAAATTGATAAGCCAATTTACCGATGGTTGTAGTCTTTCCTACGCCATTCACTCCGACCACCATAATAACATAAGGTTTCTTCGTAATCGGAGTTTCAAAATCATCTACATCGTCCGAGTTATTCTCAGTCAACAAAGCAGCGATTTCATCGCGCAAAATCATATTCAGTTCCTGCGCGTTCATATATTTTTCATCTGCGGCACGCTTCTCGATACGTTCAATTATCTTCAACGTAGTTTCCACACCCACATCCGAAGTAATCAACACCTCTTCCAGATTATCCAGCACTTCATCATCCACTTTCGACTTTCCAGCCACAGCACGAGCTATCTTGCCGAATACACTTTCCTTTGTTTTAGATAATCCTTTATCTAACGTTTCCTTCTTTTCTTTTGAGAAAAAACTAAAAAATCCCATAGTCTACCTTTTTGTACAATACATTATGCTACAAAGATATAACAAAACTAACAAATAATAAAAGTTGAAGCGATTTAATAACAAAAAAAATCCCCCCACCGATAGATTCGGTGAGAGGAGCTTTATAAGTAATCAGTGCTTCACAGCAACTGCATTTATCTTATTTTTTGAAAAAGTCTTGTACTTTTTCGTTAGGAACCATTTGCTCATCGAAGATGTAAGCGCCGGTCTTCGGAGACTTAACCATCTTGATAACTTTCGTATAAGCACGACCTTCTTTAGAACCATCGTGCAAACTTGCTACTGTTTTCTTTGCCATGGGTTATACTATTATTATTTGATTTCTTTGTGTACTGTTACTCTCTTCAGAATCGGATTGTATTTCTTCAATTCCAATCTCTCGGTAGTATTCTTTCTGTTCTTCGTCGTAATATAACGAGAAGTTCCCGGCATACCGCTATCCTTGTGTTCCGTGCATTCCAGAATCACCTGTACTCTGTTACCTTTTGCTTTCTTTGCCATAATCAGTATTCTCCTCTACTTTTAGCCAATTACTTTAATGCTTTTCCAATCACAATAACCTTTAGCTACTGCATCCTTCAAAGCAGCATCCAAACCTTTTTTATTAATAATGCGCAGGCCGTTAGCGCAAATGCTCAGACTGATCCAGCAGTCCTGTTCTACATAATAGAACTTCTTGTTAAACAAGTTCAAATCAAAGGTTCTTTTTGTTCTTCTCTTTGAGTGTGAAACATTGTTGCCAATCATGGCTTTCTTTCCGGTAATTTGACAAATCTTCGACATTTCTATCTTTATTTTATAGTTTTTATCTATACTTATTTCAAACAGAGCGCAAAGTAAGCACTTTTATCGTTACAAAACAAGTTTTTCCTAAAATAATTCATTGTGCGAGAACATTTTTTCCTCATTTTAGCTTGTCACAGAGCATCGACAGGGCATTTTGAATAGCCGACTGTACATTTCCCGCTCTTCCGCGGTCTCCTTCCTGCTTCATGGTTACGATGTCATTTTTATATGCAGCGGCTATCCACACCGTACCTACCGGTTTTTCCGGTGTACCGCCACCGGGACCTGCAATACCAGAGGTGGCAACCGCACAATCCGTTTTCAGCGTTTTCATCGCACCTTTCACCATTTCGATAACGGTTTCCCGGCTCACCGCGCCGTATTTAGCCAGAGTTTCGGCGGAAACATGAAGCAAATCCTTCTTTATTTCATTAGAATACGCCACAATGCCGCCATTAAAAAACTCCGAGCTCCCCGGAACCGAAGTTATCAAGGCTGCTATTCCGCCGCCGGTACAACTTTCAGCGGTGGAAAGGGACAAATTCTTCGCTTTCAACAATTCTCCTATCTCCTCTTCCGGTTTCATACCTTATTATATATAGAACCTTACAAAGTGACACGTGAATAAGCCGGAGCCTCTATCGGGCAGAAATCCTTATCCAAATACTTAAAATATCCGGTAATGGCAATCATTGCGGCATTATCCGTTGTATAGCTGAATTTGGGAATGAATATATTCCAACCATACTTTTCGGCATGCTCGCGGAAAGAGTTACGCAAGCCGTTATTGGCCGATACACCGCCTGCAACGGTCACTTCCTTTATGTTGTATTGCTTTGTGGCTTTACGCAATTTATCCATTAATATATCGACGACAGTAGCTTCCAGCGAAGCGGCCAGGTCCGTCTTGTGATGTTCGATGAAATCGGGATCATCTTTCATCCAGTCCCGCAACGAATACAGGAATGAGGTTTTCAGTCCGCTGAAGCTGTAATCCAGCCCCGGAATATGAGGTTTGCTGAAAGTAAACGCTTTAGGATTGCCCTGGCGCGCAAGCTTGTCGATAATCGGTCCGCCGGGGTAACCCAGCCCCATTACCTTGGAACATTTATCAATGGCTTCACCTGCGGCATCATCGATTGTCTGTCCCAAGATTTCCATGTCATTGTAAGCTTTCACCAAAATAATCTGGGAATTTCCACCGGAGACCAGCAAGCAAAGGAAAGGAAACTCAGGCTGCACATTATCTTCACCTTCCGCTTTAATGAAATGAGCTAACACATGTCCTGTCAGATGATTAACATCCACCATGGGAATACCCAAAGAACGGGCGAACCCTTTGGCAAACGACACGCCTACCAACAAAGAACCCATCAATCCCGGACCGCGCGTAAACGCCACAGCGCTCAGTTCCTTTTTGGTAACTCCGGCACGCTTCAACGCCTCGTGCACCACCGGCACTATATTCTGTTGATGCGCACGTGAAGCCAATTCGGGCACTACCCCGCCATAAGCCTCATGAACTGCCTGGCTGGCCACGACATTCGATAGCAGGTAGCCGTCCTTGATGACTGCTGCAGAAGTGTCATCGCATGAAGATTCTATTCCTAAGATTATTGTACTCATAGTGTTTATTTACGTTTAAACGCTGCAAAAGTAGTGATAAAAGTAGTATCCATAACGTATTATTTCATATTTTTGTTGGCTGAACAAAAAATTAATCGCCTATCAGAACGCTGAAAACGACAGTACGCTGGGTAATCGGTATAGTATTGGGACTCTATATCGGGATAATTTTATTGCTGAACATTCCTTATGTCCAGCACCGGATGTCCGTACTCGTAGCCCAGGAACTGAGTTCCGTACTGGGCAGCCGGCTTACTGTAGGGCAGATAAACATAGGCCTGCTGAACCGAATCATCATTGATGACTTAATACTGAACGACCAATCGGGGAAAGATTTGCTGAAAATAGGCCGTCTGTCGGCCAAGTTCGAGATACTCCCCTTGTTCAACGGAAAAATATCCATCGGAAACGTGCAACTATTCAGCTTCAATGCCAATCTGGAAAGACCTACGCCACAGGCTGAAACCAATTTCCAGTTTATACTCGACGCTTTCGCTTCCAAAGACACCGTTAAGAAAAAGAGCAATCTGGACCTTCGCATCAACTCACTGCTGATACGTCGCGGAAGAATATCCTATGATGTCCTCTCTGCCGGAAAAACTCCGGGAAAGTTTAATCCGCAGCACATCCGTCTGTCCAATATCCTTGCCAACATCTCACTGAAAGCGCTTCAAAGCGACTCTATCAATGCCGCCATCAAGCGGATGAGTGTTGAAGAGGAACACTCCGGCTTTGAATTGAAGAAGCTGAGCCTTAAGATAGTAGCCAACAACCAAAACATGCGGATAGAGAACTTTGCCATTGATTTACCCAACACTTCCCTGTCAATGGATACTATCCGTATGGAGTATGACAGTCTGGGTTCTCTCGGCAATTTCGCCGATGACGTCCGCTTCTCATTCCGTATGCTGCCTTCGGAAGTCGTGTTGCAGGACTTATCGGCTTTTGTACCCGCCTTCAAACCTTTCAAAGAAAAACTACGACTGGAAACGGAAGCCGACGGAACGGTCAACCAGCTTAATTGCCCAAAGCTGCTAATCTCCGCCGACAACCATTTCCTGCTGAAAGGCGATGTGTCCCTGCAAGACCTCTCACATCCTCAAGACGCTTATATATTCGGCAATCTGTCCAATTTATACGCCGATCCGGACGGCATCGCATTCTTCGTCCGCAACCTGAGCAAAGACTATAAGGGAGTTCCGCCGGCCTTACAGCATTTGGGTACGATATCCTTCCGGGGAGAAATATCCGGGTACTTCACGGATTTGGTTACCTATGGTGAAGTGCGTACGGACATAGGTACTGTAAAGACAGACGTCAAGTTCAGTTCTGATAAGGAAAAGGGATATTTCTCCTATTCCGGCGCGGTAAAGACCGCGGAATTCGAGCTGGGCAAACTGTTGGCTAACGACAAATTCGGGAAAGTAACTTTCAACATGGATGTCAAAGGCAGCCATTACGCCAAGAGATACCCGTCCGTTACGATGAAAGGGCTTGTTGCGTCCATAGATTACAGCGACTACACCTACGAAAACATCACTTTGGACGGTGAATACAAACAAGGCGGCTTCAACGGAAACGTGTCATTCGACGACGAGAACGGCGCCATACAACTGAACGGCTCCATCAACACAGCCGGCAAAATCCCGACATTCAACTTCCGCGCCGATGTCGACCATTTCCGTCCGAACACCCTTCATCTTACTCCCAAATACAAGGACACGGAAATATCCGTAAAGATAAAAGCCGACTTCACCGGAAGTTCCATTAACGACATGAACGGTGAAATCAACATTGACAGCCTGCAATACACCGCTCCCGACCAGAGCTTCTTCATGGACAACCTGCGGATTGCCGCCACTCAGAATGACGAGCGTCAGAAACGGCTGACTATCAATTCCAACTTCCTGCGAGGCACTATCGAAGGGGACTACTCCTATCAGACCCTGCCTACCAGCGTACTCAACATCATGCGGCGTTACATCCCCGCCTTGATATTGCCGGACAAGAAACCCCGGGAAACCGAAAACAACTTCTATTTCGACCTGCACGTTTACAATACGGAGATACTGTCCACCGTATTCCAGATACCGCTGAAAGTATATACCCACTCCACGCTGAAAGGCTACTTCAACGACAAAGCGCAACGCCTGCGCGTAGAAGGTTACTTCCCGCGACTGAGCTACGGAGAAAAGTTCTTTGAATCGGGAGTGATTCTCTGCGAAAATCCGGGCGAACAGTTCCAGGCAAAAGTCCGCTTTACCAACCGGAAAGCAACCGGCGCGGTGAATGTCGCTTTGGAAGCCAAGGCCAAAGACGACCAGATACAAGCCATCTTCAACTGGGGAAACAGCAGCGCCGTAACATACAGCGGCAAATTGGCAGCCGTAACGCAATTCATCCGCCAGTCATCGCAAGAAACGGATAACGATAAACAGCATAAGCCCGCCCGCAAAGGCAAGAAAGACATTCCCGCCCTGAAGACGATTGTCAATGTGCAGGAGACGAACGTAATCCTCAACGACACTATCTGGAAGATACACCCGTCACAAATCGTTGTGGACTCGGGCAAGATACATGTCAACAATTTCTATTTCAGTCATAAAGAGCGTCATTTACGTATCAACGGAACCGTATCCGAACAGCCGCAGGACACCGTACGCCTGAACCTGAAAGAGATAAACATAGGCTATGTATTCGACATAGCCGACCTGGGCGTCAACTTCAAAGGTGAAGCCACCGGCCCTGCATACGCCAGCGGCGTACTTAAAACCCCCGTAATGAGCACCGACCTGTTCATCCGCAACCTCGGCTTGAACGAAGGACTTTTAGGCGATGCCAACATACACGGAGAATGGCATCACGACGTAAAAGGCATCTATCTGGATGCCCGCATACGCGAGAAAGACATCGCCAAGAGCCATGTGTACGGCTACATTTACCCCATAAAGCCCACCAGCTCGCTCGATTTGCAAATCGAGGCCGACAGTACCAACCTGAAGTTCATCCACCACTATATGCAAAGCATCACGCCCGAATTCAACGGACGCGCCAGCGGCCACGTACATTTCTACGGCAAATTCAAAGCGCTGACAATGGAAGGGCGTGTGTTTGGCGACGCTTCCCTAAAGGTAGATGTGCTCAACACCACTTTCTCGCTGAAAGACAGCATACTTATCGAACCGGGCGGGCTTACTTTCCGCAACAACCGCATCTTCGACACGCAAGGACATCAGGGAAGAGCCAACGGCTACCTGCATTACCGACATTTCAAGAACCTGGAATACCGTTTCCAATTCGATGTCAACAATATGCTGGTAATGAACACCAAAGAGTCTCCCGATTTTCCTTTCTACGGCACGGTATATGGTACGGGTAACGCCACCATTGCCGGTAATGCAGCCGAGGGAGTAAACATCGACGTGGCAATGACCACCAACCGCAACACCAACTTCACCTATATGAAAGAGGGTGTCGCCTCGGCAGTCAGCAACCAGTTTATACGCTTCGTAGACAAGACGCCCCGCCGCGTACTCCAAGATTCCATCGTACTTATATCCGAGTTCGAGCAAGCCCAAAAAGAAGTCCGGGAAAAGGAAAGCGATACCGATATCCGTCTGAATCTCTTGATAGACGCCACACCGGACGCTACCATGAAAATTATCATGGACCCCATTGCAGGCGACTACATCAGCGGAAAAGGTACGGGGAACATCCGTACCGAATTCTACAATAAGGGAGATGTGAAGATGTTCGGCAGTTATCGCATCAGTCAGGGAGTGTATAAATTCAGTTTGCAGGAAGTAATCCGTAAGGACTTCATCATCAAAGACGGAAGTACCATCACCTTCAACGGACCGCCGCTCGATGCCACCCTCGACATCCAGGCCGGTTACCTCGTGAACTCCGCTTCGCTGAACGACCTTGTACCCGACGCCGGCAACTACGTCAATCAAACCAACATCAAGGTAAACTGCCTTATGGCTCTGACCGGGCAACTCACCTCGCCGGACATCAAAATGAGCCTGGAACTGCCCAACGAGCGCGATGAAGTGCAGGCATTGGTGCGTAACTATATCCCTACGGACGAGCAGATGAATATGCAGATACTCTACCTGCTGGGTATCGGCAAGTTCTATACCCCGGAGAATGTGGATGCCACCGGCAACTCCAACATGATGTCGAGCGTACTGTCTTCCACCCTGTCCGGACAGTTGAACAATGCGCTTTCACAGATTATAGACAGCAACAACTGGAACTTCGGCACGAACTTCAGTACCGGAGAAAAAGGCTGGACCGACATGGAATTCGAGACAATGCTCTCCGGGCAACTGCTAAACAACCGCCTGCTTATCAACGGTAACTTCGGCTATCGCGACAACCCGATGGCAAACACGAACTTCGTAGGTGACTTTCAGGCCGAATGGCTCGTAAACCGTTCCGGTGACATACGCCTGAAAGCGTATAACGAAACCAACGACCGCTACTACACCAAGACCAACCTCACCACTCAGGGCATAGGTATCGTCTTCAAGAAAGACTTCAATAAATGGAATGAGCTGCTCTTCTGGAACAAGTGGAAATTAAAAAGGTTACGCCAGCAGCAGAAACAATAGAAAAGGAAATGATGATGAAAACAATATAGACAGCCTGCGAAAGTAGCCTTGTCGGTTTGCGAGAGTAGTCATGCAAGTAAACGATAGTAGCCTCGTCGGCCAGTGAGACTACTATCGTAAAGTAACAAGGATTATTACCCCTGCTGCAACAGATTTTTAGTGTACAAACTATCGATGATACCGTCTGCCAAGCCGATGACAGGCACATGTATATATTCCGCTTTCACAACCTCTGCAATCGTGAGGAAAATCTCTGCGGCAGGCACGATAACATCTGCACGGTCGGCCTTGAGACTGAAAGCTTCCATACGCTGTTCGGGAGTAAGCGGTTGCAATTCGTCATACAAAACCTGTAAAGACTGAACGGGCAGGCGCAGTTTCTTCTTATCCTTTTTATCGGCAAGACGATACAGTTTATTGATGTTTCCCCCCGAACCGATGATATTGATTCCCTGAAAGTCAGCCGTAAGACGTTGCAAATCATCCTTCATTTGTTGCCAGCTTTCTGCCTTAACGGCATTGCTCAACATGCGCACCGTACCTATATTATAAGAAAGCGATTGCACCAGTTCACCGTTTGTCAGCAAATTGATTTCTGTACTTCCGCCGCCCACATCCACATAGATGTAATTTCCCATGCGGTCTTCCAGACATTCTATATGATTATTGTATATCATCCGTGCTTCTTCCTGCCCGTCAATCACTTCAATATTGATGCCCGTATCTTTCAGTATCTTCTTTATGATGGATTTTCCATTCTTCGCGTCGCGCATGGCAGACGTGGCGCACGCACGATAATCCGTCACCTCGTATATTTTCATCAACTGGCGGAAAGCTTTCATCAAGCGGCGCAGTTTCACGGCTTTCACATCGGAAACCTCTCCCAAAGCGAAAACATCAAAGCCCAATCGCAACGGAACGCGAAGGAGCATCGCTTTGGAAAGACGCTTGTTCACCAGATTTTCATCCTCTTTAACCTTTTTAATAAGTAGCCGCACAGCATTAGAGCCGATGTCGATAGCGGCATAACATTTTCCATTCATTCTTTTTACTTATAATGCTTTTTATTCCTTATAACTTTTATAAAGTTCCTCTTGCGAACGGAACGGCACATCGTTTTCTGTAGTCCAAGGACGATTCTCTCCGCTTCCGTCGACAATGCTTCCCTGACAATTATCACGAAGCCCGAATTCGATGACTTTACGCAAGTCGGCTTTAATCAGCGGATCGTACACGGGAGTCACTACTTCCACCCTATTGTCCAGATTGCGCGGCATCCAGTCGGCAGAACCGATAAAGGTTTTATCCTCTCCACCCGCAGCAAAGATGAAGATACGAGAATGCTCCAGATAGCGGTCTATAATGCCGTTGATACATATCGTATCACTCACACCGGAAATACCCGCCATCAGAGAACAATTGCCACGTACCAGCAGTTTGACAGGCACACCGTTGGCGGAAGCCTCATAGAGTTTCTTTACCATAGCCGTATCCGTGATATGGTTTATCTTGACAAGGATATAAGCCGGTTTGCCTGCCTGCTTGTTCTTGATTTCATCGTTTATCAGCTTTACAAACTTCTGCTTCATCTCATTGGGCGAAACCAGCAGTTCTTTGAAACGCACAGGTGAATAGGGCTTCTCGATGAATATAAATACGGAATTGACATCGTGCACCACATTGCGCGCGGCAGTCATCAGCATATAGTCGGTGTACATACGTGCATTCCCCTCATGGAAGTTTCCCGTACTGATGCAGGCTATATCATTTCCTGTTTTCATGCCGATATGGGTAATCTTGGAATGTACTTTCAGACCTTCCACTCCGAAAATTACATGGATGCCCGCATCCTGCATCTTCTTAGACCAACCGATGTTGGAAGCTTCGTCAAAGCGCGCCAAGAGTTCGATAACCACCGTTACCTTTTTCCCGTTGCGGGCGGCACAGATAAGGGCTTTCACCACCTTCGAATCTTTAGCAAGACGATAGAGCGTTGTCTTGATGCTTTTCACTTCTTTGCTGACCGCCGCTTCCTGCAACACTCGGATATAATAATCAAAGCTGTGATACGGTACATGGATAAAGCGGTCGCCTTTCTGTATCAGCTTCAGCAGACTCTCGTTGCCGTCCAGTTCCGGTTTTACGACAGGCTCCCATGCGGGATATTTCAAATCCTTGCGGCCGCAATCCGGAAACGACATCAAATCCTTGTGGTTGTGATAACGTCCGCCACCCAACACCGTATCCAACTTGTCCAAATTCAGCTTGTTCATTACACGCTTCAACAAGTCTTTCGGCATGTCGGCATCGTAAATCACCCGCAGGGCATCACCTTTCTTGCGGCTTTTCACTCCTTTGGATATTTTTTGCAGCATGCCGTTGCGCAAGTCATTGTCTATCTCCATTTCCGCATCCTTTGTAAACTTGAACGCATACGCCTTGAAAAAGACATAGTTCAGCCCGGAGAATATCATCGGCAGGCAGTAGCGGATTACATCGTCCAAATACATCAGATAGCTCCCGCTTTCCTTATCCGGCAAACGCACAAAACGCCCGCACTCGGCTACGGGAAGCGCAATCAGTGCATAATCAAAACTTTTCCTACCTTCGGCCTGCATCTTGACAGCCAAATAGATGTTCTCATCCGTTTCATCCGTCAGCTGCCTGACTGCCGAAAGCCATACGGGACTGACAAAACCGCTCAACTTTTGGCGGTAGAACTGACGCACGAACAGTTGCTGTCCTTCATCCAGCTCATCCTCTTTCAGCAGGAAGATGTTTTCCTCACGCAACAGCCGGGTTACCTCATGGATGGCGTGCTCATATTCTTTGGCATACTTGTTATTCAGTTTGTTGATTTGCTTGATAAGCTGGCGGGCATGCTCGCGCTCCGAACGCAGGCTTTTATCCTCGCACTCGGCAATGCGACCGAGCGTAGCCATGCGGACACGGAAAAACTCATCCAGATTATTGGAATAAATACCGAGAAAGCTCAACCTCTCCAGTAAGGGTACCTGCGGCTTAGCAGCTTCCTGTAGGATGCGCCGGTTGAAGTACATCCAACTCAAATCGCGGTCTACATACGCTTCTGATAGTGTCTTCTTATTAATCATCTGTATATATTTATCAATGATTTGCGGGCAAAAGTATGCAATAAGTATTACAATACCATGTCGGACATATTACAATATGAATAAGGAAAAACCGGAGAGGGATAGTATGACAAGCACATAGCCGCCTCTATATGGTGCATTATCCGTCGGTCGCAGCTTTGCACCCAATAGCGGAAATGCGCGTCCGGCTTATAATTCTCGGAGAAGTTCAGCAACCGCCGCAAATCGAATTCGTCAGAAACAACGCCCGCTCCTGTACGGGCGGCATCGTATGCGTTACAATCCTGCTCGATATGTGCGGGAACCATCAGTAAAGGCTTACCCAGATACATCGCTTCGCAAACCGATTCAAACCCTGCGGTTGTGGCATACGCCCTGCACCCCGCCATATAGTGAAGAAACTTCATATCGTCAATCTGATGAAAGCTCAGCGTACCATCTACCTTACACACTTCCGCTTCATCCTGCTTGTCCCAAAAGAAATGAAGCGGCACTTCCGGATGTTCCCTATGCCACGCCTTTATGTTTTCGCCGAAACCAGCATTCACCATATATCCGTGCAGATAATCACCCTCTACGCTCTCGCAGGAAAGCACTTCACGGCGAAGCAGCGGCGGTACGACACGAATACGGGCACGTTCATCGTCTTCCATTTCACGAAAGGAGAGCGCAAGCTTTTGGGATGCTCCTATGCAGGTGAGCCGGGTGAAGAAACGCAGAAGCCACAAACCGCACCGGCTCTTGGCGGGAAATTCGAAATCGCGATGCAGAAAGAGGTACTGGTGACCGATACTGATTTGAGGCACGGACGGACGAAACGCCAGATAAGTAAGTCCGGCCAGCAGTTCATAAAAGTTAATGACCAGTTCCGCGCCGGTTTCCTTGATGCGCCGATGAATGTAGCGCATACTTTGCAGATAGGCCGGTACTTTGACAAGGTTGTACGCCACACTGCGCGACAGGCTCACCCGCTTATTGGCAGGTGTCGGCAGAAAATTCGGACTGAGAAAGCGCTTTACCGGAGCCTGAATACTGCGATTGAAGAACCCGGGCAGATGACGGGAATTGCTTTTACCCACCAGCACTTCCGCTACTTCATGTCCGTTGCGGCGCAGAAGCCTTTCCATGGCAATGGCTTGGGTGAGATGCCCCCGACCCTCTCCTTGAACAATAAAAAGAACTTTCATCTTTGTACAGTTTGTATGTTGTTTACTTTACACGTTTTCGGTAAAAGCCACGCCGGCGTCGCACAGGCATGACTTCAAGAGAATTTATGGAATTGTTATACGTAAAAAGGATGAAATATCTCTGTATAGTGCATTTATACGAATTCCTCAACCATATACATATCGCTGACGAATTCGTCTACAAGTTGTTCCAGATTCTCACAAGCTTCATCCGGCGTGTCGCCATAGGCGCTGCACAAAGGATTATTCATAAAATAGGCATAAAAGCCACCGCCGGCAGCCGCCTCTACGGTGTAATCGTTTCCATTCGGTTTCATGTTCATATCTCTTTTCTTTTTGATGATACAAAGATGTCCGAAAGCTGTTTCAGATGTATGTGGGGAAGGTTACAATTTTATCTCACAAGGATAAAAAGTTATCCCGGGGAGAAAGAAAGTTATCTTACGACGTATATCTATTTTCCTCACGGGATAAAAAAAATCATCCCGTGAGATGAACGGATTCGTCTCACGGGATGAGTTGATTGGTACCGCGGGACGGAAAAATCCGTTCCGCAGGATGAAAATATCCGATTAATAAGAACGTGCGAATATCACGCGGCAGGCAGACGGCTTACCGGTAACCATACATTTGCCCGGCTCCTTATCGCCCGGTACGAAAGATTCAAACGGAATACAGCGGATGGTAGCTTTGGTTTCTTCCTTTATCTTCTCTTCGGTCTCGGTTGTACCGTCCCAGTGAGCCAGGATAAAGCCGCCTTCTTCAATCTTTTCCTTGAACTCATCGTAGCTGTCTACCACAGTAATGCGGCTGTTGCGATAATCCAACGCTTTCTTATAGATATTTGCCTGAATTTCTTCGAGCAGGTCTTTTACGTATTCTTCGATACCGTCGCAAGAACGGGTTTCTTTTTCCAATGTATCACGGCGCATCACTTCCATTGTATTGTTCTCCAGGTCACGACCGCCCATAACCAGACGAACAGGTACACCCTTCACCTCGTAATCGGCAAACTTGAAGCCCGGACGCTTGTTGTCGGCATTGTCGTACTTCACGGAGATACCCATTGATTTCAGTTTGGCTACGATACCGGCAATCTTCTCGTCAATCTTGGCAAGCATTTCGGCATTCTTATAGATAGGCACGATAACTACCTGTATCGGGGCCAGGTGCGGCGGAAGCACCAGACCGTTATCATCGGAATGTGTCATGATAAGCGCACCCATCAAACGGGTAGATACGCCCCAAGAAGTAGCCCATACATATTCCAGCTTATTCTCTTTGTTGACGAACTGTACATCGAAAGCTTTGGCGAAATTCTGTCCCAGGAAGTGGGAAGTACCGCTCTGCAAGGCCTTACCGTCCTGCATCATCGCCTCGATAGTATAGGTATTGAGAGCGCCTGCAAAACGTTCGTTGGCAGATTTCACACCCTTAACGACGGGCACTGCCATGTATTTCTCGGCAAACTCACCGTAGACGTTCAGCATACGTACCGCTTCTTCCTCGGCTTCTTCGCGAGTGGCGTGCGCCGTGTGGCCTTCCTGCCACAAGAACTCGGCAGTACGAAGGAACAGACGGGTACGCATTTCCCAACGGAATACGTTTGCCCACTGGTTGCACAGGATAGGCAGGTCGCGGTACGAATTAATCCAGTTCTTATAGGTGTTCCAAATGATAGTTTCCGAAGTGGGACGGATGATGAGCTCCTCTTCCAGCTTTGCAGCGGGGTCTACCACTACGCCGCCGCCATTCGGGTCGTTCTTCAGACGATAGTGCGTTACTACGGCACACTCTTTGGCAAAGCCTTCCACGTGTTCCGCTTCGCGGCTGAGGAATGATTTCGGGATAAGTAAGGGGAAATAAGCGTTTACGTGTCCTGTTTCCTTGAACATATCGTCCAGCTGACGCTGCATCTTCTCCCAAATTGCGTATCCGTAAGGCTTGATTACCATACATCCGCGCACAGCCGACTGCTCTGCCAAATCGGCCTTTACCACCAACTCGTTGTACCACTGAGAATAATTCTCGCTACGTTTGGTCAGGTCTTTCAATTCTACTGCCATTCTATTTTGTTTTTAAAGTTTTCTATTCGGATTCATTAAACGGAGTGCAAAAGTACAAATTTCTGTGCGAAAAGTGTTTATTGTGTAATCACTATTTTTTGCAGAGTTTATAAATGCAGGCTTTTTCCCCGTAACACCCCGTCATGACCGATCGGTTACAGTAAGTTAATAATCATGCGGAAAGGATGTTAACTTATTACATCCTAAGAAGTTAATATCGTATCATTACGAAGTTAACATCGTATGGCTTGTTGTATTAACTAACGCCTCTATTGTATTGGCACTGGATTAGGAGCAGTATACACTCAATAACAACAGGTTCAAAAAAAGAGTTCTCTTAGAAGAAAATCAGATAGAATCCGAAAGGTTTCTATCTGATTTTTTAGAGTGCAAGCGAGGTTTAAACTCGTGCTCCTCAGCTTATTGGAGAGCTGTTACTATTCTTACGGCTGACAACAGCTGTACTATCGTTAGTAACCTGTTAAAACAAGATAAGTTATCCAATATATTACTTAAACCAACAATTAAAATTTTCTGATGGCACGCGCTTTGAGGCCATTGCCTCTTGAAATAGACTTAGTTTCTACTTGACTGTCATTAATAAATATGGCATATGAATTACTACTATTTTCTACTGTAGAAGACCATAAACTGCCACTCAGCGTTTCATACCCATATTCCGACATTGTTTGGTTAAATTCGTCTAATCCATAATCTACTATTGCTTGCGCACATTCAACTAATTCTTTGGACGATGGAATATACCAATTACTATCAAGTTCACGACATTTCTCCAACCATTTCTCAGGATTCTCATAACCATCCAACATATATACTGTTCCTGATTGAATGCACGAGATAAGCATTCCTGATTGTCCTTCACTTTTGGCTTTACAAATGAAACCCACCGGTATTCCCGTTTGGAAATAGAGATCTCCTATTTGGGAGAATTCATAATCTGTAGTTATCGTAAATGATTCCCAAAGGCTGTGGTTAGTGGATTTCGCAAAAAGCATAATTTGTTCTGTTTTAACATCAAGTGAAGCTGTTAATATGATTTTACCTCCTATTATTTGCCTATTTTCACCTGTATTGTATTCAATACTGTATTGATATCCTCCGATTATGCTAACCTTAACATCATTATCTCCTCCCTCAATGGAAAAGTTGATTTCTATTTTATGTCCAGGAGCCACCTTATAATCTTGAAGTTGGTGGAAAGTGATGGAAAAAGATGTATATTTAGGTATGGTAATAGTATTTCCATCTTTCATTATCAAATAAACATAGTCATCATCATCAGTAACATTCTGAAAGAAATTATCTCCATTAGTTCCGTTCTCCCCAGTTGCCTTACCTAATATTGTCCAGTCTACACCGTTGTTGTAAGATATATACCAGTATCCATCTTCTATCTTTAATTGTGGAGTAATGCCATCTTTACCATTAGTTCCATTGATACCATCAGTTCCATTATTACCATTACTTCCATCAGTTCCTTGTGCTTTTATTTTATGACCATTTTTATCTTTTAGCCAGTCACCATTTAGCGTCCAATAGTATATTTCATCTATATCCTGTTTTACTCCAATAATGGGAGTTTCACCGTCTTTACCGTCAGTGCCGTTGACACCGTCCTTACCATCTTCACCATTACTGCCACTGATTCCATCCTGTCCATCTTTACCATGATAAATGATAACCGGTTCATGTTTTTCAAAATAAAGTTTGTATCCTATTTCTTTACCTTCTTCGTTGATTGTTTCAACATTAGTTATTGCATCTTTCTGTTGCAATACTTCAATAATCGATTGTAAAGACGAAATATTAGAGTTCATCTGTTCACAAAGTTGTTGTAATTTATCAAAAGCATACCAAGTTGGTATTTTCAATATTGTTCCATTCGCTAATGTAAAAATAACATAGTCATTACTTGACTTATAATCTATTTCTTGAAACACACTATCGCCATCTTTACCGTTTACGCCGTCTTTACCATCGGTGCCATCAGCACCGTCTTTTCCGTCATTGCCAGTAGCTTGGCCTATATCAGACCATGTTTTTCCATTATCAGTGGATAAGTACCAGCGACCATTTCTTATTTCAAGTAATGGTGTGATACCATTTTCTCCATCTCCTCCATCTTCACCATCAACGCCATTACTTCCATCTGCTCCATCCACTCCCACTGCTTTAATCATATTATCAAAGTCATCCTTTAACCAATCTCCATTTAATGTCCAATAGTATACCCCATCAGTATATTGTTTTACACCAATAATAGGAACAGCACCATTATCTCCTTTATCTCCCTGTTCCCCTTTATCACCTTGTTCCCCTTTTTCTCCATGATAAATAGTAATAGGGTCACCTTTTGTAAAGGAAATTGTATATCCTATAATCTTATCGCCTTCTTTGACAGGTATAACTTTAGTAACACAGACGTTGTCTTGTAATGCTTGTACCAGCCTCTGCAAAGAGCTGATATCTCCATTCATCTGTTTACAAAGTTTTTCCAATGAGGTTATTCTGTTATCTAATTGATAAATGTTTTCCCATAAATCATCGGTATTAGTCTTACAGCTATAGAATATAGTCATTATAGCTGCCATAATCATAAATGAAAGTATGTTTTTCTTCTGCATAAATAATGAATGTTTTAACAATTAATATAAGTTGTTTTCCACATTTCCAATAGAAAGTGGTTAGTCAGTAGTGATGTGTACAATGTGAGGTATATAATGATAACTGTACACAGTTTTAATTGGCTATACTAAAAAATAAGCACTGTCTGTTTCTTGCAGATATATATTGTAGTCAGTGTTCCCTACTGGCTATTATACAAAAAAGAGACGTGGGAACTATTGAATATTACCACTGCGAGGCTCTGGACTGCCTTTCTTCAAGTAATAAACAATAGCCCACGCCAAACGATATATAGACTATCTTTTCGAGATAGGTATATAACATTGACGTGAGCGTTCTTGCTTATTATCCTTGAAGAATGAAATTGTCCAGATTTCACAGTAGGATAATATATCAAACGCTCTTTGTTAACTATGTCCTTTTCAGCCTTAACCCATTAAGTATCTGAAATTGTTGCAAAGTTACTATTTTACGTTTGATTAACAAGAACTATTCTTTATTAAAATAGATAGATACCGATGTTTAGAGTCTTATGAATTTATTTCTATCTCTTTGAACGATTAAAATACCTATTTCCTATACTACGACGACATTCTCCATCAAGTAGTTTTTCTTTAAATCCTATTGCTTTCTGGTAGTTTCTGTCGCTGGAAATTATACCCGTATTCGCAGGGTTTATGTATTCCTATCGGATTTATTAATATCTTTAATGCCGAATGCTAATTCGTTCAACAGCCGTTGCCGGTTCGTTAGACAATTGTCTAACGAACCGGCAAC